>NZ_JBIVHB010000010.1:0-250430 GCF_044748965.1 Cupriavidus sp. NPDC089707
GACAGCCCCAAGATGCTGTCGATCGGCATGCACTGCCGGCTGCTCGGCCGCCCTGGCCGCTTCCGCGCGCTGCAGCGCTTCCTCGACTATGTGCAGGACCATGACAAGGTGTGGATCTGCCGCCGTGTCGACATCGCGCGGCACTGGGCGCAGGTGCATCCGTTCCGTCCCGCGACGACTGGCTCTGCAGCCGCCAGCGCTGCGAGGGAAGCCGCCACGGCCTGACCCGCGCCGTCCCCGTCGCCATATTTGTGTACGATATAGCCGTGTTTCGTCGCCACTTCCGGCGACACCCCGACTGTCCGTACCCCGATATGGCAACCAAATCGAAGAAGGCGGCGCCCGGCGCGGCGGCAAAAACGCCGCGCCGGCCCGCACCCAAAGCCGCACCCAAGGCCGCCCCGCCGGCCACCCCGGAGGAACCCGCCGGCAACGACTCCGCCGCCGGCGAGGCCTCCGCCACCGAGGCCATCTACCTTGGCCTGCTGACCGCGATCATGGAGCACCGCCTGCTGGCCGGCACCAAGCTGGTGGAAGAACGCCTGTGCGAAGTCACCGGCGCCAGCCGTGCGCGTATCCGGCAGGTGTTCGCCCGCCTGGCGCATGAAAAGCTGGTCACGCTGGTGCCCAACCGCGGCGCCTTCGTGTCGAGCCCCACGGTGGACGAGGCGCGCGAGGTTTTCCAGGCCCGCCGCGTGGTCGAGCCCGCGCTGGCCGCCGAGTTGGCGCTTGGCGCCACGCCGGCCAAGGTTCGCAGCCTGCGCCGCCATGCCATGGAAGAGGACAACGCACGCGCCCGTGGCGACCGCGCCGCGATGATCCGGCTGTCCGGCGAATTCCATATCCTGCTGGCCGAGATGGCCGGCAATGCGATCCTGGAAAAGCTGATCCGCGAGATGGTCTCGCTCACCTGCCTGATCATCACGCTGTACGACCGGCCCGGCGCGCCCGCCTGCGCCGAGCACGAGCACCGCCAGCTGATCGACGCCATCGAGCAACGGGATGCCGCGCGTGCGAGCGCACTGATGGCGGAGCACCTAGAGCACATCGAAGCCTCGCTCGACCTGAGCATGCCCGACAGCGGCGCGCCCGACTTCTACAGCATCTTCAGCAAGGGTTGACTGAAGCGCCGGCTCCGGCGGCCCGGTATTGCACTCGGCGCATGACAGCCTAGACTGCCTGGATAACAACCCGCGCTTGCAATGCGCCGCAGGGAGGTGTCATGGCCGCCACTGCCGAAACCGTCACAACGCAGCGTCCGCCGCTGGTCTTCGAGCGTCTTTATGCCGATGCCGACGGCGAATCCCACTTCGGTCCCGTTTCCGTAGCCATCACGCAAAGGCTGTTTGCCCCGCCGGCGCGGGCCTTCTGGGTATCGCCGCTGGCCGAAGCCTCGCGGCAGGGCTTCCTGCTGGTGCCGGCGGGCTGGCTCGGGGCGCTGCACCCGTCACCGATCCGCATGTGGATCTTCATGCTGGCCGGTGCGATGGAGTTCGAAGCCAGCGATGGCGAGCGCCGGCCGCTGCCGGCAGGCAGCGCGCTGCTGCTGGAAGACACCACGGGCAAGGGGCACGTCAGCCGGGTCATCGGCACTGGCGACGCCATGCTGGCCGCGGTGCAACTGCCGGATGGCCGCGGCTGAGGCGCCCGGTGGAATATCCCGCCGAACCCGCTGCTCCACCGAAGCCCGCGCCGCCGATGGTGCCCAGCGGCTACCGCCAGGGCATCATCACCGCCATCACGGTGCTGTTGGGCTTCTCGCTGGCCTTCTGGCGCTTCTGGGGCTTCGAAAGCCCGGGCCACTGGAACGTGCGCGCGGTGTTCGCCGCGATCTCGCTGCTGGCGGCGGTATCGCTGCAGATCGTCGCGCTGTTCCGCGCGCTGCGCATCGAGGACGATGCGGTCGAGGAATACCGCAAGACCGTGCGGTGGTTTATCGCTTCCGCACTGGCGTTGCTGACGGGGCTCGCCGTGGCAATGATCGACGCGGCGCTGTCACCCTGACGCCGCCGGCACATTCAGGCCCCCGCACCGCTGATGTCGATGCTGTCGACGCGATCCGGGTAGAAGGCCACGTGCGACGCAATCGCGGCGACCGCATCGTAAGGCGTCTCGTAACTCCACACCGCATTGCGCCCGCGCTCGCCGGCGGCCGGGATGGAGAAGTAGCTGCAGTCGCCCTTGTAGGGGCAGTAGGTGGCGTGATCGCTGCGCGCAAGCTGCGCCATGTCGACATCGGCGCGCGGGAGGTACTGCACCGGCGCGTAGCTGGCTTCCTGCAACGTCAGCGCCGCGGTGCTGTCGGCGACAACGCGGCCCGCCACCTTGACCACCACGCGGCCCGGCGTCGGCGTGATGGTGATGGGATGGTCGGGGCCGGGGATCCTGACGGGCTTGGCTAGCATCGTCGTACTCCTGCATCGAGGGATACAGGACATTCTAGGCGCTGCTTACCAGCGATGCTGGTACGTCGCCGTCAGGGTAATGCCCGCCGCCGGCAAGTGGCTGGTATTGTTGCTATTGCGCAGGAGCTGGCTGTAAAGGGGGTAATAGTAGCGGTTCAGCAGGTTTTGGATACCAACCGTGACAGTGTCCTTTTTACCAAGCTTGTAGCTGCTGATGAAATCGAGCGTTGTGTAGCTGCTCACGTCACGCCGGCCAAAACTGTTCACGCCGTTGAGCCTGTAATCGTGACCGGCGAAGAAGGTCGCTTGCAGCCGGTTGTTCCAGGCAGGCACGGGGCGGTACTGCACGTACCCCGTCAGCTTCAGAGGCGGGATGCGGTACCCACTCATCTGCTGGCTGCTGCTGCCCTGCGGCGTCTCGCGCCCGCGCATCCACGTGAACGTGCCGCCGGCACCCCATTGCTCGTTATCGGAGAGGTAGTCGACGGCGGCCTCCGCCCCGTAGATGCGCTCGGCGGTTCTGGTGAGAATCAGTCCGTTATTGAAGCTCTGGACGTCGCCCAGGTCCGAGGTCGTGTAGAAGAGTGCAAACGACGCCAGCGTGTTATCAAAGGCGCCGCGCCAGCCCATTTCGTAATTGTTGGTCTTGACCGGTTGCAGATCCGACGAGCCGATATTGAAGCCGGCCCTGGCATTGCGCACCTGCAAGCCGATGTCCGGCAGGTTGAAACCCTGGCTGAATGCGGCATAGAATTCATGCTGCTTCACCGGCCGAAAAGCGATGCCGATGTTACCCAGCAGCGCGCTGTAGTCCACCGATCCGCCCTTGACTGTCGCCGGCACCGCCAGTCGCGACTGGGAAAGCGGGACGAAGTCGTCAAAGCTGGCGCGAGCGTACTGGTAGCGAAGGCCTCCCTCGGCCGACCAGCGCTCATTGAACTTGTGCTGAAGCTGGCCAAAGCCGCCCAGGCTGCGCGTGGTAATCGGGGGCATATAGGTGAGCGTTCCTGTCTTCCTGAACACGCGCCCGCCGCTCGCGTCGTAGGCGGCCGGATCGAAGATGTCGATCGGCATGTCGCTGCGCTCCTGCTCGAAGTCCATGCCCCATACCAGCCTGGTACGCCGGTCGCTTGTCAGCGGCGTCTTGATGGTCAGCCGGCTACCAAATACCTCTGAATTCTGCGTGGCCTGGTCGACATTGCCACCACGCGTCGAGACGGCACGCGCATCGAATGGCGTGAAACGGGCGAAGTAATCCCGATAGTAGAACTGTGCCGAGAGCATGCTGCCGAGCAGGTCGCGATGCTCGTATTCCAGGTTTACCAGCGTGTTGCGAATCCGGTTCTGGTCATCGAGTTGCAGCCCGCCGATGTCGCGCGCTGGCACGCTGCCGGCCGGAAGTTTCGCCACGCTCGGATCGGAAGCGAACTTGGTGTCCTGAATGGCATCGTAATGGCTCACTGCGAGCTGCACACGTTGATCCGGGGCGAAGCGCAGGCCCAGCTTGCCCCCGATGTTGTAGGCATTGGACTGAAACATGTCGCCCTGGCTGGGCTCTGGCGCGATCCGCTGCCCCTTCGCATCATACGAATTGCCGGTATGGCGCACGCCTGCATCAAAGGCGTAGTCAACAATGCCCTCACTGCCAGCGAAATGTTGCTGAACGCTGCCATTCAGGCCATCGGCCCGCAGCCGCGTGAGCGGCGTGCCGAACGACACCGTGGTGTCCGCCTGCGGCGGTCCGCCGGCGGGGCGCGTCGTAATCGACACGATGCCCCCGGTAGCGCCGCCGCCATAAATCGCATTGCTTCCCCTCAACACTTCCACGCGTTCCACCAGCGCCGGATCGATGTTGGCGAGATTTCGCGACGAATCGCGGTTGGTATTGAGCGGCACGCCGTCGACCAGCACCAGCATGCCGCGGCCGCGCAGGGTTTGGCCGAAGTCCGTAATGGTGTGGCTGGAATCGGCCATCCCCGGCACGACTTTGGCGAGCACGGTAGCGAGGCTGTCGGAGCCAGTCTTCAGTTCTTCAAGTTCCGCGCGCTCGATCACGGTTGCCTGGCGAGTCGGGCGAACCAGATCGCTGGACACGCGCGACGCCGTGACTTCCACCGGCGCCAGCATGGCCGTGGCATCCATGCCGGCCGGGCTATGGGCCGACGCGTCGGCGGACGCCGGCGTGACCGCGGCGTCCAGGGCGTGCTGCCGGGCCGCCGGTTGCAAAACATATCCCTTGCCGTCTTGTCGCTGGTAGCGGATGCCGCTCCCTTTGAGCAGCGCCTCGAGGGCCGCCTCGGGCGCCATATTGCCGCGTACGGCGGGCGCCTGCTTGCCGGCCACCAGCGAAGGCGCAAAGAAGAGCTGCAGCGAGGTCTGCCTGCCAAGCTGCACCAGGGCTTCGCCAAGCGGCTGCGCACGGATGTCCACGGCAACGGGGCGGGCGGTCAGCGCATCGGCGGGCTGCGCCATCGCCGGCAGGGCACCGGCAAGAGCCACGGTGACAACAGCGGCGGCGGCCATGCAGCCGCGGCGCCAGGCCAGCATGGACGGCCGCATGGCGGCGTCGCGATAGTCGGAAGGTCGGCGGCGCGCCGGGGCGTTTGGACGAGACGGATTCACGGCAGTCAGTTTCGGGTTGCGTCGGAAGGTATCAGCACGGCGACATGCGCGGCGCGGGCCGCGCGTGTCGGGGATAAGACGAAACCCGGAGCGAAAACCTGAATCGAAACGACTAATTTTGCAAATTGCCGTGCCGGACTATTGCGCGAAGATCACCGTACTGCCGTCCGGCAGCGTGCGCACGCCAACCGGCAGGAACTGTGGCAGCGCGGAAAGCAGTGCGTCGGTGTCATCCGTCCTTAGCACGCTGCTCACGCGCAAGCGGCCAGTCGCGCTGCCTGCCACGCGGACCGGTTCGCGGCGATAGCGCGACACTTCTGCGGCCACCTCTTCCAGCGGCGCGTCTTGAAATACGAGTTTGCCTTCACGCCACGCAAGTGCCGAGGAGAGGCTGATGGGCGCCGCAGGGGCCACGGCGCCGTCGTTCGTGACCGTGGTGCCCAGCCCCGCCGTCAACGGGACGCTGGCATTCACGCGCGCTCCCTGGACCTTCACCGAGCCGGACTCGACGTAAACGGCTACGGCAGCACCACCGACCGCATCGCGCCGCACGTCAAAGCGGGTTCCGGTAACGGTAACCCGTCCTGCCCCGGCAACTACCACGAATGGCCATGCAGCGTCGGGCGCCACCTCGAACATGGCCTCGCCCTCCAGCAGTTCGACCAGGCGTGAGCCCTCGCTGTATTGCACCGACACGCGACTGCGGGTATTCAACTCAACGCGAGAACCGTCGGGCAGGCTTAATATGCGGCGTTCGCCCGCGATGGTTGCAAAGCTTGCGGCATAGTGCCCTTTCGCGGCCGCCATGGTCGGGGCGAAGCGGGCGTCGGGCATTGAGCCGCCTGCCCAAAGCAGCCAGCCCGCTCCGACGGCGACTGCGCAGGCCGCTCCTGCCGCCGCCGTCCGCCAGCGGCGCCGCACGTGTCCGCCGGCGGCGGCGATGCCAGGAACGGAATCGGATACCGGCTCGGCCAGCGCCCGGAGGCGCGCCGGATCCACCATACCCGCCGCTTGCCAGAGGCGTTCCAGCGCCTTGAATTCAGATCGGTGCCGCGGGGACGCGGCGAGCCAGTCGTCCAATGCCCGCTGCTCCTCGGGACGGAAGCCAGCGTCCTGTGCCCGTGCGAACCAGCGCTCTGCCGCGGCTCGCGGATCGTCGGGTGTGCTCATGTGCGGCAGAAAATTAGTGCTGGTCAAGCGATCCCACACGCTCGCGCAAGTGCCGCATCGCGCGGATCATGTACTTTTCGACCATGTTCTTGGAAATATCGAGGCGGTCCGCAATTTCCTGTTGCGAGCAACCATCGAGGCGCTGCCAGACAAAAACCTGCCGGCATTTCAGCGGCAGTTCGGCCAGAGCTTGCTCGATGCGGCCCGCAAGTTGCACAGCGTGAAGGTTCGCCACCGGGTCTCCCGATATTGCCGGAAGCGTCTCGAGAACATCGAGCGTCACGGACTCGCGTCCGCCCTGCTGGCGAAAGCCGTCGATGGCGATATTACGGGCTGTCTGATGCAGGTAGGCACGCGGTTGCTGTGGCACCGTGCTGGTCTCCAGCATGCGCAGCATGGCATCTTGCGTGAGATCTTCCGCCTGGTGCCGGTCCCTGAGACGGCGCGTCCAGGTATCGACCAGTTCCTCGTAATAGGCGAACAGGCCCAACGCGCGCAAAGATGGGGACGGCATTGTGGAGAACGCGGAAGCGGAAACGGTGCGATTCGAGTGAATGCGACTTATTATCATTTCGATCGCGCCGTGTCAAGCGTCTGACACGACACTGGTCCTGCCCGCTGTCGCAGCCGCTCAGAGGAGCGCGTCGTCCGCCGCACCTGCGGCAGCGGGAAAGCCTGCCGGCCTATTCGACCTTGACGTTGGCCTTCTTCACCAACGCGGCGTAGCGCGCGGCTTCGCTGCGGAAGAACGCGGCAGCGGCCTCAGGCGTGCCGGGCTCGATCACCGTGCCCTGCTTCTTCATCGCTTCCAGCACTTCGGGCGACGTGAAGGCCTTGGCAAAGGCATCGTGCGCGCGCTTGACTTCCGCCGCCGGCATGCCGGCGGGGCCGATGAGAGCGAACCAGCCCGCGACGTTGTAGCGCGGCAAACCCTGTTCGGCGATCGTGGCAATGTCCGGCGCGGCGGGCGTGCGCTGGTCGCCGCACAGGCCGATCGCGCGCAGCGTGCCCGCCTTCAGGTGCGGCGCTACCGCGTTGAGCGCGACCACGCCCATTTCCACCTGCCCGGCAAGCAGGTCGTTGACCATCGGGCCGGTGCCCTTGTATGGCACATGGCGCGCCGTGACGCCCGCTTCGTCCAGGAACATCTCGCCGGCAAGGTGGATGATGGTGCCGTTGCCCGACGAGGCGTAGTTGTAGCTATCGGGCTTGGCCTTGAGCAGCGCCACCAGCTCTTTCACGTTCTTCGCCGGCACCTTGGGGTTGACCACCAGCACCAGCGGCGTGGTGCCGATCAGGCTGATTGGCGTAACGTCCTTGATCGCGTCGAACGGCATCGCGCGGAACACGCTGGGGTTGATCACGTGGTTGTTCGACACCAGTCCCAGCGTGCTGCCGTCGGGCTGTGCCTTGACCACGGCTGCGGCGCCGGTGATGCCGCCCGCACCGGGCAGGTTCTCGATCACCACCGGCTGGCCGAATGCCTTGCCCAGCGCCGGGCCCGCGGCGCGAGCGATGGTGTCGACGCCGGAGCCAGCGCTGATCGGCAGGATCAGGCGCACGGGTTTTCCCGATGCGCCCTGTGCGAGCGCTTCGAAGCCGGGAGCGGCGAGGGTGGCGGCGACCGTGGCGGAAAGTGCCAGCACGGACTTGAGCAGGGTGCGACGTTGCATGCTTTGTCTCCGATTCGTTATCGTAGGGCTTTGTTGGCGCCGCTGTATCGCGGCTTGCCGGTCAGGCGCTTCAGCCGCGGCCCTTGCCGAGCTGCGCCAGGATCTCTTCGTTGTGCTCGCCGGCCTTGGGCAGCGGACTGCGCACGCCGGGACGGCGGCCGCCCATCAGCAGCGGCAGCAGCACGGTGGGCGTGGTCGAGCCGTCGTCGGCCTGCATCGGCACCAGTCCGCCGCTGGCGAGCAGGTGCGGATCGTCGAGCAGCTGGTCCGGGCGCACGATCGGCGCATAGGGAATGCCGGCCGCTTCGAGCTTCGGCGCGAGTTCTGCGGAACGATGGTGGCGCAGGATCGCGCCCAGTTCTTCCAGCAGTTGCGGCCGCACGGCGACGCGCGAGGTGTTGCTGGCGTACTCCGGCTTGTCGATCCATTCCGGATGTTCCAGCACGTGGCACAGCGTGACGAACTGCTTGTCGCTGACCGCGCCGATAAAGAGCTGCTCGTCTTGCGCCAGCGTGAAGACGTCATACACGCTCCATGCCGACACGCGCGACGGCATCGGCGGCGGCGGCTCGCCGGTCATCGCGTACTGCTGCATGTGCTGCGAGGCCAGGAACACGCAGTTCTCGAACAGCGCACTCTGGATCTCCTGCCCCTTGCCCGTGCGATCGCGCTCGCGCAGCGCGGCCAGCACGCCGATCGCGCCGAACATGCCGCCCATGATGTCGTTGACCGAGGTGCCGGCGCGCAGCGGCCGGCCGCTCGGGCCGGTCATGTAGGACAGGCCGCCCATCATCTGCACCACTTCATCCAGCGCCAGCCGGTTCTCGTACGGACCGGGCAGGAAGCCCTTGTGCGAGACATAGATCAGGTGCGGGTAGTCGCGCGACAGCGTGGCGTAGTCCAGCCCCAGCTTCTGCATCAGGCCGGGACGGAAGTTCTCCAGCAGGATGTCGCTCTGGCCCGCCAGTTCGGCGGCGGCAGCGCGGCCTTCGTCGGTGGTGATGTCGAGCACCACGCTTTTCTTGTTGCGGTTGAAGGCGCGGAAGAAGCCGATGCCCAGGCCCGGCAGGTTGCGCGTCTTGTCGCCGCCGGGCGGCTCGACCTTGATCACTTCGGCGCCCAGGTCGGCCAGGATCATGCCGCAGGTGGGGCCCATCACCATGTGCGTGAATTCGACCACGCGGACGCCGGCGAGCGGCAGGCTGTTGCTGTTGCTGTCTTGATGCATGTTCGTTCTCAGGCAGTGGCCGCGGCGCGCGGGGCCGCGAAGGTCTTGGGCAGGCCGGCGCGCCACAGCGTGCCATGCAGGGTTTCGTCGCGCAGCCAGCCGGCCACGTCTTCACGCAGCGCCAGCAGGCGCCCGATATCGATGCCGGTATCGATGCCCATGCTGCCGAGCAGGTAGGCAAGGTCTTCGGTGGCCACGTTGCCGCTGGCGCCGGGCGCATGCGGGCAACCGCCGATACCGGCCAGGCAGGCGTCGAAGCGGGTCACGCCGGCTTCGAGCGCGGCATAGACGTTGGCCAGCCCGAGCCCGCGCGTGTCGTGGAAATGACCGCACCAGAAGCGATCGCCGGCGATGGCGATGGCGCGCGCAAACAGCTCGCGCACCATCGCCGGATCGGCATAGCCGACGGTATCGGCCAGGCTGACGCGGTCGGCGCCGGCGTCGAGCAGTGCCTGCATCAGCCGCAGCACCTCATCGGCATCGACATGGCCCTGCAGCGTGCAGCCGAATGCCGTGCCGACGCCGCCTTCGATCAGCGTCTTCGCGCCGCTGGCATCGCGCGCGGCGCGGATGCGCGCCACTTCGGCGACCACCTCATCGGGCGTCCTGCGCAGGTTGGCAAGGCTGTGCGCATGGCTGGCCGACAGCGGCACGATCATCAGGTCGGCGCCACATGCCAGCGCGTCCTGCGCGCCGCGCAGGTTGGGCACCAGCACCGACGTGAACATACCGGGCAGCGTGCGCGCGAACGCGACCAGCTCGGCGGTATCGGCCAATTGCGGCAACAGGCGCGCGGGAACGAACGAACCGACTTCCACTTCGCGCAGGCCGGCGGCGTGTGCGCCGCGGATCCACGCGAGCTTGCTGGCGGTGGGCAGGATGGTGCGGATGCTTTGCAGGCCGTCGCGCAGACCGACTTCGCGGATCACGGCGTGGCTGGGGAAGGGGTGGGTCATGGTTCTCTGGGACTGAGGCGTCCCTCGGCGGGGACGACGGAACAACTCTATGAGTTTCTGTTGGCAAGCTGAAGCGGTGATTGGTGCAGCCAAACATGCCGAATCGGAAAGTCACCGATGCGCCGCCCGCTTCCGCCGCGGGATTTCCCGGATGCGATGTCATTGGTCCCATAGCGCGCGTAACATTCCCATTCGGAAACGCCGCCCCCAACCGTTATGCGAGACCTTGACCTCACCACGCTGCGCCTGTTCGTCGCCGTCTGCGAAACCCGCAACATGGCGCGCGCGGGCGAGCAGGAACACATCGTGGCTTCCGCCATCAGCAAGCGCCTGGCGCAACTGGAAGAGACCGTCGGCGCCACGCTGCTGGAACGCCGCCGCCGCGGCGTCATCCCCACGCCCGCCGGCGAGATCGTGCTGGCGCATGCGCGCGCGATGCTCGCCGCGGCCGATCGCGTGACGCGCGACATGGCCGACTATGGCTCCGGCGTGCGCGGGCAGGTGCGGCTGCTCGCCACGGTGTCGACGATGGCGGAATCGTTGCCGGACGATATCGCCGCCTTCATGCAGTTGCCGGCGCACCGCGACGTGCGCGTGACAATCGAGGAGAGCCTGAGCAGCGAAGTGGTACGCGCGCTGCGCGACGGCACGGCTCCGCTGGGCATTTGCTGGGACGCGGCAGACCTGGAAGGCTTCCAGACCCGCCCCTACCGCACCGACCACCTCGCCGCCGTGGTCCATGCGGGGCATCCGCTGGCGCGGGCGGATACCTGCCTGTTCGAGGACACGCTGGACTACGACCAGATCGCCATGCCGGCGCAGACTGCGGTGCAGATCATGCTGACGCGCTATGCCGCGATCCTGGGCCGCCGCATGGCGCATAGGGCGGTGGTGTCGACCTTCGACGCCGCGCTGCGCTGCGTGCGCGCGGAACTCGGCATCGTCATCATCCCGGCAGAGATCGCCACGCTCGTCGCCACGGCCTTTGGCCTGCGCGTCATCCCGCTGCGCAACGACTGGGCGCGGCGGCGCTTTGCGATCTGCTGCCGCGACTTCTCGCTGCTGTCGCCCGCGGCACAACTGCTGGTGCAGTTCCTGGAGCAAGCCGCGGCGAAGGAAGCGACGGCTTCAGGCGTTGTGCCCGCGAAGACCCCGGCACGGCGTAAACAGTAATTCCCGCGGTAAATCCCGCGCGCAACTTCCTGTGCGTTTCGAGGGTAACCCCGAGGCGTTTTCGCAAGCTTATGTTGCGTGCCGTTGCGTAGACTGGCTTGCGTTTTTCGCTGCCGGCCACGATGGTTAGAAAAGAAAAAAGGCCGGGCGAAGCCTGATCACGACAATGCGCGCCGCCACGGCGCAGGAGAGACGCAAATGAACTTCAACGACAAGAACGTACTGGTCACCGGCGCAGGCGGCAACCTGGGGCGCGCGGTCGCGCACGCCTTCGCGCAGGCCGGCGCGCGCGTGGTGCTGCTGGACTGCCATGCCGCACCGCTGCCGGAAGTCGGCAGCGGCCATCTGGCGCTGCAGGCCGACCTGCTCGATGCGGACAGCCTCGGCAAGGCCATCGGCGAAGCCGTGCAGGCGTGCGGGCGCATCGACGTTGTGTGCAACCTGGCCGGCGGCTTCGCCATGGGCACGGGCATCCACGAGACCAGCGCGGCCGACTGGAACCGACTGTTCGACATGAACGTGGGCACGGTGCTGAACATGGCGCGCGCGGTGGTGCCGCACATGCTGTCCGCCGGCGGCGGCGCCATCGTCAACGTGGGCGCCAATTCGGCGGCGCGCGGACTGGCGCAGATGGGCGCCTACTGCGCGTCGAAGGACGCGCTGGCGCGTGTCACCGAATCGATGTCGGCCGAGCTGCGCGACCAGGGCATCCGCGTCAACGCGGTGCTGCCCAGCATTCTCGACACGCCCGAGAACCGCCAGGCCATGCCGGATGCCGACACCTCGCGCTGGGTCAGCCTGGACGCAATGGCCGACGTCATCCTGTTCCTCGCCTCCGACGCCGCGCGTGCGGTGCAAGGCGCGCTGGTGCCGGTGGTCAACCGCGCCTGACCGCTGGCCGGGCCGGCTTGCGTACAGCCGGCCTGCGCGGCGGCTGTGGCTGCGGCTGCAACGAGCCGGCCACTTCCTGGATCTGCTGGCGTAGCCAGCGCCGCATCCGGTCGGCGTCGGTGCGCGCATGCCAGATCTGCATCATCTCCACTCTCGGCAAGGCAAACGGCACCGGCAGCAGCAACAGGTCCGGGTCGCGCGCGACCGCCTCTTCCGCCACCGACCGCAGGCAGGTCAGCAGCAAGGCCGTGCCGCGCACCAGCCGGCTCGGCGCCAGGAAGCTCGACAGCCCCGCCACCACCCTGCGCTTTCGTCCCTGCGCCGCCAGCGCGCGGTCGACCACGCCGTTGAGGTCGCCGGTCAGCGTCGTCAGCAGGTGCTCGCAGGCCAGGAACGCATCGAGATCGAGGCCACGCGCCAGGTGCGGGTTGGACTTCGATGCCAGCACGACGAAGTCTTCGCTGCACAGCCGCTGCTGGTGGAAGGTATCCGGCAGGTTCTCGTAGAAGCCCGCGATCGCCAGGTCGCATGTGCCCTTTTCCAGTTCCTCCCGCGGCAGCTCGCCGCGGGTATTGTGCGTAACCACGACCAGCCCGGGCGCGTCGCGCCGCAGCCGCGGCAACAGCGCGGGCAGCAGCAGTTGCTCCATGTAGTCGGTGGTGTAGAGATGGACGGCCTCGCTGCGCGCAAGGAAATCGCGCCCATCGCAGGCGTCGTAGAAAGCATCCAGTTCCGCCACGAGCCGCTGCACCTGCGGTGCCAGCTCATGCGCGCGCGGCGTCGGCGTCAGGCCGCGCGGCGCGCGCACGAACAGCGGATCGCCCAGTTCGTCGCGCAGCCGGTTCAGCTTGTGGCTCAGCGCCGGCTGGCTCAGCGCCATGCGCGCCGCCGCGCGCGAGGCGCTGCCTTCCTGGTAGAGCACATGGAAGACGTAGAGCAGGTTCAGGTCCTTGCTGCCGATATTCATTTTTTGGATGGCAGGAATCGAAGATTCGAAGTTTTCGAATCATAGCCATCTGCGTAGGATGTTGCCAATGCCGGGGCTGCCCCGGCCGACCGTGGACGCAAACCGGAGAACGAACATGAAAATCCTGATGGTGCTGACCTCGCACGACCAGCTTGGCAATACGGGCAAGAAGACCGGCTTCTGGTTGGAAGAATTCGCCGCGCCCTACTACGTCTTCAAGGATGCAGGCGCCGACATCACGCTGGCTTCGCCCAAGGGCGGCCAGCCGCCGATCGATCCCAAGAGCGACGATCCGGATGCGCAGACCGATGCGACCCGCCGCTTCCGCACCGATGCCGCCGCGCAGCGGGCGCTGGCCAGCACGCAGACGCTGGACCAGGTCAAGGCCGACGACTTCGACGCAGTGTTTTATCCCGGCGGCCATGGCCCGCTGTGGGACCTGGCGGAAGACAAGCGTTCGATCGCGCTGATCGAGCAGTTTGACCGGCTCGGCAAGCCGGTGGGCGCCGTGTGCCATGCACCGGGAGTGCTGCGTCACGTCAAGGGCGCGGACGGGCAGCCGCTGGTGAAGGGCAAGGAAGTCACCGGCTTTACCAACAGCGAAGAAGCGGCGGTGCAGTTGACCGAGGTGGTGCCGTTCCTGGTGGAGGATGTGCTTAAGGCCAGCGGCGGGCGGTTTACGCGCGGGGACGACTGGGCCAGCCACGTTGCGGTGGCCGGAAGGCTGGTGACTGGGCAGAACCCGGCGTCGTCGGAGGCGGGGGCGGAAGCGGTGTTGGGGTTGTTGAAGTAAGGCCCACCAAATTCACACCGCTGCCGGTTTGCTCCCCTCGCCCGCTTGCGGGAGGGGCCGGGGGAGAGGGCGGGCGGTGAAATGCTGAGGCGCTTGACTTCGTGGATGCTCCTGCCCTCTCCCCCGCCCCTCTCCCACTTCGCGGGAGAGGGGAGCGTTTGCCGGCGGTGGTAGCTTGCGGAAACCGGCCAAGCTTGCGATGCGCCGGTTGAAGCCGGCTGAAGGTTCTCACTGCGGCACCAGCTCCAACCTCTCCCTGCTCGCCTTCTCCACCGCCTTGCGCGTATAAACCAGCGGGAAATACTCCCCCTTCGCCCACAACGGCGCCAGGTCCCGGTAATGCGCGCTGGCCGGATTCCCCGACTGCCCCGGCGTGTTGATCACGCGCGAGCCATCCCAGTTGCCCACATCCAGCACCATGCGGAACGATGCCCCCGCGGTCAGCCGGAAATCGTTGTTGCGGTAGCTGGTGTTCATCGGCGTAAAGGCCGAGCCGCCGATCGGGCCGGCGTTGACGTTGAACTGATGCCGCTCGGCGTCGTTCAGGATCGGGTCCATCGGATGCGTGAACACCGCGGTGTGCAGCTTGCCCCATTGCCAGCCGCGCGGGTCCGGGCCGAGCTTGCCTTCCACCTCCGCCATCGCGGCCTTCAGGGATTCGAGCATCACCGCGTTGCGCCGCGCCACCGGCATCCACGGATCGGGCTGCTCCAGCACCGCGACCACGCGCGCCGCATCGCCGGCGCCGACCAGCCGGGCAGCATCTGCGGGCAATGCCGCGCGCACCACCGCCGGACGCAGGTGCTTGCTGAACCAGACCTCGAACAACGCCGCCGCGGCGCTGTCGGCGCGCTCGTTGCCGTCCCAGCCGCGCAGCAGATCAAGCCCGCGCGCCAGTTGCGCATCATCGCTGCGGACGTCGCGCAGCAGCGCCACCACGCGCTGCGCCGGCAGCGACACTGTGTCGTTCTGCCACGCCATCGAGTCCTGCACCGAGCTGCGCGGATTGGCGCCCACCACCGCCTTGAGGCGCCGCGCGCGCGAACTGTCGCTCCATTCGTAGCCCACGCCCAGCTTCGCCGCCGGATGCTCGGGCGGGATGTTGTTCTCGTTGGCGGTGACGATATAGCCCGGCGTCGGGTTGTAGGCCCACGGCAGCTCGTCCATGTTGCGGTAGCCGGCCCATTCATAGCGGCCGTCGCCCGGCACCGGCGTCAGCCCGTCCCAGTTGGGACGCTTGACGGTCAGGCCGCCGGGAATCCAGCCGATATTGCCGCCGGTGTCGGCATAGACCTGGTTTTCGCCGGGCGCGCCCCAGCGGTTCATGGCGGCGCGGAACTGGTCCCAGTTGCGGGCGCGCATGTAGTCCATCGAGCCGAAGTACGGCGCCATGCCGTAGTCGAGCCACGCGGCGCGCAGCACCCAGGCGCGCGCGGCATCGGCGTGCAGCACGGGGCCGTGGCGGGTGAAGTCGAGGGAGACCCTGCGCGGCGCGGACTCGCCCTTGACGACGATCTCCTCGGTGACGGTCTCCATTGGCTCCCAGCGGCCCTTGTACTTGTACTCGCGCGGGTTGGCCGGGTTCAGTTCATAGCCGTAGAGGTCTTCCTGGTCCATGTAGAAGCGCGTCAGGCCGAACGCGATCGTGCCGTTGTGCCCGATCGAGATGCCCGGCAGGAACGGCTCGCCCGCGCCGATCACCGACATGCCGGGTGCGTTCAGGTGGCTGATGTAGCGCAGGCTGGGCGTGCCATGCGAGCGGTGCGGGTCGTTGGCCAGGATCGGCCGGCCGGTGGTGGTGCGCTTGCCGCCGATGACCCAGTTGTTGGAGCCGAGGCTGCGACCGGTGTCGCTGTTGGGATCGACCAGTGCATAGAGCTGGTCGAGCGGCTGGTCGAGCGGGATGCTGGCGGACTGCGCGCCGCTCCATGCCTCCTTGGGGAAACGCGCCGCGGCGGTAGCCAGTTCGTAGGCGCGGCGCAGTTCGGCGGCCGGCACCGTACAGGGGTCGAGGCCGGCGCTGAGCCTGGGCTCGACCGGTGGGTCGAGCTCGCGCCGGATCCAGTCGGCGCGCACGGCATCGGCCTTGGCTTCGCAGAACAGGCGGGCGCGATCGATCTCGCCGGTAAAGTTCAGCGTCAGGCCGTGGTGGCGGATGCGCACGATATCCTCGGCCTGCCAGCGCGCGGGCTTGTAGTTGAGCTTGCGGAACTCGGGCGGAAGCAGTTCCGGCTTCTGCTCGGTCAGTGCCACGTAGGCGTTCACGCCGGCGACGAAGGCCTCGGCGACGCGCTTGGCGTCGGAGCCGTAGGCCAGCCACTCGCGGTACATGTCGCCGCGGAACAGCACCGCGCGTGCCATGCGGTCGCCGTCGGCGTAGGCGGGACCGAAGTCCTTTGCCATCTCGCCGAGGCCGCGCTTGCGCCACAGGTCGATCTGCCACAGGCGGTCGCGCGCGGCCATGAAGCCCTGCACGTAGAAAGCGTCATAGAGTGTGCCGGCGTAGATGTGCGGCACGCCCCAGCGGTCGACCAGCACCGTCGCGGGTTTTTCCAGGCCGGATACGGCCAGGCGGTCGGCGCGCGTGGGTGCCTCGGCCAGGGCGGCGGGAATGGTGGTGGCGATGGTGGTGGCAACCAAAGCCAGCGCAGCGGCAAGGCGGCACGGGGTGCGTCGCATCAGGTCTCCTCGGTTTTATGTTTGCTGCAAATGCTTTGCAGTCCACACCGAAGATAGTGCATGCGGGGCCGGGGCGCGAGCCGCGCGGCCGATCTCCGCACGGCGCCTGGCGCAATTAGTAGACGTCGCGCCGGTAGCGGCCGTCGTCGGCAAGCTGGCGCAGCGCGGATTCGCCGAGGATTTCCGTGAGCGCGTCGTTGACGCCGCTGGCCATGCCTTGCAGGCTGCCGCAGACATAGATGGCCGCGCCTTCCTCCACCCACTCGCGCACCAGCGGCGCCTGGGCGCGCAGCGCGTCTTGCACATAGTGCGGTGCCCCGCCGTCGCGCGACCAGGCATGGTCGACGCGCTGCAGCGTGCCGTTGGCCTGCCAGGCGGCCAGTTCGTCGGCAAAAAAGGCGTCGTGCTGCGACGAACGCTCGCCGAACAGCAGCCAGTTGCGGCGCCGACCCGCAACGGCACGTGCCTTCAGGTGCGCGCGCAGGCCGGCCAGGCCGGTGCCGTTGCCGACCAGGATCAGCGGCCGGTCGTCAGCGGGCGGGTGGAAGCTGCGGTTGGCGCGAACGCGCAGGGCGATGTGCGCGCCCACGGCCGCATGCTCGGTCAGCCAACCGGAGGCCAGCCCCAGGCGGCCGTCGTCGCGGCACGCCTGCCGCACCAGCAGATCAAGCTTGCCGTCCTGCGGCAGCGATGCGATCGAATACTCGCGGTGCGGCAGCGGCGACAGCGCATCGACCAGCTGCTGCGCCGGCACGCCCTGCATCGCGGCAAAATGGGCGTCGGGCAGCGGCATGCGCGTGGCCAGCGCTTCGGCCAGCGTCAGGTCGCGGGCGTCGCAACGCACCGGCGTGGCACCGTCCAGCGCGAGCCGGGCCAGCAGCCGCGCGACCTCGGCCGGCGCATGGCACGGACCGACCTCGGCGATGTCGCCCGGCTGCCAGTCGAGCGCGTCGCGGTCCTGCGGCGCCAGCACCAGATGGAACGCCGGAGCGCCCTGGCTGCCGGGATTCAGGTGGTGGCGCTGCGCCAGCACCCAGTTGCCGTAGCGCGGGCGCTCCCAGTCGGCGATCTCCGCGCCGCCGCTAAGCGCCGACAGGTGGTTCTGCCAGTGGCGCAGCGCGCCGGCATCGCCGTTGTCGACCTCGATCAGGTCGAACAGCGGCTGCGCGCGATGGTGCTGCAGCCAGTGGTCGAGCGAATGGCCAAAGGCACAGAAACGCGCATAGCTGCTGTCGCCAAGCGCCAGGATGCCGTAGCGCAACTCGCGCAGGCCGTCCGCGCGGCCAGCCAGCAGCCGACGCGCAAACCCGGACGCGCTGTCGGGCGCGTCGCCTTCGCCGGTGGTGCTGACCACGAACAGCGCCTGCCGGCACGCGGCCAGCCGGCCGGCATCGATCTCGGCCAGCGACAGCAATTGCACCGGCATGCCGGCGCCCTGCAGCGCGGTCGCGGTCTGCAGCGCGAGCTGCTCGGCAAACCCGGTCTGGCTGGCATAGGCGACCAGCGTGGCGCCGTCCGTAGTGTCCGTGGCATTGGCCAGTGCCGTCACGCGCGCGCGCCGCTGGCGGTGGTGCGCCAGCACCGAGCCGCAGAAGCCGGCATAGGCGGCCACCACGCCGGCGGCGATGGCGCTGCGCGACGGTCCCAGCAGCGACAACGCCACGCCGCCGGCCAGGGCCAGCCAGCTGGCGCCGGCAAACGGTGAAACAACGGGTGAAAAGGTGAAGCGGCTCATGCCAGCATCGCGGCAAAAGCCGGGGAAAGATGTTCGTCGAAGCCGCCCGGCGTACGCACCAGGAAACGCGCGGCAATGCCGTGGCGGCGCGCATGCGCCATGCCGGCTTCCAGGCCGAGCACGGTCAGCGCGGTGGACAGCGCATCGGCCAGCATGCACTGCGGGTGGATCACCGTGACCGACGCCAGCGCGTGGCTGGCCGGGTAGCCGGTGCGCGGGTCGATGGTATGCGCATAGCGCCGGCCGTCGCGGTCGAAGTAGCGGCGGTAGTCGCCGGAGGTGGCGACGGACAGGCCGTGCAGCGCCACCAGGGTCTGCCCGTCCTGTTTTTCCTGTTCGTCGCTGGCGAGACCCGGCGGCTTTTCCAGTGCGACCCACCAGGGCATGCCGTCAAGCTTGACGCCATGGCCGCGTAGTTCGCCGCCGATCTCGGTCAGGTGGTGGGCCAAACCCTGCATGTCGAGGTAGCGCGCCACCGCGTCAACAGCAAAGCCCTTGGCGATGGCGCAGAAATCCAGCGACACGCCGCCGGGCTGGCGCGCGCGCCGCGCGTCGGCGTCGAGTTCGATGCGCGACCAGCCGCAGCGGCCGCGTGCCGCCTGCACGGCATCTGGCGACGGCGGCGCGCTGCGCCGCGGTGCCGGGCCGAAGCCCCACAGGTCGACCAGCGGCCCGGCGCTCGGGTCATAGGCACCGCCGCTGTCGCGCGCCACCTGCAGCGCGCATTGCAGGACAGCGAAACAATCGGGCGGCAGGTCGTGCCAGCTGCCCGGCGCGGCGCGGTTGAAGCGGCTGATATTGGAGCCCGCTTCCCAGTTGCTCATCTGCGCGATCACGCCGTCGAGCACGGCGACGATGCCCGCGCCGATGGCGTCGGCATCCGCCGCAGGCGGCAGCATGGCCACGACCGACCAGGTCGTGCCCATGCTCTCGCCCCTCCAGCGGTGCTGCCGCGCATCGTGCGCGGGCGGCACCGGGGGCGCTAGCAGCGCAACGGGGACCAGGATGCGGTTCAACGCAGCGGAATGCTGACTGCGGCTTACTGCGGCTTACTGCGGCAGCACTTCCACCGTCACCGCGTAGGTGGCGCGGCGCGACTTGGCCTGCTTGAAGGTGGCCTTGTCGTCGCGCACCTCGGCTTCCATCCAGTACATGCCCGGCGCCGGCCACTTGACGCTGAACTTGCCGTCGGCGTCGGTGGTGGCGCTGAACTCCTGCAGCTTGTCGCGATAGCGGATGCCGCCCGGCACCACCTCGACCTTCAGGTTGGCGGCCGGCTTGCCGTCGAGCAGCAGGCGGAAGCTGGCGGTGTCGCCGGCGACGAGGTCATTGGGGTGCGTGATCGGCGCCAGTTCCAGGCCGCGGCCGGTGGTGCGCAGGCCCTTGTCGCTGGGCTTGCCGGCGGTGATGAAGGACTCGACGCGGCCTTCGGCCTGCGTCACCGTCAGGTCCTGGGCATTGGCCGGGACTTCCTTGGCGAAGTTCTCGGCCGAGCCGCGCCAGCGCTTGGCCTGGCCGTCGAGTTTGTAACTGGCAAACAGGCCCTGGTTGACCACCGCCACGCGGTAGGTGCCCGGCTGCGTCAGATGCAGGTCGAAGGTGCTGCGGTACTTGCCGGTGGCGGCGTTCTCGGCCTTGACGGCGCTGCCGTCGGGTGCGGTCACCTGCAGGTGATCGAGGCGCAGCGGCACATGCTCGAAGTAGAACAGGTCGTTGGAAACGGCGGCGTCCACGGTCACCCACGGGTCATTGCCCGACAGCACGGTGGCCGACGGCAGCAGCCACTGGCGGTGCGCGTGCGCGGCCAGCGGCGCCAGCGCGGCCAGGGCGAGCACGGCCACGCGGCTAGCCATGCGGGAACGAGCGGGGGACAGGAAGGCAAACAGGTTGGCGGTGGGTTTCATCGTCAGGCTCCGGAAAGGATTACGGCTTCAGTTCGACGGTGACACCGCCGAGTTCATGGTCACCCTTGGCGCGGGCGGTCTGTGCGGATTGCGGCGGCCAGGTGAACGGCACGCGCACCAGTTCGCGCCCGCCGACTTCACGCGCGGCTTCCACCACCAGCTGGTAGTCGCCGGCCGGCAGCTTGCCCAGCGGATTCTTGCCGTCGCGGAAGCTGGCCGTGTGCTCGCCCGGAGCGCGGGTCGCACCCGAGATGCCGTCGGCCGGCATGTTCAGGTCGCGGCCGGCCTTGCGCCACCACTGGCGCATGTCCTTGAGCCACTTGGTGCCCTCGTTTTCCTTGAGCTTGCCGTCGTACCAGACCGCCAGGGTCTGCACCGGGCTCTGGTCGGCGCGCTCGACCCACATCGCCACATAGGGCTTGTGGTACTCGGCCACGTTGAGTCGCGGGATTTCCACCTTGACGTTCAGGTCGGCGGCCAGCGCGGGGCCCGCGAACGGGACCGTGGCCATGCCGGTCAGGGTGACGGAGAGCAGTCGGCGCATATTCAGGGAAACCTCGTCAGTGAGATGCAGCAGGAAAATCGTTTGGGATGCCGGCGATCTGGTGAATGCCATGCTCAGTGAATGAACAACACCGCCAGCAGCAGCGGCACCACCAGCCCCAGGCCGACCAGCGGCCAGGTCGCCAGGCGTCCGCCCGCATGCAGCTTGAGCAAGAACAGGCCGGTGACGCTGAAGACCAGGCATGCGAACGCGAACACATCGAGGAACAGGCTCCATGCCTGGCCGGTGTTGCGGCCCTTGTGCAGGTCGTTCAGGTAGGAGATCGCCCCGCGCGTGGTTTTCTCGTACTGGGCTTCGCCGCTGTCGAGCTCAAGGCTGACCCAGGCATCGCCACCCGGGCGCGGCAGCGCCACGTAGATTTCGTCGGCCGACCATTCGGCCTCACGTCCGCCGGCATCGACATCGAGCGCCTGCACCAGCCAGTCGGCCAGCGCTTCGGGCACCGGTGCCTTGCGATCGCGGGACTTGCCTTCGCCGGCGGGCTCCTGCGCGCGCAGCGTGTCGAGCAGCGCGGCGGGCGCGGTGGCGTGGCGCGTCTCGACCGCGGGCCTTGCCTCGATCTGCGATGCGTGGTTGAGCGTGAAACCGGTCACGGCAAACAGCATCATCCCGATCAGGCAGATCGCGGAACTGATCCAGTGCCACTGGTGAAGGTGCTTGAGCCAGAACGCGCGGCGCTGCTGGCCGGAGGCTGGCTGGGTTTCGGTCATTGCGGTGGTAAGCGGGTGGCCCGGTCGAGCCGGCGGCCGGCCCTGCTGGGATCCTGGGAAGCTGGAGCGTCACCTTGCGCACAGGACGCGGAGGTTGTGCCATTGTCATCACAATAACGAACGCCGGAGTGAAGGATAATCGTTCGCATTTGAATGCGCAAACGGTTCCACGGCGCGGCAGGTTACGGCGCATTACAAGGGTCAAGCAGCAGCAGCAGCATTCACGCGCCCAGGTCTCCAGGCGGCGCCACGCCTCGCAGCGCCGTTATAGCCACATTCCTGCCGCCCACCCCGCCACGCCGCTGGCCAGCACCACCAGCCAGGGCGGCAGCTTCCACACCATCAACGCCACCAGCGCCAGCGCGACCAGCACGACATCAAGCGGCCCGCGCACCGCGCTGACCCACACCGGCTGCCACAGCGCCGCCAGCAGCAGCCCGACCACGGCCGCGTTGACGCCGGCCAGCGCCGCCTGCGCCCGGCGGTTGCGGCGCAGGCTTTCCCAGTAAGGCAGCGTGCCGACCACCAGCAGCGCGCCGGGCAGGAAGATTGCCGCCGTGCACAGCAGCCCGCCAGCCCAGCCGGTCGGCGGCAACTGCGATGAGGCGCCCAGGAAGGCGGCGAACGTAAACAGCGGGCCGGGCATGGCCTGGGCCACGCCATAGCCGGCGAGGAAGGTTTCCTTGCCGACCCAACCGGGCGCCACCACTTCGGCGTCCAGCAGCGGCAGCACCACGTGGCCGCCGCCGAAGACCAGCGCGCCGGCGCGGTAGAAGGCGTCGAACAGGCGCACGGCGGGATCGGCGCTCAACTGCACCAGCACCGGCAGACCCGCCAGCAGCAAAGCGAACGCCACCAGCAGCAGCGCGCCGGCACGATGGCTGACCGGCAGTCTGAGCGGCTCATGCGTACCGGCCAGCGCTGGCCGCAGCAGCAAGGCGCCCGCCAGCGCCGCAACGGCCATCACCGCCAACTGCGTCCACGATCCCGGCAGCGCCAGCACCGCGCCTGTGGCGGCAACCATGATGGCGATACGCACCGGGCCACGGCACAGCGTGCGCGCCATGCCCCACACCGCCTGCGCCACCACTGCCACCGCGACCAGCTTGAGCCCGTGCAGCACCCCAGGTGCCGCGGCCATGCCGTAGTGCGAGACGCCCAGCGCGAACAGGATCATCAGCAGCGCCGACGGCAGCGTGAAACCCACCCATGCGGCGAGCGCGCCGGCGTACCCCGCGCGCGACAGCCCCAGTGCGATCCCGGTCTGGCTGCTGGCCGGGCCGGGCAGGCACTGGCACAACGCGACCACGTCGGCATAGGCGGCCTCGCTCAGCCACTGCCGGCGCCGCACCAGTTCCTCGCGGAAAAACGCCAGGTGCGCGACGGGCCCGCCGAACGAAGTCAGCCCCAGCCGCAGGAATACCAGGAACACGGCAAGCGGGCCGTCATGGCGGCGGCTGTCTTCAGAGGGGCTTGGCAGGGTGGCCATTCGTGCGGGGGGCAGGCGTAAGGAGAAGGGTTGCGTGGGTACAACGCGCAGATTCTGCCGGATTTCAGGGGGCTACGGTGTGACAAGAGCTGCCCGAATCACGTTGCGCACGCCATCGGCGAATGTAAGGGCCATTTACATCACTTACGTTTCGCAATTGTTAAAACCAATCAACCATACGCTCAGCATGGACGGTATTACCCCAATCAAGTTAGTTTCCCGCCCCGCCGTTAGCCCGCTGACGCACACGCATGCCTCGACAGGCGTCAACCATGAATGACGCCGCAGACGCGTGTCACCGATGAGCAATGCGCAATGCGCTGAAGGAGGAGTGAAAAGCATGCTGGACAACCTGAGCCTGAAGAAAAAACTGCTGCTGCCGCTGGTGCTGAGCTGGGTCTGCCTGCTCGGCATCACGCTGTGGAACGCCTGGCACATACGCACGCTGCGCATGGATGAGCGCCGGCTCGACCTGGCCCACGTCACCGACACCGCGGTCTCGGTGGTGGCCGAGTACGAGGCGCTGGCCAGGACGGGCAAGCTGCCCGCCGACGAGGCGAAGCAGCAGGCCATCGAGCGCGTGCGCGCGATGCGCTTCGGCGCCGACGGCTACTTCACGCTGATGCGTTCCGACACCGTGGTGCTGATGCACCCCTTCAAGCCTGAGATGAACGGCAAGGCGATGGAGGGGATGAAGGATCCCAACGGCGTCTACCTGTTCCGCGACATCGCCGAGATCGGCAAGGGCGCCGGCAAGGGCTTCGTCGAATACCTCTGGCCCAAGCCGGGCGCCGAGGCGCCGCAGCCGAAGCTGAGCTACGTGGCCAACTTCCGCCCCTGGGACTGGAACTTCATCGCCGGGCTGTACCTGGATGACATCGAGGCGGCGTTCCGCACCGAGCTGTGGAAGGCGCTGGGCCTGCTGCTGGCGGTCGGCGCGCTGATGTCGCTGGTGATGGTGCGCGTCTCCGCCAGCCTGCACCGCCAGCTCGGCGGCGAGCCGGCCACCACCGCGCAGATCGCCGGCCGCATTGCCGAGGGCGACCTCGCCGGCCATGTCGAAGTGCGCCCCGGCGACGAGCACAGCGTGCTGTTCGCGATGCAGCGCATGCAGGCGCGCCTGACGGGCGCGATCGGCAGCATCCGCGGCTCGGCCGATTCGATCGCCGGCGCGGCCAAGCAGATCGCCGCGGGCAATGCCGACCTGTCGCGCCGCAGCGAAGAGCAGGCCGCCTCGCTGCAGGAAACCGCCGCGAGCATGGAGCAGCTCACCAGCACCGTGCGCCAGAGCGCCGACAACGCGCGCCAGGCCAGCCGCCTGGCCGAGGGTGCCTCCGACATCGCCGTGCGCGGCGGCACCATCGTCAACCAGGTGGTCGGCACCATGGGCGAGATCAAGCAGGCCTCGGGCAAGGTGGTCGACATCATCGGCGTGATCGAGGGCATTGCCTTCCAGACCAACATCCTGGCGCTGAACGCGGCGGTGGAAGCCGCGCGTGCCGGCGAGCAGGGCCGCGGCTTCGCCGTGGTGGCCGGCGAGGTGCGCACGCTGGCGCAGCGCAGCGCCACCGCCGCCAAGGAGATCAAGGCGCTGATCGGCGACTCGGCGCAGCGCGTGGAAGACGGCGCGGTGCTGGTGGAAAGCGCCGGCAAGGCAATGGACGAGATCGTGGAAGCGGTCAAGCGCGTGACCGACCTGATGGGCGAGATGCGGGCCGCCACCGAAGAGCAGACCGGCGGCATCGAGCAGGTCAACCAGGCGGTGTCGCAGATGGACCAGATGGCGCAGCAGAACGCGGCATTGGTGGAAGAGGCGGCGGCCGCGGCGGCGTCGCTGGAAGACCAGGCCGACATGCTGCACCGGGCTGTCGGCCAGTTCCGGCTGGCGCGAGCCTGACCCCGGCGGCGCTGTCACGTCGGCGAGGTCACGTGGACGTCATACGCGGCCCCCGGCTGCGTGTATCATGAAGCGCAGCCGGCTGCACCATGCAGCCGGTCCCATCTTAAGCAGTCCACTACCGGGAGCGCACCATGATGGCATTCATCGGCACCGTGTTCGTTGGCCTCATCGTCGGACTGATCGCACGGGCAGTGAAGCCCGGCGACGACAAGCTGGGCTGGATCATGACCATCATCCTTGGCGTGCTCGGCTCGGTGGTGGCCGGCTACGTCGGCCGCGCGCTGGGCTGGTACCAGCCGGGCGAACCGGCTGGCTGGGTCGCCTCGGTGATCGGCGCGATCGTGCTGCTGGTGATCTACGGCATGGTCCGCCGCAAGGGCTGACTGGCCTTGCGCACGGTGATGGCATCGTTGGCGTCGGCCAGGCTCGGCGCCTCGGACTTGGGCGACGCAGGGGCTGCCGGCTGAGCCACCGCGTCAGCGCGGGGCGGCGCTTCCAGCCCTTGCGCCAGCGTGGCGCCCGGCACGGCTTCGGCCGGTGCCGCCATGGTCGGCATGCGCGGCGCGCGCAGGCCCGGCGCGGCATCGCGGCAGCGCAGCAGTGCGCGGTCGCCGCCCGGCGCCATCGCCGACACCTGCGGCGCGACCGCGCGCAGCACCCGCACCGCCAGCGCGCTGGTAAAGCTGTAGCGCACCGCGTACGGTTCGCGCACATTGACCACCACGGTGCCAAAGAAGCGCTCGCCCAGCGTAAAGACGAAAGTTGCCGAGCGGTTCACCGAGCGCGACGAGATCAGCCGCCCGCCCGGCCCGTACACCTGGAAGCGCTGGTCGCCGGTGCCGGTCTTGCCCGCCACCGTCAGCGTCGTGCCGTCGCGGCCCGGCACCGTGAAGGCGCCGCGGATCGACTTGGCGGTGCCGCGTTCCACCACGTCCAGCATCGAACGCCGCGCCAGTTCTGCCACCTCGGCCGGCAGCACGCGCTTGCCCGGCCCCGGCTGCAGCACGTAGCGCGTGGCGTACGGCGTGCCGTCGGCAAAGGCCAGGCTGCGCACCGCGGCGCTCTGCGTGACCACGCCGCCTGCCAGCAGGATGCCAGCCAGTTCGGCCAGCGCCGCCGGACGGTCGCCCGCCGCGCCGATCGCACTGGCGTACGACGGCGTCAGCGAATCGAACGGATAGCCCACCCGCTGCCAGCGCTTGGCGATGCGGGTGAAGGCGTCCTGTTCCAGCAGCGTGCGGATGCGGTTGTCCTGGCCCGCCTTGCTGCGCGTCTTGAACAGCCACTTGTAGACTTCCTGGCGCTCCGCCGTGCTGGCGCGCAGCAGCTCCGTCAGCGTGGCCTCGGGGTGCTGGTCCAGGTACTCCACCATCCACAGTTCCAGCGGATGCACCCGTGACAGGTAGCCGCGGTCGTTCAGGTTGAACTTGTCCTTGCCGTACTTGCGGTACAGCGCGGACAGGTCTTCCTTGGCCAGCTGCTTGTCGCCCAGGCGCGCACGCATGATGCGGATATAGCTGTCCTCATCCAGGTACGGGCGCGCGCTCAGCAGCGTCACCGACATGCGCACCGCGTTGATGTGCGGGGTGGTCATGCGCACGCGGCCCAGCAGCGTGTCCAGCCGCTGCTCGGAGGTCTTGCCGCGGTAGCGCTGGTAGAAGCTGGTCATGTAGGCGCTGCCTTCCTGGTCGGCGAAGCGCTCCAGGTACTCGCGCCGCCCCGGCGCGTTGCGGTCCTCGAACAGGTCGCCGATGTCCGGGTTGGCGTGGAAGGTCTCGTAGCGCACGATGTCGCGCATCATGCGGATGAAGACCAGGTTGACCGATTGCTGGAACGCGACGCGCACCGTCATGTTGCGCTCGCCCGCCTGGCGCTCGAAGTTGGTGAAGCTCTGCAGCCCGCCGCCGGTATAGAAGCCTTCCCCGGCGCTGCCGGAGTACTTGCGCTCCAACGCGGCCTCGAGCATCGCCATCAGCTCGCGCTCCTCGGGCTGCTTCGCCTTGGACAGGTACTCCACCGCCCAGTGGGCGAGCATATCCTGCCGTGCCAGCCGCACCCCGGCCAGCTCGGCGCGGCCCATGCCGGCGTATTGCGCATGCAGTTCGCTGATGATTTCCAGGTAGGTCACCAGCGTGCGCAGCTTGGCGGTCGAACCGAGGTTCAGCCGTGCGCCGCTGTTGACGTCGAACGGCTGGTCGATGTTGTCGGCCTGCACCCGCACCACGCTGGCGTTGCCGACGCGCTCGAACAGCGTGAAGCTGGCCATCAGCTTCGACGGGTCGTCGTTGTCGCGCAGCAGGTTGTGGCCGTACAGGCCCATGGCGCGCGCATCCGCCTTGTTGTTCACGCGCTGCAGCGTCTCGGTGACGATGCGCTGCGCCTCGCGGTTGATGGTGCTGTCGACCGTCAGGTCGAGCCGGTCCATGTCGTAGCGGCTTTCCACTCCGGTCAGGCGGGTGACGTCGGCGCGCACGCGATTGACGGCCTTGCGCGTGACGAAAGGCTCCTGCAGCCCGCGCTGCGGCGGCGCGGCCTTGTCCAGCGGCTGCGCCAGCGCCGCGTCGCGCAGCGCGGCGGTGATGACGCTGTTGGCGGCCAGCAGGCGCAGGTAGCTGGCCGTCAGCGCATCCAGGTTGGTGTCGTCGCGGCGCAAATGGTAAGACGGCCGGCGCTGCGAGATGATCAGCGACAGCGCACGCTTGAATACCTGCGCCTGGCGCGGCTCGGGCGCGCGCTGGTCCATTTCCTTGAGCAGCCGGTTGACCTCGCCGAAGTCCTCGCCGTACCAGCCCCACAGCGCGTCGCCGATGCCGTTGATCTCGCCGACGCCCTCGCGCGCCGACAGCGGCACGGTGTTGAGGTAGTCGACCACGATGCGCTCGCGCGCGCGCTGCGTGTCGGGCCCGTCCAGGTAAGCGCGCAGCGACGCCGACGCCATCTGCCGGAATTTCTCCGGGATCGACGCGGTGCGTCCCTCGGGCGAGTGCCGGTACTTCTCGATCTGCGTGGCCAGCGTGCTGCCGCCTGGCGCATCGTGCGAACGGTCGGCCAGCCGGATGAACTGGTCGAGCACCGCGCGCGACAGCCGGCGCCAGTCCAGCGCCGGGTTCATGTTGGGGTACTCGGGGTTGAGCAGGCCCTGGTTCTCGACGTACAGCAGCGTGCTTACCAGCAGCGGCGGCACCGTGGCGAAATCGGGATACTGGCGCTGCGGATAGCGCTCGAACGCCAGCGTCAGCCCGTTGCAGTCGCGCAGCAACAGCCCGGCCTGGTTCTTCTCGCGGTACGGCGCGAACAAGCCCTGGTCCATCAGCCTGACCATGTCGGGCGACATGCGCGCCTGCTCGGCGGGAACGTAGCCGCGCTGCTCAAGACGCTGCGCGAATTGCGGCAGCATGCCGTAGCCCATGCGTGCGTCGTAGGGGCCGGAATGCGGGAAGCGGATGCTGTCGCTGGCGCCCGGCTGGATCTCGAATGTCAGCCGCTGGCCGAGCCCGCCGATCAGCCGCGCCTGCCAGTGCGAATTGCGCACTTCGCTCGCGACCAGGCTATACACGACGTAGACGCCCCCGGTGAGGGCGACCGCCAAGCCAGCGAAGATCCAGCCACGACGCGACACGTTTGGGCTTCCCTGTTTGGCCGGCGTTGCGCGCAGCGGGATCCGCGCACCGGCTCGAAGCGCAATGTTCTCGCGGCACGCGCATTGCGCGTGCCGCCTGTCTTGATATTAGTAGGAGTCTGGCCGGCGTGCAGCAAGCATGCGCGGGATCATCGCGCCATTGACAGCGCCGATCTCGCGCTGTTGTTAACGCACGCTATGTGGAGACGCGCTTGCGCCACATGCCGGCGCGATCCTGCGCCGCCGGCTTGCATCGCCGGCGTGCGTCGCACTCATGCCTTCTGCGCGCGTGCCACCGGCCTTCCCCCGAACGGGTAGCCCGGGTCGTTGTAGCCATGGGTCGACGCATGCCCCGGCACGACCAGCGCATCGATCATGGATTCTTCGTCCGGCGTGATCGCGGCCCCGAGCGCACCAAAGTAGTCCTCGAACTGCGCCAGCGTGCGCGGCCCCGCGATGACCGACGAGACGATGGGATTGGCCAGCACCCACGCCGTGGCGAACTGCCCCGGTGTCAGGCCGCGCCCCTCGGCATGCGCCTTGAGTTGCTGTGCGATCACCAGCGATTGCTCGCGGAACTCGGTTTCCATGATGCGGCGGTCGGCACGGCCGGCGCGCGTGCCCTGTTCCGGTGCCTGGCCGGGCGCATACTTGCCGGTCAGCACGCCGCGCGCCACCGGGCTGTAGGGCACCACGCCCAGGCCGTAGTGTTCGCAAGCCGGCAGGATCTCCACCTCGGGCACGCGGTTCAGCAGGTTGTAGTACGGCTGGCAGGCCACCGGGCGCGGCACGCCCAGCTCGCCGCACAGCCTGGCGATCTCGGCAATGCGCCAGCCGCGGAAGTTCGACACTGCCCAGTAGCGGATCTTGCCGCTGCGCACCAGGTCACCCATCGCCCGGACCGCCTCTTCCAGGTTCTCGCCGGGATAGTCGCGGTGCAGATAGAGGATGTCGATGTAGTCGGTCGCCAGCCGGTGCAGGCTGTCCTCGACCGCGCGCGTGATCCACACGCGCGAGTAGTGCGAATGGTTGGGCGCGGACTGCATGGCGTTGCCGAGCTTGGTAGCCAGCACCCAGTCGTGGCGCCCGGCGGTCAGCAGCCTGCCGACCATCTGCTCCGACGCGCCCTTGGTGTAGACGTCGGCGGTATCGATGAAATTCACGCCGTGGTCACGCGCGCTGGCCACGATGCGCGCTGCCTCGGCTTCGTCGGTCTGGTCGGCAAACATCATGGTGCCCAGGCACAGCGCCGAGACGCGCAGGTTGCTGGCGCCGAGGCGGCGGTAGGGCATGGTGGTGGCTGGCATGGGAATCTCCGGAAGGGACGTGTGACCACGGTCCCACATTTTGCCGGCAGAGCGGCAATCGTGCCGGCAAGGCCCTGGCGGATGGCGGGCAGCGAAATAAGCGCGACGCCCAACTTCCTTTTATTGCGCCTTTTGTTGCACTTTCGCTGCCTGCATCATTCCGCGCGACAGCCGCCTGAAATGGTTTCAAGATGTTGCTGGCACGCCAACTGGTGGCGTTTTGCCGCCATATTCTTGCGTTTGCCGGCGGCGCCCCCTCCGCCGGCCTGACCAAGAACAAGGATCGGACACGATGCAAACGGAAACCACGGACGTCGTCATCATCGGCGCTGGCCCGGCCGGCTCGGTCGCGGCGGGCTTGCTGCGCAAGCACGGCATCCCGGTACTGGTGATCGAGAAGGAAATCTTCCCGCGCTTTTCGATCGGCGAGAGCCTGCTGCCGCAGAGCATGGCCTATATCGAAAGTGCCGGCATGCTGCGTGCGGTGGTGGAAGCCGGCTTCCAGTACAAGAACGGCGCTGCATTCTCCCGCGCCGGCCAGCACACCGCTTTCGACTTCCGGGAAAAATTCTCTCCCGGCTGGGGCACGACCTACCAGGTGCAGCGTGCCCGCTTCGACGATGTGCTGATCCGCGAGGCGGCACGCCAGGGCGCCGAAGTCCGCTTTGCGCATCTGGTCGAGCATGTCGATGTCAGCGGCGCGCGACCCGAGGTGACGGTGCGCGCCCCCGATGGCAGCCAGTACCGGGTGCGCGCGAAATTCCTGCTCGATGCCTCGGGCTTCGGCCGCATCCTGCCGCGCCTGCTCAATCTGGAGTCGCCGTCGGGCTTCCCGGTGCGCAGCGCGCTCTTCACCCATGTCGAAGACCGGATCGCGCCGGGGACCTTCGACCGCAACAAGATCCTGATCAGCGTGCATCCGCAGCACCCGGACGTCTGGTACTGGACCATCCCGTTCTCGGACGGCCGCTGCTCGCTTGGCGTGGTGGCGGAGAAGGCGTTCCTGGAAAACTACACCGGCACCGAGACCGAGCGGCTGCGCGCGCTGGTGGCCGAGGAGCCCGGGCTGGCCAGCCTGCTTGCCGATGCCTGCTGGGACACCCCGGCGCGCCAGATCGCGGGTTACTCGGCCAACGTCAGCACGCTGTGGGGCAACGGCTATGCGCTGCTCGGCAATGCCGGCGAATTCCTCGATCCGGTGTTTTCCTCCGGTGTCACCATCGCCTTCAAGTCGGCCAGCCTGGCGGCGGACTGCCTGGTGCGCCAGCTCGGCGGCGAAACGGTGGACTGGGAGAAGGATTTCGCGCAGCCGCTGCGCGCGGGCGTCGATTGCTTCCGCGTCTTTGTCGAGGCATGGTATGAAGGCCGCTTCCAGAAGCTGATCTTCCACCCCAATGCCACGCCGGAAATCCGCGGCATGATCAGCGCGGTGCTGGCCGGGTATGCATGGGACCGCAACAACCCGTTCGTCGCCGATCCGCGCCGCCGCATGGCGGTGCTCGAAGAATTCTGCAACGTCTGACGGCCGCCGCCGAGCCGGCATGGCCCAACTGCCAGGAAAACAAGCATGACCAATCCGACCGTACTGGTCACCGGATCTTCGCGCGGCATCGGCCGCGCCATCGCACTGCGCCTGGCGCGTGACGGCTATGACGTGGTGGTGCATTGCCGCGCACGCCGCGACGAGGCCGAAGCCGTGGCCGACGCGGTGCGCGCCCATGGCAGCAGGTCGCGCGTGCTGTGCTTCGACATCAGTCGCCGCGATGAGGCAGCGGCCATGCTGCTGGCCGACATCGCCACGCACGGCTGCTACTACGGCGTGGTCTGCAATGCCGGGCTGGCCCGCGACGCCGCGTTCCCGGCCATGACCGGCGCCGAGTGGGACGAAGTGGTGCACACCAACCTCGACGCCTTCTACAACGTGCTCAACCCCGTGGTGATGCCGATGGTGCAGCGCCGCCAGCCCGGCCGCATCGTCACGCTGTCGTCGGTCTCCGGACTGGTCGGCAACCGCGGGCAGGCCAACTACAGCGCCGCGAAGGCAGGCATCATCGGCGCCACCAAGGCGCTTGCCATTGAACTGGCCAAGCGCGCCATCACGGTCAACTGCGTCGCGCCCGGCCTGATCGACACCGACATGGTCGAACCGCACGTGCGCGACGAGGCGCTGCGCCTGATCCCGGCGCGGCGCATGGGCACACCGGACGAGGTTGCCGCCACCGTGGCCTTCCTGCTGTCGCCCGACGCCGGCTATATCACGCGGCAGGTGATCTCGGTCAACGGCGGGATGTTCGGGTAAGGCGGGGCCGCATCCGCCCTTCCCCATGGCCATGTCCAACGCGGAGTGCCAATGAGCTCGGCAAGCATCTTCTTCCTGCAGGCCATGCTGGTGGTCGCGCTTCCCTACCTGCTGTGGCGCGGGGCGGGCCTGCAGGCCGCCTTTCCGTTGGTAGCCGTGCAGGTGCTGGCCGGCATCATGCTCGGGCCATCGGTATTCGGCCAGCTGGCGCCGCAGGGCTGGTCGACGCTGTTCGGCCCCGATCACCTGCCGATGCTCTCCGGCCTGCAATGGCTCGCCGTGACGCTGTTCTGCTTCCTGACCGGCCTGCATTTGCGCGAAGACGCGGCGACGACGCACTGGCACGACACTTTGCGTATCTCGCTGGGCAGCATCGCCGCGCCGTTCGTGCTCGGCGGCGTAACCGGGTGGTGGATGACCCGCGCCGGCTGGCCGGTGGCGGGAGAGCATGCCGATCCCTACTGGTTCGCCTGCGCGATGGGGATCTGCACCGCGGTCACCGCGCTGCCCGTGCTGGGCGCGCTGCTGCAGACCAAGGGACTGGTCGAGGTGGTGGTTCTCACCCTGCTGCTGGATGCGCGCGTCATCAGCACGACGGCGTTCTCGGGACTGCTGCTGATGGCGCTGGCCAGCACGCTGCTGGCGCGTCCGCTGACCTTGCTCGCGACCCATGGCCGCCTGCGCTGAACGGCGGGGGGCGCGCTACGCCGCCCGGAATCCGGGCAGGCGCGGGATTTCCGCGGCGAGGAACTCGAGCAGCACCCGCACCCGCGCCGGCTGGTAGCGCCGCGACGGATACACCAGGAAGGCCTCCTGCGCCTGGCCGTTCCAGCGCGGCAGCACGCGCTCGAGGGCACCAGTGTCGAGCAGGTCCTGCACCAGCCACGCCGGTGTCAGGCCAAAGCCCGCCCCGGCAAGAAAGCTCTCGCGCATGGCCAGCGAATGATTGACGTGGTAGCGGCACGGCGCCTCGACCAGCGCGTGTCCGTCGGGGCCATCGAGCACGATCTCTTCGCCGGCGGCAAGCCAGGTGAAGCGCAGGATCTGGTGGCGCGCCAGGTCGGCGGGCCGGCGGATGCGGGGATGCTGCGCGAGGTAGCCCGGCGCGGCCGCCAGCAGCCGCGGCGACACCGCGATCCTGCGCGCGACCACGTCGGGCGGCAGCGTGCCACCGAGACGCACGGCGATATCGACGCCTTCCTCGACCAGGTCGACGAAGCGGTCATCGAACAGCAACTCCACTTCCACTTCCGGGTAGCGATGCTGGAACGCCAGCATCAGCGCATTGAGCCGCAACACGCCGAAGCTGGCAGGCGCGCTGATGCGCACGCGGCCGGCGGGCCGCTGGGTCAGGCCGCGCGCGTCGTTGACGGCTTCGCCATAGGCGTCGAGCACGCGCCGGGCATGGTCGTAAAAGCGCCGGCCGGCTTCGGTCGGGGACAGGCTGGTTGTGCTGCGTTCGAGCAGGCGTACGCCGAGGTCGTGCTCCAGCGCGGCGATAACCTTGCTGATGGTCGGCTGGGTCGTGCGCTGCTCGCGCGCCACGGCAGACAGGCTGCCCAGGTCGACTGCACGCACGAAGGCGCGCATGGCGCGCAGGGTGTCCATCTTTCTCCTTTCGCGTGCTCATTCCGAATTGGCATAAATGCTATGCCATTCTGCCTGCTACTGCGTGGAACGGGAATAGCCTAACGTTGCCCTGTCCCGGCACGGTTGCCGGCCAATAACGCGAGGAACGTCCTATGTTTCCAGTCCGCATGCTGCGCGCCCTTTCCGCGCTGGCGCTTTCCGTCCCGCTGTACGCCGCCGCGCCGAATGCGTGGGCCGAACCGCTGCACGACCATGCCTGGCTGACCAGCTGGATGGCCAGCCAGCAGCCCGTGTGGCAACCTGCCGAGCTGCCGCTGGCCACCGGTCTGCCGGCGAACCTGTCGGGGCAGACCGTGCGCCAGGTGGCGCGTCTCAGCGTTGGTGGCAAGCAGGTGCGCGTGGTGCTGGCGAACACGTATGGGCGCAAAGCGGTCACGGTCGCTGCTGCGCAGCTTGCGCGCCACGCAGGCGGTGGCGTCGCGGCGCCTGGCAGCCAGCCGCTGACCTTCGGCGGCCGCGCCGCCGTCACGATCCCGGCCGGCGGGTCCGTCGCCAGCGATGCGCTGCAACTTGCGGCGCCGGCGCTTGGAGAACTTGTCCTGAGCCTCTACCTGCCCGCCGGCACCGCAATCGGTTCATTCCACTGGGACGGTCGCCAGACCGCATGGCTTGCACCTGGCAATGTCACGGGGCGATCCGCGCTGACCCGGCCTACGGCGTTCAACGCGCGCGTGCTGCTCAGCGAAATCCAGGTTGATGCCGCCGGACAAGCCGGCGCCGTCGTTGCCCTCGGCGACTCCATCACCGAGGGCAACGGCTCCACGCCTGACGCCAACCGTCGCTGGCCTGACGTGCTGGCGCAGCAGCTGGCCGGCCAGAGCGTGGCCGTACTCAATGCCGGCATCTCGGGCGGACGGCTGCTGCGCGACGGCATGGGCGTGTCGGCAATGGCGCGGCTGCAGCGCGATGTCCTGGACCAGCCGCATGTGCGCGCCGTGATCGTGGCGATCGGCATCAACGACATTGGCTGGCCCGGCTCAACCTTCGCCCCGGCCGACGCGGTGCCGCAGGCGGCGGAACTGATCGATGGCTACCGCAGGCTGATCGCGCAAGCGCATGCGCGCGGCGTGCGCGTGATCGGCGCAACCATCACGCCGTTCGCGGGAGCGCTGCGCGACACGCCGATCCGCGGCTATTACGGTGCCGCCAAGGAAGCGGTGCGGCAGGCGGTGAACGACTGGATCCGCCATGGCGGCGCGTTCGATGCCGTGGCGGACTTCGACGCAGCAGTACGCGATCCCGCGCGGCCCGTGGCGCTGCTGCCGGCGTTCGACAGCGGCGATCATTTGCACCCCGGCGACGCCGGCTATCGCGCCATGGCGGCGCGCGTCGATGCAGCGGTGCTCGGCATTCCAGCTAAGCAACACGCGGCGGCCACGCCGCGCTGAGCGGCTTACGGCTTGCGCGCCTGCAGAATGCAGTCGGCGTAGGCGCGCCAGCCGTCGCCTTCGGACTGGCCGGTGAAGACGCCTTCGCCGGCCAGCTCGGCCACCCACTGCTGCGTGGCGGAGATCGCCGATGCACCAGCGGCGGGAGCAAGGCTGGCTGACGCGGGCGCTCGCTGCGTTAGTCCCGGTCCGGTGCGCCCGGCGGGAAAAAGGAACGGTACGGCCGCGCCTCGTCGACGGCGCGCGCGAAGGACGGGCGCACCATCAGCCGGGTACGGTATGCGCGCACATGGGGGCACGCCGCAGGAATGGCATGCACCCAGTCCGCATAAAACAGCGACGGTGCCGCCGCGCAATCGGCCAGCGTGAAGGCAGTGCCTGCCGCCCAATCACGGCCGGCGAGCCTGGTGTCCAACCAGGCGTAGGCGTTTTCCAGCAGCTTGTGCGCCTCGTTCACGCCATGGGGATCGCGCTGGCCGGCGGGACGGAGATGGTCGAGCACGATGCGCTGCATCGGCGTCATCACGTACTGGTCGAAGAAGCGGTCCAGCAAACGGACTTCGAGCGCGTCATCGGGCGCATCAGGTAGCCAGCGCACTACGCCGCGGCGATGCTGATCAAGGTATTCGATGATGATGCTGGACTCGAACACCGTGCGGGAGCCGTCGACCAGCACCGGCATCCGCTTCATTGGCCATAGCCGCGCATGTTCGGCCGCATGGTCGGGATGTTCGGGCGACAGCATGCAGAACTCGAATGGAATCGCGTTCTCGTACAGCGCGATCAGCACCTTCTGGCAGTAGGAGGAAAACGGGTGGGCGTAGAGTTGTATTGCGGGCTGCATCGTGGTCTCCTGTTGGCCCGCCTGCGCTACGCCGCGGCGAAGCGGTCGGTGGCGGCGATCAGCTGGTCCGTGATCCCTGGTTCCGTCCAAGCGTGGCCCGCCCCTTCGATCAGGTGGAAATCCGCCTTTGGCCACGCCTTGTGCAGGGCATGGGCATAACGCACCGGGCATGGCATGTCATAGCGGCCGTGCACGATGACGCCGGGGATATCGGCCAGCTTGCATGCATCGCGCAGCAGTTGTCCATCCCCCAGCCAGCAGCGGTGCGTGAAGTAATGGTTCTCCAGCCGGGCGAAGGCCAGCGCGAAGTGGCTGTCGTCATGCCTGGCGCTGTTGTCGGCATTCGGCAGCAGCGTGATGGTCTCGCCTTCCCACACGCTCCAGGCACGCGCGGCTTCGATCTGCTTGTCCATGTCGTCGCCGGTCAGTAGCTTGCGGTAGGCGGCCATCATGTTGCCGCGTTCCGCTTCGGGCACCGGTGCTTGGAAGCGCTCCCATTTCTCGGGGAACATCTCGGACACGCCATACTGGTAGTACCAGTCCAGTTCTGCCTGCGACACCGTGTAGATGCCGCGCAGCACCAGTTCGCTGACGCGCCGCGGATGCTTCTGCGCATAGGCCAGCGCGAGCGTCGAACCCCAGGAACCGCCAAATACCAACCAGCGCTCCGCGCCGGCAAGTTCGCGCAGCCGCTCGATATCGTCGACCAGGTGCCAAGTCGTGTTGTTGTCCAGCCCCGCATGCGGCGTCGATCGTCCGCAGCCGCGCTGGTCGAACAGCAGCACGTCATAGCGCGCCGGGTCGAACAGCCGGCGATGGTCTGCCGAGATCCCCCCACCAGGGCCGCCGTGCAGGAACACCGCCGGCTTGGCGCCCGGAGTGCCGACGCGCTCGTAGTAGATGACGTGGCCATCGCCGACATCGAGCGTGCCGGTCTGGTAGGGCTCGATGTCGGGGTAGAGGGTGCGGAGGGAGGGCATGGGTGATGGAGCTCTGGTGGTCTCGAGGTCACAGTGTACGCCGCCAGAACGGGGGGTCGCGTCAGCCGGCGTGATCAGCCCTGTTCCATCTCATGCTGTGCCGCCAGCGCCAGAAATGCCGATCGGCTCATATGCCGGCTCTTGGCAGCATCATCGATTTGCTGGACCAACCGCTCTGGCAAGCTGATATTCACCCGTACGGCTTTCGTGTTGACGCGCGACAAGTCGATATCAACCAGCATCCAGATGCCGCCCTGATACTGCGGATGATGAAACCACCGCTCCGGACTGGATGGCTCCGGAACCGGCTCTCCGTCGGCAAAGTGGGCTTCGACAGCCTCTTGCGCGTTGGCTGGAATGTCCGCCCAGTCATCGGCAGCGGAAAAGCATCCGGGGAAATCCGGAAACGAGATGCCGTGCGCGTGCTTCGCGTCGCCAGGCTCGATATGGACGGGATATAGCATGGGCGATCAGAAAAATTTTCTGTTACCGGAGGCGGGCCTGCTTGAGGATGCTGCGCACCGTGCCGAGTGGCAGGTCTTTCTTCGGGTGAGGCACCGTTACCTTTCCTGGTTTGGTGGGGTGCCTGAACTGATGGTGCGATCCGACGATGTGCGTCAAATACCAGCCGCCGGACGTCAGTTGCCTGATCAGGTCCGCGCTCTTCATTTGCGCAACTCTACACAACATCGAATGAACCGTCCACCCAGCGTTGCATGAGGCGGCGCAAAAAAAACCGGCACCCAAAGGTGCCGGTTTTCCTTGCCAAGCAAGTCGCGCCAACCGGCGCGACCCCACTCAGTCTTCCAGCTTCGGCAGCGAAGCGCTCACCTGCGTCGACAGCAGGCCGCTCTTCGCATACGTCTGCAGCTTCTCGCGCGTATCGACGATATCCAGCGTGCGCATGGTCAGTTGGCCGATGCGGTCCAGCGGCGTGAACATCGACTCGCCCTTTTCCATCGTCAGCCGTTCCGGCTTGTAGGTCAGGTTCGGCGAGGTGGTGTTCAGGATCGAGTAGTCGTTGCCGCGGCGCAGTTCGATGGTGACTTCGCCGGTGATGGCGCCGGCCACCCAGCGCTGGGCGGTTTCGCGCAGCATGATGGCTTGCGGGTCGAACCAGCGGCCCTGGTACAGCAGGCGGCCCAGGCGGCGGCCGTTGTCGCGGTACTGCTCGATGGTGTCTTCGTTGTGGATGCCGGTGATCAGGCGCTCGTAGGCGATGAACAGCAGCGCCAGGCCCGGGGCTTCATAGATGCCGCGGCTCTTGGCTTCGATGATGCGGTTCTCGATCTGGTCGCTCATGCCCAGGCCATGGCGGCCGCCGATGCGGTTGGCTTCCATGAACAGGTCGACGGCGTTGGCGAAGGTCTGGCCGTTCAGCGCGACCGGCTGGCCTTCCTCGAAGCGCACGGTGACTTCCTCGCGCTTGACTTCGACGTCATCGCGCCAGAACTGCACGCCCATGATCGGCTGGACGATGCGGATGCCCGAGTCCAGGTGTTCCAGGTCCTTGGCCTCGTGGGTGGCGCCCAGCATGTTGGAGTCGGTCGAGTACGCCTTTTCGGCCGACATCTTGTAGTCGAAGCCGTTCTGGCGCATGAACTCGGACATCTCGGCGCGGCCGCCCAGTTCGTCGATGAACTGCTGGTCCAGCCACGGCTTGTAGATCTGCAGGCCGGGGTTGGTCAGCAGGCCGTAGCGGTAGAAACGCTCGATGTCATTACCCTTGAACGTACTGCCATCACCCCAGATGTTGACGCCATCATCCTTCATCGCGGCGACCAGCATGGTGCCGGTGACAGCGCGGCCGATCGGGGTGGTGTTGAAGTAGGTGATGCCGGCGGTGGAGATGTGGAACGCACCACACTGCAGGGCGGCGATGCCCTCGGCCACCAGCTGCGTGCGGCAGTCGACCAGGCGGGCTTCCTCGGCGCCGTAGGCCTTGGCGCGGCGCGGGATGTCGTCGTAGTCGGGCTCGTCGGGCTGGCCCAGGTTGGCGGTGTAGGCGTAGGGGACGGCGCCCTTCTGGCGCATCCAGAGGAGCGCCGCGCTGGTGTCAAGGCCGCCGGAGAAGGCGATACCGACGCGCTGGCCGGTAGGAATGTGCTGCAGGATGGTAGTCATCGCCAGAAATCTAAGTGAATTTGTCGGCTCTTGGGCGGGCTTCCGCCGCGTTGCCCGGGAAGGCGTCTGCGCGCGCGGGAGCACGGCGACGCGGCCGGCCGAGTCACGGGCCGAGTCAGTGCCAAACGCGAATTGTGACACGGCAGCGCCCACGCGCCAAACGCAGGCCGATGCCGGGTCGTCGGCCGCACCCCGGCGGCGTGTTGAAATCCCGCGAACGCGCCTTTCAAAACTCTCGACTGGTTAGCGCCGGGGACCCCTCCCTATACTGCGCCGCATCGTTGTTTTGAGAGCGGAGTCGTCATGCTGCATCGCGCCCTGCAAGGGATCCGGGTCCTGGACCTGTCGCGCATTCTCGCCGGTCCCTGGTGTACCCAGAACCTGGCCGACCTGGGCGCCGAGGTGACCAAGGTCGAACACCCCCGGCACGGCGACGACACGCGCGGCTGGGGCCCGCCCTACCTCGACGCCCCGGCCGGCACTGAAGGCGATCCGCGCCTGTCGGGCTATTTCATCTGCTGCAACCGCGGCAAGCGTTCGGTGGCAATCGACTACGGCACGCCGGAAGGCGCCGCGCAGGTGCGTGCGCTGGCGCGCGAGGCCGACGTGCTGGTCGAGAACTACAAGGTCGGCACGCTGGGCCGCTACGGGCTCGACTATGCATCCCTCAAGGCGATCAACCCCCGACTGGTCTACCTGTCGATCACCGGCTTCGGCCAGGACGGGCCGATGGCCGACAAACCCGGCTACGACTACGTGTTCCAGGGCATGGGCGGCCTGATGAGCTATACCGGCCAGCCCGACGGCGCACCGGGCGCGGGGCCGCTGCGCACCGGCGTGGCGGTGGTGGACCTGAGCACGGGCATGTATGCGACCTCGGCGGTGCTGGCCGCGCTGTACCAGCGGCAATCGACCGGCGTCGGCACGCATCTGGACATCGCGCTGCTCGACGTGGCGGTGGCGATGAACGCCAACCAGGCTGCCAACTACCTGGTCTCGGGCCAGAATCCGCAGCGCAGCGGCAACGCGCATCCCAACTGCGCGCCATATGAAGTGTTCCGCTGCGCCGACGGCCACCTGATCCTGGCGATCGGCAATGACGGCCAGTTCGCGCGCTTCTGCGCGGTGGCCGGCATGCCGGAACTGGCGCAGGATCCGCGCTTCGCCACCAATTCGGCGCGCATCGGGCACCTGCCGGCGCTGCGCGCGCTGCTGACCGAACGCTTCCCCACCCGCACGCGCGCCGCCTGGACCGAAGCGTTCGACGCCAACGGCGTGCCGTGGGGCCCGATCCACACCATGGAGGAAGTCTTCGCCCACCCGCAGGTGCAGCACCGCGGCCTGATGCAGGTGGCGGAGCATCCCGTCATGGGCCGCGTTCCAATGGTGCGCAACCCGATGCTGGCCGGCCACGACGGCCCGCTCGTGCCGCCGCCGCTGCTGGACGAGCACAACGCCGCCAACTGATGCCCGCCCCCTACAAGACCTACAAGACCTACAAGACCGACAAACCCTGCTCCGGAGACACCCCGATGAAGCCAGTCCTTACCACCGTTGCCCTGTTCGCCGCGCTCGCCTCGGCCAGCGCCGCGCAGGCCAGCGCCTACCCCGACCGCCCGATCAAGCTGATCGTGCCCTACGCCGCGGGCGGCACCACCGACATCATCGCCCGCATCGTCGGCACCCAACTGGGCACGGTGCTGGGCCAGCCGGTGGTGGTCGAGAACCGCCCGGGCGCCGGCGGCGCCGTGGGCAGCGCCTATGCCGCCAAGCAGCCTGCCGACGGCTACACGCTGGTGATGGAGGTGGAAAGCTCGCACGCGGTCAACCCCAACGTCTACGTCAAGACCGCGTATGACCCGGCGAAGGATTTCGCGCCGATCAGCAACCTCGCGGACGTGCCGAACGTGCTGGTGGTGAACGCCTCGTTCCCCGCGGCAGACCTGCAGTCCTTCATCAAGCTGCTGAAAGCCAATCCGGGCAAGTACTCGTTCGGCTCGTCGGGCAATGGCGGCCTGAGCCACATGAACGGCGAGCTGTTCATGAACGCCACCGGCACGCGCATGCTGCACGTGCCCTACAAGGGCCTGGGCCCGGCGCTCAATGATGCGGTCGCCGGCCAGATCCAGGTCGTGTTCGACAACATCCCCTCGTCGTCCGCGCTGATCCAGGGCGGACGCCTGAAGCCGCTGGCGGTTGCGGCGAAGCAGCGCCTGAAGGTACTGCCCAACGTGCCGACCTATGCCGAAGCCGGCCTGCCGGCGATGAACAATCCGTCGTGGTTCGGACTGGGCGCGCCGGCCGGCACGCCCGCCCCCATCCTCGACAAGCTGAACCAGGCCGTGCGCAAGGCGCTCGCCGAGCCCGACGTGATCGCGGCGATCGAGAAGCAGGGTGCGATTCCGGCACCCACCTCGCGCCAGGCGTTTTCCGAACTGGTGCGCGGGCAGAATGCGCACTGGAAGAAGGTCGTCGACGATATCCAGTTCACCAAGCTCCAGTAAGCAAGCTCCAGTAAGCAAGCCACAGTAAAGGAAGCCTCAAGGACCGACATGAGCGAAACCATCCAGGAACAGCACGCCGGCGTCGACATCGATGCGCGCGGCATTGCCACCGTCACCATCCGCGACGCGGGTTCCCTCAATATCCTCGGCACGCCGGTGATCGCCTCGGTCACGCGCGCGATCGAGGCGCTGGCCGCCAACGACGCCGTGCGCGTGGTGGTGCTGCGCGGCACCGGCGACAAGGGCTTTATCGGCGGCGCCGACATCAAGGAGATGGCCGCGCTGGATCGCGCCAGCGCGCAGGCATTCATCAGCGGCCTGCGCCGCTTGTGCGACGCGGTGCGCCATTGCCCGGCGCCGGTGATCGCGCGCATGCCGGGCTGGTGCCTGGGCGGCGGGCTGGAACTGGCGCTGGCTTGCGATATCCGCATCGCCGCCGACAATGCGCAGCTCGGCATGCCCGAGGTCAAGGTCGGCATCCCGTCGGTCATCCACGCGGCGCTGATGCCGCGCCTGATCGGCAATGCGCGCGCGTCATGGCTGCTGCTGACGGGCGAGATCGCCAACGCCGAAGACGCGCTGCAGTGGGGACTGGTCAGCCGCGTGGTGCCGCTGGATGCGCTGGACCAGGAGGTCGAGCGCGTGGCCGCGCTGCTGGCGGGCTTCGGTCCCGTTGCGGTGCGCCAGCAGAAGCGCCTGCTGCGCGAGTGGGAAGATGCGCCGGTCGATGTGTCGATCAACAACAGCGTGGCGGAATTCGCCAGCGCGTTCGACACCGGCGAGCCGCAGCAGCATATGGCCACGTTCCTGAACCGGAAGCGCTGACCTGCGCCTGGATACGTGATTACGGCGCCGTGCCGGCCACGGCGCCACCCTCGCGCGTGGCCACCACGCGCGGATCGTTGAGCAGGAACTGCGCGAACGCCTCGGCAAAAGCCGGCAGCTTGCCGTCGGCGCGCACGATCAGGTTGAGTTCGCGCAGTGCCCAGGGCTCGGCCAGCCTCACCCCCACCACGCGCGCTTCGCGCAGTGCCAGCGCCGCCACGCTGCGCGGCACAAGTGCCACGCCTACCCCCGCCTCGGCCAGCGACAGCACCGCGTCGAAGCTGTGCGCATGCAGGCGCACGTTGGGACTCTTGCCCGCGCGCTGCGCCATGTCGCGCAGGAACAGGAAGTTGCTGCTGGTGCGGCTCATGCAGACAAAGTCGAAGGCCAGCGCCGCGCCGAAACGCACCTCCGGCTCACGCGCCAGCGGATGCTCCGCGGCCACTGCCAGGATCAGCTCGTCGCGCGCATAGCGCGCCGAGCGCACGCCGGTAGTCTCGAAATCGCCGGCGAGGATGCCGACGTCGGCCTCGTGCGCCGCCACTGCGGTCAGGATCGACTGGCTGGCGCGTTCTTCGAGGTCGATGTTCACGTCCGGATTGGCCAGCAGAAAGCGGCTCACGCTCGGGATGATGAAGCCGTTGAGCGAGCTGCTGTTGGCCAGCAGGCGGATATTGCCTTTCAGGCCCGCCGAGAAACGGCCCACCTCGCCGTGCATGCGCTCGACTCCGAGCAGCAGTTCGCGCACATGAACCAGCAGTGTCTCCCCTGCCGGCGTCAGCTCCATGCCGCGCGCAGTGCGCACGAACAGCGGCGTGCCCATCGCATGTTCAAGGTTCTTCAGACGGTAGCTTGCCGCCGATGCAGTGATATGCGTGGCCAAAGCGCCGCCGGAAAGACTTTGTGCATCGGCGATCGCCTGGAACAGGCGCAGGTCGGTCAGTTCGTAACGCAAGGCAGCCCCGGGTGTCTAAAGTGGTCAGGCGAGAGCCGGATCGAGACGGTTCGCGGGCATTCTAGTGCAGCCGGCACGCAAGGCCTCGTCAACGACCGGTTTCGCATTCATGTGGACACCGCCCACTTTGTTTGCTAAGGTATTGTGGACGGCGTACACAAGAACATTGCACCCCCGTTGCCGGATTCTCACGGCCATCGTCCGTACGATGGCTGCGTTCTCCCTGGTTGCCCAGCCCGGGTGGCCCCTTTACAGGAGTTGTCATGCAAGTCCAGCCCTATCTCTTTCTTGAAGGTCGTTGCGATGAAGCGGTGGAGTTCTACAAGAAGACCCTTGGCGCCAAGGTCAATATGCGGATGACGTTCAAGGAGAACCCCGAGCCCGAAAAGGCCGACCCCGGCTGCCAGGCTCCTCCGGGAACGGAAGACAAGGTCATGCATATGGAGTTCCAGATCGGCGACAGCGTGATCATGGCGTCCGACGGCCGCTGCTCGAACCAGCCCAAGTTCGAGGGCTTCGGCCTGACGGTCAGCTTTGCCGACAAGGCCGCGGTGGAAAAGGCCTTTGACGGCCTGAAGGAAGGCGGCCAGGTGGTGATGCCGCTGGACAAGACTTTCTTCGCCGAGCAATTTGGCATGGTGAGCGACCGCTTCGGCGTCATGTGGATGCTGATCACCGAGCAGAAGTAAGCGCGGCGCACGTGGTTTCGCCGGCGGCAGCGGCATACGGGATTTCCATGCGCGGATTACAATGCGCGCCGCCAGCCGGAGAAACCGGCGAACCCACGACAGCCACGCGCCATGGACGAACGCATCACGGAACTCGAAATCAAGCTCGCCTTCCAGGAAGACCTGCTCGAAACGCTCAACGCCACGGTGGCGCGCCAGCAGCAGCAGATCGACCTGCTGCAGGGGCAGTTCCGCGCGCTGTACCAGCAGTTGCGCAGCGCCACGTCGACGGCGGCAGAGTCCGATCCCCTGCAGGAAATCCCGCCGCACTACTGATGCGGCGCCGATGCGCGCATCCGCCATGTGACGGAACGCCACCTCACGCGCGCGGTCTGACTGGCTGACTCCATCCACCGCGCGCCGGCGAGGCGCGCACCATCCGCCACATGCGCCTGCGCCCCTCCCTGCTCCTTGCCGCCGCGGCCGTCTTCGCGGCCGTCTGCACGGCCGCCACGCCCGCGCTGGCCGGCTACAACGTCTGGACCGGCGAATACACGCTGACCCGCCAGGAACTGCAGGCCGCGCTGGAGCAACGCTTTCCCGCCACGCTCCGCTATGCGGAGGTGGTGACCGTACATCTGAGCCACCCCCGGCTGGTGCTCGACGAGGCCAGCAACCGGCTCACCACCCATGTCGACGCACGCCTGACCAACGCATTGCTGCCCTCGCCGCCAGTCGACGGCAAGCTGGCGCTCAACAGCGGCGTGCGCTACGACCCCGGCAAGCGCGCCGTGCTGCTCGACAACCCCACGGTGCAACACGTGGAAGTCGCCGGCATGGCCCAGTACCGCGAGCAGCTCAATGCCATTGGCGCAGTCGTTGCGCAGCAGTTGCTGAAGGACTATCCGGTCTATACCTTCAAGCCCGAGGAACTGCGCTTCGGCGGCAAGGAGGTCGAGCCGGGGACGATCACGGTCGGCCAGGACGAAGTGCGGGTCGAAGTGAAGAACCGCTAAGGCTGCGGCCCTAACGCCGCCCCCAATGCGCCCCCCTAACGCCGCCCCCTAACGCCGCCCCCTAACGCCGCGCCGTTTCGCGCCCGCCGCGGAACACCAGCGCCAGTCCCGCCAGCACCGCCGCCATCCCGGCAATCGCCAGCGGCGCCATCCGGTTACCCAGCAGCAGGTAGTCCAGCACCGCGGTGCCGGCAGGCACCAGGTAGAACAGGCTGGTCACATTGACCAGGTTGCCCGCGCGGATCAGCCGGTAGAACAGCAGCGTGGCGCCGATCGAGATGCCGAGCGTCAGCCACAGCAGCGGCAGCGCGAACGCCAGCGATACCTCGAAAGCAAAGGGCTGGAACGGCAGGCACAGCAAGCATGCCGCAAGGCTGGCGCCGTACTGCAGCGGCAGCACCTGCGCCGGCTCGCGCGTGATGCGCTTCTGCAGGATGGCGCCGACGGTCATGCAAGCCAGCGATGCCAGCCCGCACAACACGCCCGCCAGGGAAAGCCGTGCCAGCAGCATGCTGTCCGCGACCACCATCGCCAATCCTGCGAGCGCGAGCACCAGGCCCGCCATGCGGGTCGTGCTGTAGCGTCGTTCGGTCAGCAACAGGGTCAGCATCGGTTGCGCACCCAGCACGGTGGCCAGCACACCAGGCGTCATGCCATGGTCGAGTGCAAGGAAGTAGAACACGGCGTAGCCGCCAATCAGCAGCAGGCCGGTCAGCGCCACGTGCAGCCGTTCGCCGCGCGGCGGCAGCACGTGGCCGCGTGCCAGGCCGATGGCGCCGAGCACCGCCAGCGTGATAGCGAAGCGCAGCGTCAGCAAGGCAAAGGGCGTGGCATGGTCCAGCCCGAGGCGCGCCGCAATGGCGCCGCTGCTCCACAGCAGCACGAACAGGGGTGTGGCCCAGAACGCGGCGGATGCGGCATGCCGGGCGTCGTTCGCGGCGCCCAGTTGCGCCGCGCAGTTTTTATCGATGGTCATGGATGTCATCTGTCGAAGGCATGGCAGACCCCGGCGCGCGGGCGCGCGAATCGACAGGCAGCGGCGCGCGACGCGCGCGGCTGCCGTGCCGTCAGGCACGCGCAGGCGTGAATACCGGGGACGAAAGTGCCGGGGTGCGGACCAGGAAGCGGGCCGCGAGCGCGCCCGTCAGCCGCGTGGCGGCGGGGGCGGATGCACGCCGCCGGAGAACGGCGGGGGTGCGACAGAGACGAACGCAGGCTGGCGCCGCACGCACGGCAACGCATCGCACGGCGCGGCGTTGACGGGGCGATGGCGGTCTGCGGTCATGACAAAATCGGGAATTTGATGCGAAGGTCTGGCGATCCTATGCCGGTGCGGCGCTCGCGTCAAGGCGGCATGCATGATCCGGCTACCGCTCAGTTTGCAGCGCCTGAATCGAGCTGCGCCACCAGCGCCTGCAGCGCCGGCGCGCAGCCTGCTTCCACCTTCAGCGCCAGCATGTCGTCCGCGCGGGTGGTGCCGAGGTTGAGCGCCGCCACCGGCTTGCCCATCTGCCCGGCCCAGACGCAGAAGCGGTAGCCCGAGTAGACCATCAGCGACGAGCCCACCACCAGCACCGCATCGGCGGCCTCTAGCGCCGCACGCGCGGCATCGACGCGCACGCGCGGGACCGACTCGCCAAAGAAAACCACGTCCGGCTTGAGGATGCCGCCGCAGCGCCCGCACTCGGGCACGCGGAAGTGTGCGAACAGCGGCGATTCGAAATGCACGTCGCCATCGGCGGCCGGCTCGGCGATCACCTCGCGCAACGCGGCGTTCTGGTCCAGCAGCCAGTCCTGCAGGCCGGCGCGGTCATGGCGCGCGCCGCAGTCCAGGCAGATGGCGCTGGCCAGGCTGCCATGCAGCTCGATCACGTCGCGGCTGCCGGCACGCTGGTGCAGGCCGTCGACGTTCTGCGTGACCAGCGCGCCCAGGCGGCCCTGCTCACCCAGCCGGGCCAGCGCTTGATGAGCGCCATTGGGCCGCGCCTGCCATGCCACCGGCCAGCCCAGCATGCTGCGCGCCCAGTAGCGCTGACGCCCGGCGTGCGAGCCGAGGAATGCCTGCAGCGTGATGGGCTGCGAACGCTGCCACTGGCCTCGCGCGTCGCGATAGCCGGGGATGCCGGAATCCGTGCTGATGCCGGCGCCGGTCAGCACGAACAGGCGCGGATGGCGCCGAACGAAGTCGAGCAGCGCGTTCACCTGGCCGGATCCTCCGCGCTGGCCGGATCCTCCGCGTGCCGCGCGGCCTGGCGCGCTTCCCACGCGCGCAGTTCCTCACGGTAGCGGTCCAGCTCCTGGTAGTAGTAGTCGAAGATGCACGGATCGCAGCCGGAGCCGCAGCATTCGTCGTCGCCGGGCCGCTCGGGCGGTACGGGGCGCGGGTCATCCACAGGGTTGGCGACAGGGTTGGCGACAGGGCTGGCGGCAGGGCTGACGGGAGACGCTTGGGACACGGACTGCACGCCGCTGCGGGCGGAATAGGCGGATCAGCCGCCAGTATATGCCGCCGGCGCCAACCACGCCGCCGACCCCGCTGCGTAGCTGCAATGCCGAGCCAGAGCGCTCAGTGGCTCAGCAGCACGTTTCCGACCGGGATCACCAGCGCCGTGCCTGACAGGCAGGCGATGTCGTCATCGGCAAGCCAGCGCGCCACCAGGTCGGCCAGCCGCGTGCCGATGCGAGCCAGTTCGGGCGGGTCGGCCAGATAGACGGCATCGATCACGTCCTGGTCGAACGCGAGCGACGCGCAGATGCGGCAGCGGCCCGGCGAGCCAGGCGGCTCGGCCTGCCAGCTTACCTGTACCTCGCTGCCCCCGGCGCGATGGTATTCGGCCGACATCGGGAACAGCCGGCTGGTATGTTCGCGGGTCCACTCCACCAGTGCGGTCATGGCGATTCTCCCTCTGCGCGGTCCGTGCGGTCCCATGCGGCCCGCCGGGTACGCCGCTGGCTGCTTCAGCGGCTCAGTACATGGTAGAGCCAGTCGTGCGCGCGTGGTGGCACGCCCAGCGCGCTCGCATCGATGCGCCGGCCCCGCACGCATAATGCGCCGTCGTACAGGGCATCCACCGCTGCCTGGGCATTCGGGTACCGCCCCATCACGCCATTGCCCAGCATCAGCATCCAGTCCTTCTCGCGGGGAATCAGCGTCAGTTGCCCCGCTGCGGTCTGGCAAAAGAAATAACCGTACATGCATTCCCCACCCGCCTTGGCCTGCGTTCATCTTAGTCACTGCACGCGTCCTGCGCAGTGCGCTTCCCGCAGTGAATGCCGATCTGCACGCTTCCGAGCGGCATGATGAATTGTTTTGCGGCACGCGCGCCAGGCGGCCCGTGCGCCGCGTTTTTGCCCGAAGATAAGCCGACGCCCATCCCGGCCGCGCACAGACCGGGCAACCGGCGCCGCATTGCGGCTGCCTGCTGAACGGACGACGACATGAAGGCAGCCACACCCCATGGGTTGCGGATCCTGCGGCTGGCAGCGCTCGCGCTGGCGGCGTGCCTTGCCGTGGGCGCCCGTGCCGCGCCGGACGCAGCCACCGTATCGGGCGCAGCGGACGTGCCGGCACCAGCGATCGCGCCCGCAGCGCCGGCAGCGCTCGGCACGCCTGCCGCCACCGCCGCGCCACCCCGCGGCGCGCGTCAGCGCATCTGCCTGGTGCTGTCCGGCGGCGGTGCGCGCGGCGCCGCGCATATCGGCGTCCTCAAGGTGCTGGAGGATCTGCGCGTGCCGGTGGACTGCATCGCCGGCACCAGCATGGGCTCGCTGGTCGGCGGCGCCTATGCCACCGGCATGTCGCCCGCCGAGATGGAGCGGCTGGTCGGCGGGCTGAGCACCGAAAAGCTGTTCAAGGAACGCCCCCCGCGCAAGGACCTGACCATCCGCCGCAAGCAGGACGACTTCACCAACCTGATCACGCCCGAGATCGGCGTGCAGGCGAGCGGGCTGCTGCTGCCCAAGGGCGCGGTCTCGGGGGTGCAGCTGGAAACGGTGCTGCGCCAGCTGGCACGCACGCCCGGGTACCGCGACTTCGACAAGCTGCCGATTCCCTACCGCGCCGTCGCCACCGACCTGGTCGCCGGCACGCCGGTGGTGTTCAGCGCCGGCGAGCTGGCCAACGTGATGCGCGCCAGCATGTCGGTGCCGGGCGCGGTGGCGCCGGCGGAATACGAGGGAAAACTGCTGGTCGATGGCGGGCTCACCGACAACCTGCCGGTCGGCGTGGCGCGCGCAATGGGCGCCGACGTCGTCATTGCCGTCAACCTCGGCACGCCGCTGATGAAGCGCGCGGAGCTGACCTCGATCATCGGCGTGACGGGCCAGATGCTCAACATCCTGACCGAGCAGAACGTGCGTGCCTCGCTGGCCTCGCTGGGCCCTGCCGACGTGCTGATCGAGCCCGCGCTCGGCGATTTTTCCGCGACCGACTTTGATCACCTGCCCCGCACCATTCCCATCGGCGAAGCCGCGGCGCGCAAGGTGGCCGAGCGCCTCGTGCCGCTGGCACTGCCGCCAGCGCAGTATGCGCAGCTGCGCGCGGCGCAGCAGGCGGTGCCGCCGCCCGACACGCGGCCGATCGATGCGATCGAGCTGGCGCCGCTGCACCGCGTCAACCCCGAGGTTGCCACGGCGGTGATGGCGACCAAGCCGGGCGAGCCGCTCGACCAGGCCACGCTTGACCAGGACATGCGGCGGCTGTTCGGCACCGGCGACTTCGAGCACGTCAACTACGGCATCATGGAAGAGCCGGGCAAGCGCATCCTGGTGGTCAATGCGGTCGAGAAATCGTACGGGCCGGACTATCTGCGCTTCGGTCTCGGGCTCAGTAGCGACTTCCGCGGCGATGCATTCTTCAACCTGGTCGGCAGCTACCGTCGCACCTGGCTCAACTCGCTTGGCGCCGAATGGCGCACCGATGCCCAGCTGGGCCAGACCACGTCGCTGATGAGCGAGTTCTACCAGCCGCTGGACACGCGCCAGTATTTCTTCATCGCCCCGCGCGTCGAGCTGGAGCGGCGTCCGGTCAACGTGTTCCAGGGCAGCACCCGCCTGGCCACCTATGACCTGCGCCGCTTTGACATAGCGCTGGACGTGGGCAGCCAGTTCACCAAGTACGGCGAGCTGCGGGTGGGCGTGCAGACTGGCACGCTGGACGCCACGCTGAGCACTGGCCCAGAGGCGCTGTCGCCAGGCCCCGGCAGGATCAAGCGCGGCGCCATTACCGGCCGGCTTTTCTTCGACCAGCTCGACAGCGTCGACTTTCCACGCTTCGGCTATTCGGGCTCGATGCGCGTCTATGCCTCGCAACCGGGGCTCGGTGCCGACGATTCCTATGTCAAGGCGCAGGTTGAAGCGGTGTACGCGCATTCGATCGGCAACCATACCGTCTCGCTCGGGCTCAAGGCCGGCACCAATATCGGCAACCCGCTGCCGCGCTATGACCTGTTCCAGTGGGGCGGTTTCCTGCAGCAATCCGGTTATGCGACCGGGCAATTGCTTGGCGGCAACCTGCAGTTTGCGCGGCTGGTCTACTACAACAAGCTGGCGCGGCAGATGCTGCTGCAGGGCATCTACGCCGGCTTCTCGCTGGAGGCGGGCCGCATGGGCGCGCCGCTGGTGCCGGGCAGCCCGACCGGGCTGCTCAAGTCGGGGTCGCTGTTCCTGGCGCTGGACAGCCCGCTGGGGCCGCTCTACCTGGCCTATGGCCGCGCGGCGGCCGGGACGTACAGCTTCTATCTCTTCCTGGGCAAGCCGTTCTGAGGCGCGGGGCCTTTGCCAGCAGGGCCGGCGTGTGATGCGTGCGCACCCCACCAAAGTTGTATGTAATGTCTTAATTCAAATGTCTATACTTTTCCCTGTCACCAAGACCCCTCTTGAATGACGACCCTTCCCCGGTCGCCGCCACCCCAGCGGCGACTTTTTTATGGGCGGCCGCCGCGTGCCGGGCAATGACCGCGAGTGCATGTTTGTCCGCCTCCTATAATCCCCGCCTTGGGCCGCGCAGCCGGCCGCACTTGCGGAGATTTCCATGCAGATCGATTTCCCCCATTTCACGCCGTGGCTGTCGCTGGCCGGCGGGCTGGTCATTGGGCTGGCCGCGGCGCTGATGATCCTGGGCCTGGGCCGGATTGCGGGCATCAGCGGCATCGTCGGCGGCATGCTGTCGCTGCCGCACGGCGACACCGCCTGGCGCGCCGCCTTTATCGCCGGGCTGCTGCTGGCGCCGTGGCTTGCCGGCGCCTTCGGGGCCATGCCGCAGGCGCGCATCGACGCGGGCTGGGGCACGGTGCTGGCCGCGGGGCTGCTGGTGGGGATCGGCACGCGCTATGCCGGCGGCTGTACCAGCGGCCACGGCGTATGCGGCCTGTCGCGCGGTTCGGTGCGCTCGCTGGTCGCCACGCTGACCTTCATGGCGGCGGGCTTCCTGACGATGCTGGTGCAACGCCACCTGCTCGGAGGCTGACATGACGTTCTGGTTTGCGCTGCTGGCCGGCCTGGTGTTCGGCATCGGGCTGATCGTGTCCGGCATGGCCGATCCGGGCAAGGTGCTTGGATTCCTGGACCTGGCGGGTGCCTGGGACCCTTCGCTGGCATTCGTGATGGCTGGCGCCGTGCTGGTGGGCACGCTGGCGTTTGCGCTGGCGCGCCGGCGCTCGCGTGCGTGGCTGGGCCAGCCGATGCAGTGGCCCACCGCATCCGCGATCACGCCGCGGCTGGTGCTGGGCAGCGCTGCGTTCGGCGTGGGCTGGGGGCTGGCCGGTTTCTGTCCGGGCCCCGCGCTGGTGGCGCTTGGCGCAGGCTATGCGAAGGCTTGGGGTTTCGTCGGCGCCATGCTGGCCGGCATGGCGTTGTTCGAGGTGGTGGAGCGGGTACGCAGCCGGCGCTAAGTCCGCCATCCAGGGGTAAGCATCGATCACAAAGCACGCGTCGTGCCCACCGGGACACACGTGGATGCACGCAATGCTGGCCCGTTGCGCCAAGCCGGTTTAAGATTGCGCGATTATCGAACAACGAACCCGGACAAGCACAGCCCAATGGAAGTCCTCCGCCCCATCGGTCTCGGTCATGCACAGGCCGACACCGTCCGCGTCGCCCGGCCGCACGCCGACTTGCTGAGCAGCTTTGCCGGCGATCCCAATTTCATGCTGTCGCTGGCGCGCGGGCTGACCGTGCTGGAGGCCTTCTCGGAACGCAAGCGTCCGCTGACCATTTCGCAGGTGGCGCAGCGCACGCAGTTGTCGCGCGCTTCGGTGCGGCGCTGCCTCTATACGCTGGAGCAGCTCGGCTATGTCAGCCAGCAGGACGGCCAGTTCGCGCTGCGCCCGCGCGTGCTGCACCTCGGGCATGCGTATTTTTCTTCGACTTCGCTGGTGTCGCTGGCGCAGCCGATCCTGGACAACCTGAGCGCGCGCATCCACGAGACCTGCGCACTCGCCATCCTCGACGGCACCGACATCCTCTACCTGGTCCGTTCCGAAGTGCAGCGCGTGCTGAACTACTCGCTGGGCATGGGCAGCCGCCTGCCGGCCTACTGCACTTCCAACGGCCGGCTGCTGTTGGCGCACCAGCCGGCTACGGTGCTCGACGGCTTCTTCGAGCATGCCGAGCTGCGCCCGCGCACGCTGCAGACCAAGGTGTCGCGGCAGGAGCTGGAGGCATGCTTCGCGCGGGCGCGCGAAGTCGACTACGTGATCGTCGATGAAGAACTGGAGCCAGGCCTGCGCGCGATTTCCGTGCCGGTGCGCTCGGCCTCGGGCATCGTGCTGGCCGGCCTGAGCGTAAGCGTGCGCGCCGCGCGCGTGCCGGAAAGCGAGATGGTCACGCGGCTGCTGCCGCCGATGCGCGAAGCCGCCGCGGCGATCGGACGGCTGATCGGATCCTAACCGCGCAGCCGCGCCGGGCTGAGCATGGCCGCGGTCACGCCGTGGTCGGCAATATGCTGCGGCAGCGGCCGACCCTGCGCCAGCGCGGCACAGGCCTCGCCCATCGCGGCCGAGGTCTGGATGCCATAGCCGCCTTGCGCGGCCACCCAGAAGAAGCCCTCGGCATCGGGATCGAAGCCGCCCACCAGGTCGCCGTCGGCAACAAAGGAACGCAGCCCGGCCCAGGTGCGCGCCGGCCGTCGGATCGACAGCGTGGTGACCGCCTCGATATGGTGGATGCCGGTGGCGATATCGAGCACCTCCGGCTGCACGTCATGCGGCGGCACCGGATCGGCATTGGCGGGCGAGCCCAGCAGCATGCCCGCGTCGGGCTTCACGTACCAGGTTTCGTCAAACCCATAGAACATCGGCCAGCGCGATACGTCCATGCCGGGCGGCGGCGCGAAGACAAAGGCCGAGCGGCGGCACGGCTGCAGCCCGACCGGCGTGACGCCCGCCATGGCCGCGACCACGTCGCACCATGCGCCGGCGGCATTGACCAGCACGGGAGCACGGTAGGTATCGGCACCGGCCTGCACCTGCCAGAGCCCGTCGCGCCGTTCGATCGCGCTGGCTTCGGCACCACAGGCCAGCACGCCGCCGCGGTGCCGCACGCCGCGCAGGTAGCCCTGGTGCAAGGCATGGACATCCATGTCGGCGGCATCGGGCTCCAGCACCGCGCCCAGAACACGCTCGGGCCGCAGCACCGGCACCAGCGCGCACGCGCCGGCACGGTCCAGGCGCTGCGCGCGGGCGCCCTGGTCGGCCAGCAACTGCCAGTGCGCGTCGAGCTGGTCTTGCTCGCCGGGTCGGGCCAGCATCATGGCCCCGCGCGGGGATAGCACCGGGTGCGCGGCAAAGCCGGCCGGCGGTGCATCGAGGAAGGCGCGGCTGGCCATGGTCAGCCCGCGCACCTGCGGCGTGCCGTAGCTTTCCAGGTAAAGGGCGGCCGAACGGCCGGTCGAGTGGTAGCCAGGCTGCGCCTCGCGCTCAAGCACGATCACGCTTCCCGCCTGCGCCAGCCAGTAAGCCACCGACGCCCCGGCAATGCCGGCACCGATGACGAGGTAGTCCGCTGACAGCGTCTTGCCGGCCGATGCCGGATCGTGATGGGTCATTGCCGGGCGCCTCCTGCCTGACTCGAAGATGGCGGGCAATGTAGCGTAAACGTGGCACCGGGCACAGGCCGCGCCCGGGCCGGGGCGATTCAGCCCCGGTGTGCCAGTTCCAGCGCGAATACCAGCCGCTGCAGGAAATTCTCCATGCGGCCGTCTGGATTGATAAAGGCGCAGCCGTAGTGGTGGATGGCGCTGTCGTCGTGGCCGACCAGCCAGTGGCCGACCACCTGCAGGTCGAGCTCGACCTTGCCCAGTTCGCGGAAGTCGAGGCGGCACTTGGCCACGCTGGTGCCGACCGGCAACTGCTCTTCCGTGACGCTCCTGGAACGCAGCCCCACGCCGGACAGCGACAGGTCGGCAATGTCCAGGCACTGCAGCGCATTGTCGGCGCCGCGGATCTCGCAGCGGTAGCCCTTGGTCACCAGCGTGCGCGCGCGGAAATGGCGGCGGCGCTGGAAGTGATAGAGCTTTTCCGGAAATTCGACGACAAAGGCCGGGCCTTCCTCGAAGCGGGTCGCGGCCGGCTGACCGACCATGAAGTTCACCGGCACGCCGCGCAGCAAACCCGAAAACGCATTCTCCTCCGAGGTCATCAGCGACTGCCGTTCGGCGTCGGCATTGCACCAGTCGAACACGAAAGTCCGGTTGACCGGATCGACATGCAGGACCGAGGTGACAAACTGGTGGCCAGTGCGGGTGCGCACGCTGAGCATGCACTTCTGCCACGACAGGTCGCGCAGCACGGTGCCGATCTGGGAGTTGTGCGTGAGGCGGTAACGCTCGTCCGCCGGCGTGGCGGCGGCGACTGTGTCGGTATCGGTTCCGGTGCCGGCCCCGGGGGCTTCGTGCTGATTCATGGATTCACGCAACGTCTGGTATAGCGGGATGCCGCCGGGGGAGGGGGCGCGGCAGCCAGTCGGCCTGCCGGCCGCGCGCCGCATGTTAAGCGCGTGCCCCCGCGCCCGGCAAGGCTCATAGCGACACCTTCGGCAAAACTGTGGCAGAACTTGAGCACAGACTTACGGGGGGTAGCGCCTGCGCCGCTTTCAGGCTCCCTTCGACTCCAGTGACGCGGCCGCAGGGGATGTGGCCGGCGCTGCCAGGGTCGCCTGCGCCTCTTCGCGCAGCCACGCCAGCAGCAACAGCCGGCGCGTGTCGTGCTCGAACGGCGCCGGCGACAACAGATGGTACGCCGATCCGTCCAGCGTAAAGCCGAATGGCGCGGCCAGGCGCCCGTCGGCGATTTCGTCGGCGGCCATCAGCCGCGAAGCCATGGCCCAGCCGAGACCCGCCGCGGCCGCCTGCAGGCTCAGGTAGAAGTGCTCGTACCAGGCATCGCCCTCGAAGCTGGCGGCTTGCGCGGCCGGGCCGGCCGCCCCCAGCCAGCGTTGCCAGGCATCAGGCCGGGTGCGTGTATGCAGCCGTGCCGGGACGGCGGCGGCGCCCTGGGCCAGCAACGGGCGGCACACCGGTCCGACCCATTCCTGCGCCACCTCGCGCGCGTGCCAGCGCGGCTCGAAGGCAAAGTCATTGCGCCGCAGCGCCAGGTCGGCGCCGCTGCGCGCGAAATCGATCGGCCCGCCCGCCGCCATCAGGTGCAGCGGGATGTCAGGGTGGCGCGCGGCAAAGCGCGGCAAGCGCGGGATCAGCCAGCGCATCGCCACGGTCGGCTCGCACGACAGCACCAGTGCGCGGCCGGGCGGCTGGGTGCGGATGCGCGCGGCAGCGCCGGCCAGCGTCTCCATTGACTGGGAGGCGGCGGCGAACAGCGTGCGCCCGGCCTCGGTCAGGAAGACGCCGCGGTTGCGCCGCTCGAACAGTGCCACGCCCAGCGTGTCCTCCAGCTGGCGGATCTGCCGGCTGACCGCGCCGTGGGTCAGGTGCAGTTCTTCGGCCGCGCGCACGAAGCTCTCGTGGCGTGCGGCAGCCTCGAAAAAGCGGATCCAGCCCAGCCAGTGCATCAGGATTTTTAGTCAGTTTTTCTCACGAATTTGCGCAAGTATATATCGGTTGTGAGGGCCGTTGATGGCACGCAGAATTGGGTACGCTTTGCCGCACCGGCCCAGGCTGGGAGCGGCGATCCGCCCTCAACCACAACGCAATCTCACACAAAATGATTCCAGTCACCGAGTCGCTGGCGGTCGCCGCCGTCACCGTGCTCGCCGTGGTCAGCCCCGGACCGGACTTCGCCATGGTGACCCGCAACAGCTACCTGTACGGCCGCCGCGCCGGGCTGCTCAGCGCCCTCGGCATCGCGCTGGGGGTGCAGGTCCATGTGCTGTACACGATGTTCGGCGTGGCGCTGCTGATGGCGCATGCGCACAGCGTGCTGACGGTAGTGAAGACGCTGGGCGCTGGCTACCTGGTGTGGATCGGCCTGCAGACGCTGCGCCGGCGCGCACCGCTGGCGGTCGACCTGCACGGTGCGCCGGCACTGCGGCCGGCGGCGGCCTTGCGCATGGGCTTCCTGACCAATGCGCTGAACCCGAAATGCACGCTGTTCGTCGTCAGCACCTATACGCAGGTAGTCGATGCGCACACGCCGGTGCCGGTGCAGGTCGGCTATGGCGCGTTCATGTCGCTGGCGCACCTGGCGTGGTTCAGCCTGGTAGCCTGTGCGTTCACCGCGCCGGCGTTGCGGGCGGCGATGCTGCGCCGGCAGCGGCTGCTGGACGGCGCCATCGGGTCGGCGCTATGCGGGCTCGGGGTCGCCCTGGGGCTCAGCAGCGTAGTGTCATGAGTTGGAAGTTCGTTGCGGAAATAAGCCTGTCGCGAAGGCGTGCGAGACCAGGAGCGAAGCGCAGCAGGGCTGGAGCCTTGCGAGCATTCGCAACGACGGATCGTGCGTCTTATCGGCAGACTTATGCAACGAACTTGCAACTCATGACGCTGACGTAGCAGCGGGCCGGGCCAGAGGCCACGCCTGCAGCACGAGATGCTCCGCGCCCTGCAGTCCCAGGCGGCTCTCGAACAGCACCAGCCGCTGCACCGGCCAGGGGTCGCTGGCGAGCATGCGTTGTGCGTCCAGCCAGGCGCGCAACATGGCCTCGGGTACCGTCGGACGGCAGCGTGCCAGCGTCAGGTGTGGGTGGTAGCGGCGGCGCTCCGGCTCAATGCCGGCAGCCTGCGCCAGCGCCTGCCCCACCGCCGCGTGCAGCGCGCGCAGCGCGTCAAGCCCGGGACCCGGCGCGAGGCCGGCCCACAGCACCGATCCCTGGCCGCTGCGGAAGCGGCCGGTGCCTGCAGCCTGCAGTGTGAAGGCAGGCGCCGCGAGTCCGTCGAGCGCGGCGTTCAGCTGCGCCTCGGGCACGCCGCATTCGCCGAGGAAATGCAGGGTGAGATGAACCTGGGTGGCCGGCACCGGGCGCAGGCCACTCGCCGCCGGCAGGGTCGACAGCAACCGCGCCGCCTGCGCGGGCGGGACTTCCACGGCGAAAAACAGGCGCGGCATGACGCCGGCTCAACTGCCAGCCGGACCGACGCCCTCGCGCCGCAGCAGTGCGCGCTTGCGCTCGATGCCGCCGGCGTAGCCGGTCAGCGCGCCGGCGGTGCCGAGCACGCGATGGCAGGGCACGATCACCGACAGCGGGTTGCGCCCCACCGCGCCGCCGACCGCGCGCGCGTGCGTCGGCGGCAGGCCGAGGGCGCCGGCCAGTTCGCCGTAGGACGCCGTTGCGCCGCACGGAATGGCCTGCAGCGCCTGCCACACGCGCTGCTGGAACGGGCTGCCCGCGAAGCGCACCGGCACGGTAAAGGCGTCGCGCTTGCCGGCGAAGTATTCGGCCAGCTCCAGCGCGGCGCGTTCGAGCACGGCCGCTTCCTGCGGCGATGCCTCGCCGCTGCTCGCTGCCACGTTGGCGGGATAGTATTTCTGCCCCGCGAAGAAGACGCCGGTCAGGTGCGTCCCTTCCGCGCGCAGCAGCATGGCGCCCAGCGGGCTGTCGATCTGGCGATAGCTGCTCATGTCAGGGTCTCCGGTTCGGACGCGGCGGACGCGTCCTTCATGGACTCATAGCGATGCCACAGGTGGACCGCCGCATAGGCGCGCCACGGCGCCCACTGCGCGGTGCGCGCGTGCATCGCACTGATTGTGTCTACGCCCAGCACCTTGCGCAGCGCATAGTCGGTACCAGGGAAGGCATCGGGCCAGCCGAGCGCGCGCAAGGCGACGTACTGCGCGGTCCAGTCGCCGATGCCGTCGATGGCGCGCAGCGCCGCGACGGTCGCATCGGGCGGCGCGTGCGCGTCAAGCGCGAGTGTGCCGTCGGCCACGCGCTGCGCCAGCGCCTGCAATGTGCGCGCCTTGCCCGCGGGCACGCCGGCGTCGCGCAGGTCTTGCGGCGGCATGGCGGCGATGGCGGCGGCGCTCGGGAACAGGTGGCGCAGACTGCCCGGCATTGCATCGGGCAGCGTTCCCGCCGAAGCCGTGCGCTGCGCCAATGCGGCCAGGATGCGGCGCGCGTGCACGACTGAAATGACCTGCCCCACCACTGCGCGCACGGCAATCTCAAACCCATCGACGCTGCCCGGCAGCCGCATGCCCGGCACGGCCTGCGCAAGTTCGCCGAGATGGCGGTCGACCACGTCGGGACGGCAGCCCAGGTCGCACAGCCGCCGCACCTTGCCCAGCGTCTGCGGGATCGTGCGCGCCAGCGACGCAGACAAGGTCACGCGCAGCACCATGCGGCGCGGCACATGCTCGATGCGGACCCAGCCGGCATGCACGGTGCCGCCCGCTTCCACGCGCAGCGTGCGCGCATAGGCGCCGTCGCGGATCTCTTCGATCCCATCCACCGCGCGCGCAGCTAAAAAGCGCAGCAGCGCCTCCCACGCCAGCGGCGGCCGGTAGCCAAGCTCGAACACGAGCCGGTCGGCCACGCCGTCGGCAGCGCGCCGGCGCAGCGCGAGCGGGGTCAGGCCGTATCGCGTCTTCAGCACATCATTGAAGCGGCGCACGCTGCCGAAGCCAGCAGCCAGCGCCACTTCGGTCACCGGCAGCGCAGTGTCGGCCAGCAGGCGCTTGGCCAGCAGCAGCCGCTGCGTCTGCGCGTACTCGAGCACCGAGACACCGAACTGCGCATCGAACAGGCGCCGCAAATGCCGCTCGGTGACGCCGATGCGCGCGGCCAGCGTGGTGACACTGCCTTCGGCCATGAAGCCTTCGTCGATCAGCGTGGCGGCGGCCTGCGCGAGCCGGCCCGAGATATCGGCAAGCCCGTGTCCGGGCGCCAATTCGGGGCGGCAACGCAGGCAGGGGCGGAAGCCGTGTTTCTCGGCGGCGGCGGCACTTTCATAGAAGGTGCAGTTCTCGCGCTTGGGGGTGCGTACTGCGCACACCGGCCGGCAGTACACGCCGGTCGAGGACACGCCTACGAAGAAGCGCCCGTCGAAGCGGCGGTCATGCGATGCCACGGCCTTGTAGCAGGTGTCGGGATCGAGGTTCATGCCGGCATGCTACCGCGTCGGCAACCCGGGCACCGGCTGGATTCGGACATTTCCCTCTGGCATGCAGAGGTGGGCTGCGGCACAGTTCCGGGTACGGGCGGCGGCTAGAATTGCGCTTTGCGCCACTGCCTGCCTATCGCCTTTCTTTCTCATCACCCGGCAGCCAGCTCACACCGGAGACGCCATGCGCCGTTTTGCCCTGCACCTGTCGATGCTTGCCTCGCTGGCCCCGCTGCCCGCGCCGGCGCAACCCGTGCAGCCGGTGCAGGCGGCATCGCCTGCGCTGGCGCGGCAGGTCGCCACCGTGGAGGGCATCACCGAGTACCGCCTGCCCAACGGGCTGCGCATCGTACTGGCGCCGGACGCGGCCAAGCCCACCACCACGGTCAACATCACCTACCTCGTGGGCAGCCGCCACGAGAACTACGGCGAGACCGGCATGGCCCACCTGCTCGAGCACCTGCTGTTCAAGGGCACGCCTTCGCTGCCGGGCAAGGCGATTCCGACCGAATTCGCGCGGCGTGGCATGAGCGTCAACGGCACCACCACGCAGGACCGTACCAACTACTTCGGCACCTTTGCCGCCAGCGACGAAAACCTCGACTGGGCGCTGCGCATGGAAGCGGACCGCATGGTCAACAGCGTGCTGTCCAAAGCCGACCTCGACAGCGAGATGACCGTGGTGCGCAACGAGATGGAAATGGGCGAGAACAGCCCGTCGCGCATGCTGATGCAGCAGACCATGTCCGCCGCATACCGCTGGCACAACTACGGCAAGGCACCGATCGGCGCGCGCAGCGATGTCGAGAACGTCAGCATTGACAACCTGCGCGAGTTCTACCGGCGCTACTACCAGCCCGACAATGCGGTGCTGGTGGTGGCGGGCAAGTTCGATCCCGCCGTCACACTGGCCCGCATCGAGCGCTACTTCGGACAGATTCCGCGTCCCACGCGCGTGCTGCCGCCGGAGCATACGGTCGAGCCGGCGCAGGAAGGCGCGCGCGAACTGGTGATCATGCGGCCCGGCGACAACAGCCTGGTCGCCGCGCAGTACCACGTCAGCCCCGGCGCACATCCCGACACCACGGCGCTGTCGCTGCTGACGATCATCCTCGGCGACACGCCGGGCGGGCGCCTGTACAAGGCGCTGGTCGAGCGCGGCCAGGCCGCCTCGATCGGCAGCGCGTTCTATGCAATGAAGGATCCCGGCACGCTGCTGTTCATGGCGGAGACGTCCAGGGACCAGTCGCTGGCCGCCGCGCGCGCAGGCCTGATCACGCAGGTCGAAGGCTTTGCCGAGGCCCCCGTGACCGAAGCCGAGCTGGAACGCGCACGCGTGCGCATGCGCAATGCCTACGACCACTACATGAGCGACCCGGGCGCGCTTGGCATCGCCCTGTCCGAGGCCATAGCCAAGGGCGACTGGCGGCTGTTCTTCCTGAATCGCGATCGCATCGAGACCACCACGCTGGCGGACGTGCAGCGCGTGGCGCAGAACTATCTGCAGTCGTCAAACCGCACCGTGGGCCTGTTCGTGCCGTCCGCGCAGCCAACCCGCGCGCAGGTACCCGCTACCGCGGATGTGGCCGCGATGGTCAGCGGCTACCAGGGCAAGCCGGCGATGGCGGCGGTCGCGCCGTTCGACCCCAGCCCCGCCAACATCGAGGCACATACCACGCGCCAGACGCTGGTCAACGGCATGCAGCTGGCCCTGCTGCCCAAACCCGCGCGCGGCGAGGTAGTGCATGGCGTGCTGGTGCTGCGCATGGGCGACGAGCAGAGCCTGCAAGGACTGACCACGGTGGGGTCGATGACCGCGTCGATGCTTCGGCGTGGCGCCGGCGGCATGAACCGCGAGCAGATCGCCGACCGCATCGAGGCGCTGCGCGCGCGCGTCGGCATCGGCGGCAGTTCCGAGCGCGTGACCGTGAGCTTCGAGACACGCCGGGCGCAGTTGCCCGAGCTGCTGGCACTGCTGCGCGAGATCCTGCGCGCGCCGGACTTTCCCGAAGCGGAATTCGAGACGCTGCGCAAGACCAGCATCGCGGATATCGAAAGCATCAAAAGCCAGCCGGGCGTGATGGCGTCGAATGCACTGGGCCGTCACGGCGACCCTTATCCCGTGGGCGATCCGCGCCACGCGCGCAGCTTTGCCGAGAACATCGCCGACCTGCGCGCGGCCACGCTGGCGCAGGTGCGCGATTTCCACGCGCGTTTCTACGGCGCGGGCCATGCGCAACTGAGCCTGGTCGGCGACTTCGACGCGCCGGCCGCGGCGGCGCAGGCCGCGCAGCTGTTCGGCGACTGGACCGCGGCGCAGCCGTTTGCGCGCGTCGACCGGCCGTTCGTGCCGATTCCGCCGGCCGAATTCACGCTGCCCGCGCCGGGCAAGGCCAATGCCGTCTACGTGGCCGCCGCGCCGATCGACCTGACCAGCGACTCGCCAGACTATGCGCTGATGATGATCGCCAACCGCGTGCTGGGTGGTGCCAGCCTGCGCAGCCGGCTGGCCGACCGCCTGCGCCAGCAGGAAGGGTTGAGCTATGGCGCCAGCAGCTGGGTACAGGTGGGCGCGCTCGACCGGGCTGGCCGCTTTGGCGTGCAGGCCCAGTACGCGCCGCAGAACCTGGCGCGCTTGCAGCGCGCGGTCGCCGACGAGCTCGAGCGCTTCACGCGCGAGGGCATCACCGCACCAGAACTGGCAGAAGCGGTCAGCGGCCTGCTGCAGCAGGGCACGGTCAGCCGCAGCAATGACGCAGCGCTGGCGGGTACGCTTGCCAACCAGCTCTATTTGGGCCGCACCATGGCCTTCACCGTGGAACTCGAGACACGCCTGCGCGGAGCCACGACGGAATCGGTCAACGCCGCGATCCGGCGCTATATGCAGGCGGGGGGAATGTCCCGCGTCTATGCGGGTGACTTTAGCGGCGCGCCCGCCGCGCAGCCGACCCGCACACGCGATGCGGCAAGCGGCAGCCAGGCAGGCGGCTCGAACACCGAAGCCGCCGGCGCCACGCCGGCCGCGCAGCCCTGACATACCAGGGAAACAAAGTTCGGCTGCACTGGCGGAAAGCGCAAGACCGGCCGGTTAACGACCAAACTAACGGCCGGACGCGCAAGGCCGGGAGGGCAGGCAGGCACCGCCGCGGTGCAGGCTCTTGCCGCGACCCCGGGTTGACTGTATATTCGTACAGTATAAGTCGATATAAGAGGTGTGGATGTCAATCGTGCGAGCTGGCAGCAAGGCAGAAGCGCTCCGGCTTCTGGCCTCGGAAGACGTGCTGGCGCTGGAGCTGGACTACGAGACAGGCTGGCAGGATGCGGTCGAACTCGGCAGGCTCGGAGAAAAGCGCGGTATCAAGGTGCAGTATCGCGGACAGGAAAGCATCGCCGTCCGCTCCCGCGAAGCCCTGATCGAAGGGCTCGCCAAACCCAAGGGCACGTTCCGCCAACGCAATCTCTATTGCCAGTTCGATCTCGGCACGCTGGCGGACCATGAACTGCTCGAACTCGAGGCCAAGGCCACGCGGCTCGGGGACTATATTCTCGCCGGCCACCTGCTGCGCGATGTCGATGGGGTGTGGCCGCAGCAATAAGCGCAACAACAAGCGCGGCAATAAGCGCGACAACAAGCTGCTGCAGTAAGCGCTCCAATCAAAAATAAAGGCCGCCTTGCCGGCGGCCTTCGATCTTCTCATGGCATGTGGCGCGATCAGTGCCAGACCCGCATCGCGTTGGCCCATCGCGCCGCGCACGACTGCGTGGCGACAGCGGCGATCGTCTCGGCCGCATCCTCGGCTTCGGCGTGCTGCCCGGCATTGGCCAACGACACCTGCGCGACACTGTCCAGTGCAGTGCGCCACATGACTGCCGTCACCAGCGTCTTGCATTGGCGGCGTTCGCCATGCGCCAGCGCCAGCAGGCGCTCGTAGCCCTCCATGACGATCAGGCGGTCGCCGCGGCTCGGCTGCAGTTGCAGCGTGTACAGGTGATCGCATTCGCAATGCAGGCTGCCGCCGCTTACCGCCAGCACGATCGCGCCAGGCAGCGCGACGCCGCTGGCCTGCACTTCGCCGCGCAAGCGCGCCAGGTGCGCCTGCGCGCGCGGGTCGCTGCCCTGCGCCATGTTGGCCGGCACCGCGCCCAGCGCCATCAGTTCCGCGGGCGATACCGCCAGCGTGTACGCCTGCAGCGCAGTGCGATAGGACGCCACCACCGCGCGCAGGCGGTGCGGCGTGTCAACGTCATGGCCTGCCGGCCCGCGATCCTGCCAATCGTTCATGTCGACTCCTGCCGCGCCTGGCGGTTGCATGGTCAGTCGCGCAGCAGTTGCTTGGCGATGATCACCTGCTGGATCTGCGTGGTGCCTTCATACAGGCGCAGCAGGCGCACGTCGCGGTAGAAGCGCTCTGCCTTGTACTCGGCGATATAGCCGGCGCCGCCGTGGATCTGCACCGCGCGGTCGGCCACGCGGCCCACCATCTCGGTACAGAACATCTTGGTGCAGGAGGCCAGCATGCTGACTTCCGGATCGCTCTTGCCGGCGGGCTTGGCGTCGTAGCGCTGCGCGCAGTCGCGCATCATCGACAGGCCGGCATAGAGTTCAGCCTGGCTGTCGGCCAGCATGGCCTGGATTAGCTGGAAGTCGCCGATGGGCTTGCCGAACTGCTTGCGCTCCTTGGCATAGGCCACCGCGTCGGTGATCAGGCGATGCGCCATGCCGCAGGCCAGCGCCGATAGATGCAGGCGGCCGCGGTCGAGCACCTTCATGGCGGTCTTGAAGCCCACGCCCGGCACGCCGCCGATGATGTTGGCCGCAGGCACGCGCACGTTTTCCAGCACCACATCGCAGGTCTTGGTGCCACGCTGGCCCATCTTCTTGTCCGGCTTGCCCAGCGAGAGACCCGGAGTGTCGGCCGGCACGATAAACGACGAAATGCCCGAGGCACCCGGACCGCCGGTGCGCGCCATCAGCGTGAAAGCGCCGGCGCGCGGTGCGTTGGTGATAAAGCGCTTGGTGCCGTTGATGACGTAGTGGTCGCCGTCCAGCTCGGCCTTGGTCTGCAGCGAAGCTGCGTCGGAGCCGGCATTCGGTTCGGTCAGCGCAAACGAGATGATCAGCTCGCCGCTGGCGATACGCGGCAGGTAAGACTGCTTCTGCGCTTCGGTGCCATCCATCAGGATGCCCTGCGAGCCGATGCCAACGTTGGTGCCGAACACCGAACGGAAAGCAAACGCGGTGTGGCCGAGGTCGTACACCACATCGCATTCCTGCGACATCGACAGGCCGATGCCGCCGTAGTTTTCGGGAATGGAGATGCCGAACAGGCCCATTTCCTTCATGTCCGCGACGATATCGGCGGGGACGTCGTCGGTCTCTTCCAGCGTGTCCTCGGCGGGCTTCAGGCGTTCGTCGATGAAGCGCTGCACCGAGGCGCGCAGCAGGGCAAAGGATTCTTGGTCAAGGGCCATGAGGATTCTCCGGGTCTGGCGATACGTCTGTCTGGCCGACATGGTACGCCGGCCGCGCGATTTGACAATCCACTGGAGATTGGACAGAAGCGTCAATGGAATTTGACAATCCGCCCGTGTCAACGCCACGTCACCGCGAGCAGTCCGGCCAGACCGAGCGCCAGCGCCGCCAGCGCGTCGCCGGCGATCAGGCCGCCGCCCAGCAGCGATGCGGTGCTCATGTCCTCGGGCAGCGCCTGCCGATCGCGCCTGGCCCCCGGCTTGCGCCCGACCATGGTGCCGCCGACACTTGCCACCACGCCTCCAGCGGCTATCCAGCCCGCCGCCGCCAGGTTGACGAAGCCTCCGAAGGACGATGCATAGGGTGACGGCAGCAGCACCGCATCCAGCAGGAAGTCCGCCACCCTGCCCCGCCGGCCGGACTGCGCGAAGCGCTGCCATGCCGCGCCGCCCAGGATGACCTTGCGCAGCACCGCCGTTGCCAGCCCCAGTGCCAGCCCGAGCGCCACCGCGGCATGCTGGGCGGCGCGCGGCTGCGCCAGCCCGTGCAGCACGCCGACGATCTTGTAGGTCATGGCCGAGGCCCAGCGCGCCGGCTGCTGGTCTGCCGGCAGCCGGGTCTGGTCCAGCGCCAGCACCGGATACGCCTGCATGAACAGCCGCGCCATCGCCACGGCCACAAGGGCGCCCACCACGATGCCTGCGACCTGGTAGCCAAACTGCACCATGCGGTCGCTGCCCAGGCGCCAGCCGGTGGAGCGGTCCTGCTGCATGTCGCTGGCTTCGGCGGTCGCCACCAGCAGCACGGTCGCCGCGATCAGGCCGACATGCGGCGCGCGCAACCCGGCCGCGGCCATCAGGATCACCGTCAGCACGAAGGCGGACGAGATCGGATTCTGGTCGACCATGCCGACCGAGATGCCGTTGACCAGCGCGAACACCAGCACCAGCAGCACCGCCATCAGCTGGAAGCCCAGCGGCTGGCCGAACCACGCGACGCCCGCCGCGACTGTGGCGGTGCCCCACAGCAGCGCCCACGCGGCCACCCAGGCCATGCCGGGCCCACGGCGCGGCTGCGCCTCCCGCGGGGCCGGGCTGCGCCACTGTCGCCACGCCTGCGCCAGCAGCAGTGCGACATCAAGCGCGGCCGCGCCCATGATCATGCCCAGCGCCACCAGGAAGGTGGCCTTGCGATACGGTTCGCCGGGCACGAGCCACCCCACGGACAGGAACCACGGCGTCAGCGCCCAGCCGGCAAGCCCGCCCATCAGCGCCGCAATACCGATACGCGCCCCGACGATCATGCCGGCGCCGAAGGTCGCCGCCGACAGGTCGAGCGCCGCCAGCCATGGCACGCGCGCGGCGCCCAGGCCGCTGGCCAGTCCCAGCGCCATGCCGCCGCCCAGCCGCGCCACCGAGCGCCGCAGCAGCACCGGGTCGGTCAGCGCGCGCAGGATATTGGCAACCGCCAGTCCCGACGGGAACGTCAGCTGCATCCGGTCCACCAGCACCGGCGTGTACAGCATGCCGATGCCCACGCCGTACATGCCGATGCACAGCATGTAGAGCACCAGTTGCCACAGCGGCGGCTGCGCCAGGCCAAGCCAGGTCATCGCCTGCAGCACCACCGCCATGCCGCCCATGCCAGCCACCGACGCTGCCGCGGTCTGGATGTAGTTGGCCCCATGCCGGCCCGGTGCGCCGTAACCGGCCGTCACCACCGAGCCGAGTATGCCGGCCAGCACCTGGCCACCGACAAAAAATCCCAGCGAGAAATTCATGTAAGCCGCAGCAATGCCGCCGAGCGGCCCAAGCACCAGCATCCCGGCGGCGCCCAGCAGCGCGTGGTAGCGCCAGCTGCCGGCTGCGGGCAGCCAGCTGGCGCGGGACACGGCGTCGGTGGGCAAGATCGGCATGGCGAAGGCTCGGGGCAAGCAGTGGCAGGTTGCGCTCTGCGAAGCATAGGCCACGGCACCGGGTGGGCGATGTGCGACTTGTCTCCCTTTGCGGACGGAGCCGCTGAGCCAAGCGGGTAAACACTAGTTTCGTGCGCAACCATCTGCGATATAGTTGCGCACGAAACCAATTGCATCGAGCGAGATCAGCCATGACAGACTCCACCGCCTTGCACGCGGCCGTGCCACCGGCACCGCCTCCCGTTACGCCGCGCCCCTGGCCGCGACACGTACCCGTGCTGATCGCCGGCGGCGGCCCGGTCGGGCTGGCGCTGGCGGCGCTGCTGGCGCGCTACGGCATCGCGACGCTGGTGGTCGAGGCCGACGACGGCTATTGCGCCGGCAGCCGCGCCATCTGCATCTCGCGCCGCTCGCTCGAAATCCTGGGCTGGGTCGGCGCGGACCAGCAAACGGTCGAAACGGGGCTGCCCTGGGTAGGCGGCCGCAGCTACTTCCGCGACGCCGAGGTGCTGCACTTCCGCATGCCGAGCGAGCCGGGCGAGCGCTTTGCGCCGATGGTCAATATCCAGCAGTACTACCTGGAAGCGTTCGCGCACGAGGCCACGCTGCGGGGCGCCACGCCGGCCGACGTGCGCTTCGGCGCGCGCGTGCGCACGGTGCGTCCGCATGACGGCGGCGTGGTCGCGGAAATCGAGAGCGCCGACGGCGTGGTGCAGGTCGACGCGCAATGGCTGGTGGCCTGCGACGGCGGCCGCAGCACGGTGCGCGAGCAACTGGGCCTGCGCATGGAAGGCACGCAATACGAAGGCCGCTATGTGATCGTCGACATCATGCAGAAGAGCCGGCGCGAGGTAGAGCGGCTCGCGTGGTTCGACCCGCCTTCGAATCCGGGCTCGACCATCCTGATGCACCGCCAGCCCGACGACGTCTGGCGCATCGACTACCAGATCCGCGACGACGAAGACCCCGATGAGGCGGTCAAGCCGGAAAACGTGCTGCCGCGCGTGCAGAGCCACCTTGACATGATCGGCGAGACCGAGCCCTGGCAGCCGCTGTGGATCTCCATCTACAACGCCAAGTGCTTGACGGTGCAGGACTATCGCCACGGCCGCGTGCTGTTCGCCGGCGACGCCGCGCACCTGGTGCCGATCTTCGGCGTGCGCGGGCTTAACTCGGGGCTGGATGATGCCGGCAACCTGGCGTGGAAGCTGGCCGCGGTAGTGCGCGGCCAGGCTGCGGACAGCCTGCTCGACTCCTATTCGGTCGAGCGCGTCCACGCCACCCGGCAGAACATCGCCTACGGCGCCAAGAGCACCGAATTCATGGCGCCGCCCGATTTTGCCTTCCGCCTGATGCGCGAGGCCACGCTGCGGCTGGCGCAGGGCGGCAGCCCGGTGCGTTCGCTGATCAACCCACGCCAGTCGGCACCGATCGCCTATAGCGGTTCGCCGCTGAATGGTGCCAGCGACTTCGGCGCCGACTGCCCCGGCGCGGCACCCGGGTTGCCTGCTCCCGAGGCGCGCGTCGCCAGCGCGGAAGGCATCGGCCACCTGACGCAATGCTTCGGGCAGCGCTTCACGCTGCTGTACTTCGGTGACTCGCCCGCGCTGCCGGCACCGCTGGCCGCGCTCGTACAGGCGCATCCGCAAACGCTGCAGGCCCGCGTGATCGTCAACGGCACCGCCGCCCTCGCGGAGGGCGCGCTCGCCGATGTCGCCGGCCAGGCGCAAGCGCGCTACGGCGCTCGGCCCGGCACGCTCTACGCGATCCGCCCCGACGGGTACGTGCTGTCGCGCTGGCGCGCGCCCGCATGGGACGACGTCGGCGCAGCCCTCGCCCCCCTGATGCAATCCCAGCAATCCCAGCAGCCCGGAGCCCGCCATGCAAGCTGAAGACCTCGACCTCGCCTATAGCCGCCTGTGCGAGGCCATGGGCCGCGTTGGCGAAGAACGATCCCCGCTGCTGCTGGCGATGATGTGCCTTGGGCTGATGAGCCGCCAGGAATCGCTGGCACCGGTGCTTGCATTGATCGACGAGGCGGAGGCGCGCAGCCAGGCCTAGGCACTACAATGCCGACGCCCGACCGGACATCGCCATGAAACCACTGCCACGCCTGGACCAGTTCCTGACCTACCGCCTGCACCAGGTCAACAAGCTCAGCGACAAGGACAGCGCCGCCGCCTACCTGGAGCAGTGCGGCCTGCTGCTGAGCGAGGGCCGCTGCCTGGCCGCGATCGGCGCGTTCGCGCCGCTGTCGGTCAACGCGCTGGCGCACCGCGCCAACCTGACCAAGGGCCAGGCGAGCCGCTCGGCGCAGGCGCTGGTGGAACGGGGACTGGTCAGCAAGGAAACCAGCGCCGCCGATGGCCGCGGCGTTGTGCTGTCGCTGACCGCACAAGGCAAGCCGCTGTACCGGCAGGCGATCGCCATGATTGCGCGGCGCAATGACGAGATCTTCGGCTGCCTGAGCGAGGATGAGCAGGCGCTGCTGGGCAGCCTGCTCGACCGGCTGGTCACGAACGCCGCGCAGCAGGATAGCGCGGCGGACAGCGACGACGAAACCTAGCGACGCAAGCCGTCTACGTGCGCGCGCGCACCATCACGGCGCGCGGCTTCGGCTATCTCATTGGTGACCACGGTCTGGCCGATCGGCGCCAGCGCGATGCCGGCCAGCTTCAGGTGCTGGATCGCGAACGGGATGCCGATGATGGTGACAAAGTTGGCAACTGCCGCCATCACGTGGCCGATCGCCAGCCACACGCCGGCAATCACAAACCACAGCACATTGCCCACCAGCCCCAGCGCGCCGGTGCCGACATCGTCGCGCCCGGTCAGCTCGCGCCGGCTGATGGCCTGCTTGCCGAACGGGAAGAAGGTGAAGCTGCCGATCACGAAGCAGGCCTTGCCCCACGGGATGCCGACGATCGAGATAAAGCAGAGCAGCCCAGCCAGCCACCAGGCCAGGCCCATCACCACGCCGCCGAGGATGAACCAGAGGAAGTTGCCGATTGCACGCATGCCAGCCTTTTGTGTGTGAGCAGAAGAGAACTCCGATGATACGCGCGGCGCGGGAGCGTACCCGTTTCTGCGTGCCCGTTTCTGACTGCTCGACCGCGACCGGCAATGACTGCTGCGCATGGCCTCCGAGCCCGCCCGCGCACAGTTCGCGGGCGTGGATTACGATCGCAAACCCACAGCGCGCGCTGCCCGGCATTGCTCCGCCTCAGCAAAGCGTACCCATTTCTGCGTGACTCCCCACGCCTGCGCCAGCCACGGCCGCCGCCGGCAAGCCGCGCCCTGCGGCGCTAAAATGTGACGCCCGCTGACCATTGACCCGCGATCCGTGATCCGGAACGCCGGGTGGACCGGCATGGCCATCCCTTCGCAGAATCCACGCCTCCACACCCCGCTGTCCCCGCCATGAAACCCACGCTGCTGATCCTGACCCAGGTCGCTCCGCACCACCGCGACGCCATCGCCAAACAGTTTGAAATCGCCTACGCGCCCGATGCCGAAGGCCGCGCCACGCAGATCGCCATGCAAGGCGCGCGTATCCGCGCAGTGCTGACGATCGGCTCCACCGGCCTGACCGCGGCCGAGATCGACGCCATGCCGGCGCTGGAACTGGTGTGCGCGCTCGGCGCCGGGTTCGAGAACATCGCCGTCGCCCACGCCCGCGCGCGCGGCATCGCCGTGGCCAATGGCGCCGGCACCAACGACAGCTGCGTCGCCGATCACGCGCTCGCGCTGCTGCTGGCGACAGTGCGCGGGCTGCCACAGCTCGACGCCGCCACCCGCGCCGGCACCTGGCGCACGGCGCTGCCGCTGCGACCCAATGTTTCGGGCAAACGCATGGGAATCGTCGGGCTGGGCACCATCGGCCGGCGCATCGCGCGTCGCGGCGAAGGCTTCGACCTGGAGATCGGCTACCACAACCGCAAGCCGCGCGAGGACGTGGGCTACCGCTATTTCGACAACATCGGCGCGCTGGCCGACTGGGCCGACTACCTGGTGATCGCCACGCCGGGCGGCGGCGAGACGCGCCACCTGGTCGACGCCGGCGTGCTGGCCGCGCTGGGGCCGTCGGGCTTCCTGGTCAATATCGCGCGCGGCAGCGTGGTCGATACGCAGGCGCTGGCGGCGGCGCTGCGCGCCGGTACGTTGGGCGGCGCCGGTCTGGATGTCTATGAGAGCGAACCGGCGCCGCCGGTAGCGTTGTTCGATTGTCCAAACGTCGTGCTGACGCCGCACGTGGCCGGCTGGTCGCCGGAGGCAATCGCGGCGTCGGTGGTGCAGTTCCTGGAGAATGCGCGCCGGCATTTTGCCGGCGAGGCACTACTGACGCCCGTGGGTTGACGCCGGTACGCTGACCGCCCCCCTCAACCGGCCGGGAATACGACCCTGACACGCAGCCCCGGCCGCGCGTCTTCCAGCGCCACGCGCGCCCCATGCGACTGCGCGATTTCCGCCACGATCGCCAGGCCCAGTCCGCTGCCGCCGGTCGGCGCCTCGGGCACGCGGTAGAAGCGGTCGAACACACGCTCGCGCTCCCCGGCCGCAATGCCGGGGCCGTTGTCGCTGACCATCAGCTCGACCGGCCGCCCGTCGCCGCCGCGTGCCACCTGCACGTCGATGCGGCTGCCGGCCGGGACATAGGCCAGCGCGTTGTCCAGCAGGTTGGTCAGCAGGATGCGCAAGGCATCGGCATCGCCACGCACGATGGCCGGCGCCGCGTCGGCGTCGCCATCCACGCCCAGGTCGATATCGCGATCCAGCGCGGCCTGGGCCAGTTCCGCCACCACGCCGGTGGCCAGCGCGCGCAGCTCGACCGGCTCGTGCGGTGGCGTGGCAGCGCCGGGCTCCTGCCGCGCCAGCGTCAGCAGCTGCGTGACCAGGTGGGTCAGCCGCTCCAGCCCCTGGCGCAGCTTTGCGAGCGCCTCGTCGCGCGCCGTGCCGCTATCGGCGCGCTCGACCAGCTGGGCTTGCAGCTGCAGCGCGGCCAGCGGCGTGCGCAGCGCGTGCGCGGCGTCGGCCACGAAGGCGCGCTGCGTGTCGATGGCGTGCGAGAGCCGCGACAGCAGCTGGTTCAGCGCGGCGCTGAGCGGCGCGATCTCGTCCGGCATCTGCCGCACCGCCAGCGGGGCGAGCGCCGTGGCGTCGCGCGAGCGCACTTCGGCTGCGATCTCGCGCAGCGGCCGCAGCCCGCGGCCCACCGCCATCCACACCAGCCAGCCCAGCAGCGGCAGCAGCAACAGCAGCGGCGCCACGGTACGCAGCGCCATGCGCGCGGCCAGCGTGCGGCGCGCGCTCATGGGCTGCGCGATCTGCACCACGGTCGGCCCCAGCTGCATGCTGTACAGCCGCCACTCGCCCTGCTGCGTGGTCACGTTGGAGAAGCCCAGCTCGGCACGCGCGGGCAGCGCCGGGTGCGAATGCGACAAGTACAGGCTGCGCCCGGAACCGTCCCAGATATGGATGACGACATCCTCGTCGGCATGCGTCAGGTCGCCGGGCGCGCCGATAAAGGGCGCCGCCATTGGGTCGGCAAACTGGCTCGGCAGCGCCGCGGCCATCTGCTTCATCTGGTAATCGAACAGCGCATTGGCTTCCTGGCGCGCCTGGCCGTAGATCAACGCGGTGGCAATGGCAATGCCGGCGAGCAGTCCCGCGGCAAGCCACCACAGCAGGGTCCGCTGGATGGAGCGCATCAGCCGGGTTCTCCCTCGCCATCCAGACGCGGCACCACGTAGCCCACGCCGCGGATATTGCGGATCAGCGCGGCGCCGAACTTCTTGCGCAGCGCGTGGATATAGACCTCGACGGTATTGCTGCCCACCTCGTCGTCCCAGCCATACAGGCGCTCCTGCAGCTGCGGCACCGACCACACTTTGCCCGGCCGCGACATCAGCGCCGACAGCAGCGCGAACTCGCGCGCCGACAGCCGCACCGGCTCGCCGCGGTGCGTGACCTCGCGCGTGGACGGGTTGAGCACGATCTCGCCATAGGTCACCAGCGGCTCGGCCCGGCCCGCGGCGCGGCGTGCGAGCGCATGCATGCGCGCGGCCAGTTCCTGCAGGTCGAATGGCTTGACGAGGTAATCGTCGGCGCCGGCATTGAGGCCGGCGACGCGGTCCGCGACTGCGTCGCGCGCGGTCAGGATCAGCACCGGCGTTGGCACGCCGCGCGTGCGCAGCGTGCGCAGCACGTCAAGCCCCGAGCGGCGCGGCAGGCCGATGTCGAGCAGCACCAGGTCGTAGCAGGCCTCGCCGTCCTGCGACGACGTGGCTGCGGCCAGGCCCGCGTCGCCGTCGCGCACCCAGTCGACGGTGAAGCCCTCCTGCCGCAACGCCTGCCTGACGCTGTCGCCGATCATGGCGTCGTCTTCCACCAGCAGAACGCGCATGGCTAGGCATTCCCCGCTTCGCGATCCAGGCGATCGGCCAACGCCCGCGCCAGCCCGGGCAGCGCCGGGTGGCGCGCGGTGATGACATGGACCGGCAAGTCTTCGAGCCAGCCGCGCATGCGGCCCTTGGCAACAAAGCGCTCGGCGAAGGCAGAGGCCCGCAGCGCCGGCACGAAGCGCGGCAGGATGCCGCCGCCCAGGTAGACCCCGCCGCGCGCGCCCAGCACCAGCGCGATATCCGCCACGACCGAGCCCAGCAGCCCGAAGAACACTGTCATGGTGCGCTGGCACAACGGGTCGTTGCGCTGGAAGGCGCCGTCGGTGACCTGCTCCGGCTGCAGCGGCGCGAGCAAGAGCGTACCCGTTTCTGCGGCCAGCGCGGCATGGATCTGCGACAGCCCGGCGCCCGACAAGAGCCGTTCCGCGGACACCCGTCCGACCTGGCGATGGGCCGCGCGCCACGCCACCCATTCATCATCGGTGGACGGCATCAACTCGATATGGCCACCCTCGCCGGCCAGCGCCACCATCTGCCCGCCCGGGGCCGGAACCAGGCCCGACACGCCCAGCCCCGTGCCCGGTCCCACCAGCGCCAGCGGCGCGGTCGCGACCGCGGCGCCGGCGCGCACCTGCGCCAGGCCATCCGCCGGCAGGTGCGGCAAGGCCAGCGCCAGCGCGGTAAAGTCGTTCAGCGCCACCAGCGTCTGCAGGCCGAGCGCGCGGCGCATGCCGTCGATCGAGAACGACCAGTTGTGGTTGGTCAGTCTGACCTGGTCGCCGGTGACGGGGTTGGCCAGCCCGATCGCAGCATGGCGCGGCAGGGGCTGGCCGGTGCCGGCCAGGCCATCCAGGAACTGGCGCAGCGCGGCTTCGAGCGAGGGAAAGTCGGCGACCTTGAGCGCGGTCACCGGGCCGATCTGCATCGGCGCGGTCTCCAGCGCGAAACGCACGTTGGTGCCACCGATATCGCCGAGCAGGCGCGGGAAGGTGGCGGTGGCGGGAGTGGAGGCGGTGTCAGCCATAGCGTCGGTCACATCCCCTTCAAGAGTCAGAATTCAAATCAGGCCTTGAACACATCAAACCCGTGCCGGTGTCGCGACGCCACCAGGCTCACCGGCAGCGCGGGTGTCGGCCCCTGCAGCGCGCGTTCGAGCACCTGGGCCTTCGCCTCCCCGGTGACGGCCAGGAAGGCGCGCTCCGCCGCCAGCAGCGCGGCCAGGTTCAGCGTGATGCGCGCATGCGGTGCGGTGCCAGGGTGCGCCAGCAGGTAGCCCGGCTGCGGATCGCTCAGCGCGTCCTGCAGTTCGGGCGCGTCCGGGAACAGCGACGCGGTATGGCCATCCTCGCCCATGCCGAGCACCACGACGTCGGGCTGGCGGAACGCACGATTCGCGCGCGCCACCGCCGCGGCCGGGTCGGCCACGTCTTGCGCGTCGGCTACCAGCGGGATGAAGGCGGCACTGCCGGCGGCCTCGCGCAGCAGGTGCGCGCGCACCAGCGCGGCATTGCTGTCGGGGTGGTCGGGCGGCACCACGCGTTCGTCGACCAGCGTCACCGTCACCGCCTCCCAGCGCAGCGGACGGTAGCGCAGCCGCTCGAACATCGGCACCGGCGAGCGTCCACCGGACACCGCCAGTACCGCCCAGCCGTTGACGCGGATGGCGAGTTCGAGCGCATGGCTGATAGAGATGGCCAATGCCTCGGCCTGGTCCATCGGGGTGGGATGTTCGAACAGGCGCATGTCGTTTCCTCTGGTTCAGGCTTCCTCGTGCGGATCAGGCTTCTTCGTGCGGATCAGGCTTCTTCGTGCCATAAGGCGCCGTCGCGCGACATCAATGCCGATGACGCGGCCGGGCCCCACGTGCCGGCGGTGTAAGGCTTGGGCGGGACCGTGCTGGCTTCCCAGGTATCGATGATGGGCTCGACCCAGCGCCACGCCTGCACCTGCTCGTCGCGGCGCACGAACAAACCCAGCCGGCCGCGGATCACGTCGAGCAGCAGCCGCTCGTAGGCGCCGGCGCGGCGCACCTTGAATGAGTTGGCGAAGTCGAGGTCGAGCGAGGTCGGCGTCAGTTCCAGCGTGTCGCCGGGCTGCTTGACCAGGCAATACAGCCGGATGCTTTCTTCGGGCTGCAGCTGGATCACCAGCCGGTTCTGCGGCGACAGCGTCAGCGGGCGCGGGAAAATCGCGTGCGGCACGTCGCGGAAGTGGATCACGATCTCGGCCACGCGCGCCTGCATGCGCTTGCCGGTGCGCAGATAGAACGGCACGCCCTCCCAGCGCCAGTTGGCGATCTCGGCCTTGACCGCGACGAAGGTCTCGGTACGGCTCTCGGGGGCGATGCCGGCCTCATCCGTGTAGCCCGGCACCGGCTTGCCGCCGATGGCGCCGGCGCGGTACTGGCCGCGCACGGTTTTCTCGGCAACGTCCTGCGGCGTGATCGGCTTGAGCGCCTTCAGGATCTTGATCTTCTCGTCGCGGATGGCATCTTCCGACAGGCTGGCGGGCGGCTCCATCGCGACCATGCACAGCAGCTGCAGCAGGTGGTTCTGCACCATGTCGCGCAGCGCCCCGGTCTGGTCGTAGAAATCGCCGCGCGTCTCCACGCCGAGTTCTTCGGCGATGGTGATCTGCACGTCCTGCACCCACTCGCGCCGCCACAGCGGCTCGAACAAGGCATTGCCGAAGCGGATCGCCATCAGGTTCTGCACCGACTCCTTGCCGAGGTAGTGGTCGATACGGTAGATCTGTTCTTCGGCGAAGAAATTCGCCACCGCCGAGTTGATCGCCTCGTTCGATTCGAGGTCATGGCCCAGCGGTTTTTCCAGCACGATGCGTACGTTGGGCGCCGTGCGCGTATTGAGGCCGGTACGCGCGAGCTGTTCGCAGATCGAAACGAACAAGTGCGGCGCGGTGGCGAGATAGCACACCACCACTTCCGGCTTGCGCGACAGCACCTTGTCAGCCAGCGCGTCGAAATGCGCGGGCACGCGTGCGTCGGCCTGCACGTAACTGATGCGCGCGCAGAACTTTTCCCATGACTCCGGCGGCGCATGGGCCAGTGCGGGCCGCACGGTCTGCTCCAGCGACGCAAGGTAGTCCTCGGTCGACAACGGCTGGCTGCCGGTGGCGAGGATGCGCGCGGCCGGATGCAGCAGGCCGGCATGGTGCGCGTCGAACAAGGAAGGCAGCAGCTTGCGCCGCGCCAGGTCGCCGGTGCCGCCGAACAGCACCATGTCGAAATCAGGCATGCTCACCCTGCGCTCCTTGAGGATTCGAGTTGTCGCGGCCATCGCGCGATGGCGGGCCGTGTTGCGGCCAGTTTACGTGAGTCGCTACGGCTTGGCGAGGCAAGCGTACCCATTTCTGCGTGGCTCGCCCGGACCGCGCGCGAGCCTCCGGCGTGCAGCGCCCGGCAAAGTGCGCTAGGCTGAAAGCTCCCCCGCAGGAGAACCCCATGCCACGTCATCCAGTGCTCGAGCGGGTCACCGCCCGCATCGTCTCCCGCAGTGCCGCCACGCGCCAGGCGTATCTGGACCGCACGCGCGCCATGGCCGGGCAGAAAGTGGAACGCGCCCAGCTCTCTTGTACCAACCTGGCCCACGCGGTGGCCGCGATGCCTGACGAAGCCAAGATCCGCCTGAAGGCCGACGAGCGGCCAAACCTGGCGATCGTCTCCGCCTACAACGACATGCTGTCGGCGCACCAGCCGCTGGCGGCCTATCCGCAGTGGATCAAGGAGGCGGCGCTCGAGGCTGGAGGCACCGCGCAGTTCGCAGGCGGCACGCCCGCGATGTGCGATGGCGTGACGCAGGGCCAGGACGGCATGGACCTGTCGCTGTTCTCGCGCGACGTGATCGCGCTGGCCTCGGCCGTGGCCCTGTCGCACCAGATGTTCGACGCCGCGCTGTACCTGGGCGTGTGCGACAAGATCGTGCCGGGGCTGGTGATGGGCGCGCTGTCGTTCGGCCACCTGCCCGCGGTGTTCGTGCCGGGCGGGCCTATGACCACTGGCATCAGCAATGACGAAAAGGCGCACACGCGCCAGCTCTATGCGGAAGGCAAGATCGGGCGGGAAGCACTGCTCGAAGCCGAGACCCGCTCCTATCACGGCCCCGGCACCTGCACCTTCTATGGCACCGCCAATTCCAACCAGATGCTGATGGAAATGATGGGGCTGCACCTGCCGGGCACCGCCTTCGTCAACCCCGGCACGCCGCTGCGCGAGGCGCTGACGCGCGAGGCCGCGCGCCAGGCGCTCAAGCTGGTGCATGGCGGCGAGCGCTACACGCCGGTGGCCGAGGTGCTGGACGAGCATGCCTTCGTCAACGGCATCGTCGGGCTGCTCGCCACCGGCGGCTCGACCAACCACACGCTGCACCTGATTGCGATGGCGCGCGTGGGCGGCATTGTGCTGGGCTGGGACGACTTCGACGAACTGTCCGCGGTAGTGCCGCTGCTGGCGCGCGTGTACCCCAACGGCAAGGCCGATGTGAATCAGTTCCAGGCCGCCGGCGGGCTGCCTGTGGTGATCCGCGGGCTGCTGTCGCTGGGACTGCTGCATGACGACGTCACCACCATCTTCGGCCGCGGGCTGGAGGACTATACGCGCGAGCCAGTGCTGCGCGACGGCAAGCTGAGCTGGATCGACGGCCCCGCGGCGCCGCTTGACGACAGCATCGTGCGCAGCGCCGGCCAGCCGTTCGCGCCGGACGGCGGCATCAAGGTGCTCGACGGCAAGCTGGGCCGAGCGGTGATCAAGACCTCTGCGGTCAAGCCCGAGCACCAGGTGGTGCAGGCGCCGGCGATCGTGTTCGAGCATCAGGACGACGTGCTGCACGCCTTCAAGCGCGGCGAGCTGGAACGCGACTTTGTCGCGGTGCTGCCATGGCAGGGCCCGGCAGCGTGCGGCATGCCCGAGCTGCACAAGCTGACGCCGACGCTGACGGTGCTGCAGGATCGCGGCTTCCATGTCGCGCTGGTCACCGACGGGCGCATGTCGGGCGCGTCGGGCAAGGTGCCGGCAGCGATCCATGTCTGTCCGGAAGCGCTGCGCGGCGGCGCGATCGCGCGCGTGCGCACCGGGGACCTGATGCGCGTGGATGCGCCCGCGGGCGTGCTGGAGGTGCTGGTGCCGGACGACGAATGGCGCGCGCGTGAGGCGGCCCATCCGGACCTCAGCGCCAACCGGCACGGCGTCGGCCGCGACCTGTTCACGGCCTTCCGCAGCAACGTGAGCACGGCCGAAAGCGGCGCCTGCACGCTGTTTGCCGACGAGGGCAAGGCCAGCTAGCCGAGCATGGCGATGAGACGGCGGGGCGTACCCGTTTCTGCGTGCGGTCACCGGGAATTCGGCGCCTCGGCGATAGCGGGCGGCGCGTCAAATTTTCCAGAAATTAGTGATTTTTGAACGCGCGATGTCAGATGATCACCGACAAAGACAAGACACTGACTCGCAGCCCTTGTCCGACAATGGGCCGTGGCGATTCAGTCGGAGGGCAACAATCCCGAGCGCCAGCTGCCGGGCGTGACCCCGAACGCAGCGCGGAAGCGGTGGTTCAGGTGGCTGGCCGAGGCAAACCCGGCGCGCGCGGCCACGTCGCGCAGGCCAAGCCGTGGCTCGCCCAGCAGCTGGCGGGCGCGCTCGAGCCGCATCCGCAGGATCCATGCATGGGGCGGCATCCCGAACGAGACCCGGAACATGCGCGCGAAGTGGAATTCCGACAGGCCCGCCAGGGCCGCCAGTTCGCCCAGGGTCGGGTTGTGCGCGGGATGGCTTTCGATCCAGTCGCGGACGGTGCGCCGTGCCTGCGCCGACAGGCCACCGCGCCAGTCCGTCGGCGCGGGGCGCCCGGCGTGGTGCAGCACCAGGTGGCTGACCGCCTCATGCGCCAGCGCGTTGCAGGCCATGCGCGCCTCGGGCTGGTGCCAGTCGAGCGCGGCCAGCCGCTGGCTCAATGCGTACAGGAACGGATCGTCGGCAAAGGTCAGGTCGCGCAGCGCCACCGAACGCGGCTCGCGGTCGAGCAGGCGCACGCAGTGCCAGGCCAGCAGCTCCGGCCTGACATACAGGTGAACGAATCGCTGCGGGCCGCCCACGTGCCAGCGCGACTCATGGTCCGCCGGCAGCAGGCAGAGCCGCCCGGGCGCACCTTTGTTGCCGGGCTGGTCGCGCCTGTAGGTGCCAAGGCCGCCTTCCAGGTAGACCGAAATAGTGTGGTGGCCGGGATGGGCGTAGGCGGTATCGTCGTCCCGGTTGCGCCACAGCGCCAGGCCCAGCCCATCGCCCAGCACGGCCGCGCGTTCGAGCGACGCGCGCGAGCCGGTGAGCGCGGCAAAGACCGCGTGGCGCTGGAGCGGGTCGGACGGAGCGGCCATGTGGCGGGGACGAATAGGAAACTGGCGGGGCGACGTCGGCGGGGAGCCTGGGGGCAACTTTCAGCGACGAAAGTCGGGCCGGAAAGCCACCGCACAAGGCTGGACTATACCGTCAGCCGTGCACTGGCCGCTCATGCAGGAGCCAGGCAACAACTACGCAGAAACGGGTACGCTTCGCGGCCCCGCCACAGCCTGGCCTGGCCTGGGCGGCGAACGATCCGCGATGGTCAGGTGGCGTGTTCGTGCAGCCGGTCGCGCGAGGCCAGCGCCGGGAACAGCCGCATCCACACCGCCACCACCAGCAGCGTGCCGACGCCCCCCAGGATCACCGCGCCCACCGGGCCGAACAGCGCCGCGGTCACGCCGGACTCGAACTCGCCCAACTGGTTGGAGGCGCCGATGAATACCGAGTTGACCGCGCCGACCCGCCCGCGCATGTCGTCGGGCGTATCGAGCTGGACCAGCGTCGAGCGCACCACCACGCTGATCATGTCCGAGGCGCCCAGCACCACCAGCGCGGCCATCGACAGCGGCAACCACGTCGACACCCCGAAGACCACGGTGGCAACGCCGAACAGCGCGACCGCGCCGAACATGATGCGCCCGGCGCGGCGGTTCAGCGGGTGGCGCGCCAGCCACAGCGCCATGACCAGCGCACCGACCGCCGGCGACGAGCGCAGCAGACCCAGGCCCCACGGTCCGGTATGCAGGATGTCGCGCGCATAGATCGGCAGCAGTGCCACCGCACCGCCCAGCAGCACGGCGAACAAGTCCAGCGAGATCGCGCCTAGCAGCACCTGCCGGCTGCGGATATAGGCGAAGCCGGCAAACACCGTGCTGACGCTGACCGGCGCGGTCAGCCGCTGCGCGGCCTGCCGCAGCGTGATGCCGCTGACCAGCACCGCGGCGATGACGAACAGCGTCGCGCTCAGCGCATAGACCACGCCGGGGCCCGCCACGTAGGCAAAGCCGCCGATGGCCGGGCCGATGATGATCGCGGTCTGCGCGGCGGAACTGGCCAGCGCCACCGCGCGCGGCAACTGGCGTGGCGTCACCACGCTGGGCAGCAGCGCCTGCAGCGTGGGGTTTTCGAACGCGCGCGTGGCGCCGATCAGCGCGACGAAGACAAAAATGTGATGGCTGTCGATCCAGCCGGTGAGGCTGGCCACGGCCATGCCGACGGCCAGCAGCGCTTCGATCGACTGGCAAGTGCGCACGATGCGGCGCCGGTCAAAGCGGTCGGCGACGTGGCCGGACATCAGGATCAGCACCACCGACGGCAGGAATTGCACCAGCCCGACCATGCCCAGCATCAGCGGGTCGCGCGTCAGGTCGTACATCTGCCAGCCCACTGCCACGGTAAAGATCTGGTAGCCGATGGTGGTGCACAGGCGGGCAAACCAGTAGCGGCGGAACGCGGCGTCGCCGAAGACGCTATCCGGCTCGACGGCCGGGACGGTGGCAGGGGAAGACATGGATGCTGGAGGCGGGGTTTCAGACAGCGGGTTGGCGCCACGCAGGCGCTACAGCGATACCGGTGGCAATTGCGGTGGCTATTGCGGTGACACTTGCAGCGGCAATCGCCGCGGCAAGCGACGACATAAAGCCACGATTTTACGGTGACCGCTGAATTAGTGCATACACATGCATGCGTTGCGATCCGATGGCCGGCTGACGCGTCCTTCTTGTCACATTTGACGTGCAAATGTATCAATCATGATGCATGGATGCGACAAACGTTCCGGGTTTGATCTGACTAATCGCATCTGAGAATCACTCGCACCTATAATCCCGCCTCATTCGGCGCATCCGTCCGGTGGAATGCGCTGCCTATCCAGGACCCTCATCTTGCAGCCCGCTTTCCGTCTCACCGCCGGTGCCATCGGCGCCGCCCTGTTGTTCACCCTCTCAGCCCACGCCCAGACTGCCGCCACGGCCACCGCCACCGGCAGCGCCAATGCGGAAACCACCCTCAACGCCGTCACCGTGGTCGGCAACTGGCTCGACAACGCCGATGAAGCCAAAGTGCTGGAACATCCTGGCGCACGCACCATCGTCGACCGGGTGACCTTCCAGGAAGCCGGCGCCAACAACGTGCGCGAGGTCCTGCGCCGCGTCCCCGGCGTGCAGGTGCAGGAGAATAACGGCACCGGCGGCAGCGATGTGTCGCTGAACGTGGGCGTGCGGGGCCTGACTTCGCGGCTGTCGCCGCGCTCGACCATCCTGATGGACGGCGTGCCGCTGGCGGTAGCGCCCTATGGCCAGCCGCAGCTGTCGATGGCACCGCTGTCGCTGGGCAACCTGGAAAGCATCGACGTGGTCCGCGGCGCGGGCTCGGTGCGCTATGGTCCGCAGAACGTGGGCGGCATCATCAACTTCGCGACGCGGTCGATCCCGAAGGCCTTTGCGGCCGATGCCTCGGTATCGACCGACATCTACAGCCACGGCGGCAACGTCAAGACCAACCCGACCGCGTTTATCGGCGGCACCAACGATAACGGGCTGGGTGGCGCGCTGCTGTACTCGGGCATCCATGGCAATGGCTATCGCGAGAGCAACGACCACGTCAATATCGACGACCTGATGCTCAAGGGCAACTACCGGATCTCGAAGACCGACGAACTGAGCGCAGCCTTCCACTACTACGAGGGCAGGGCCGGCATGCCAGGCGGCCTGACGTCGGCGCAGTACGCCGCCGATCCGTTCCAGTCGGTGCGGCCCTACGACAATTTCGACGGCCGCCGCAACGACTTCAGCCTGAAATACAGCCACAACGATAACAACCGCAAGTTCGAGGTGCTGACGTACTACACCGACAGCTTCCGCGGCAGCAATATCGAGCAGCAAGGCACGGGCGCATCGGCCAACCTGCGCCGCTTGACCTCTGCGCCGCGCAACTACCATACGTTCGCGATCGAGCCGCGCTACTCGCAGCTGTTCCGCGGCGAAAACATGAGCCATGAGGTCAGCGTCGGCTACCGCTTCCTGCGCGAAGCCAGCGACGAGAAGGCCTCGCGCACAGTGTTCTACACCCCGGGCACCATCGATCCGACCACGCTGCCGTCGCCGGTGTACCAGTCGCGCACGGGCGGCACCACCGCCAACGCGGTCTATATCGACGACACCATCAACGTCGGCAGCTGGACCATCACGCCGGGCCTGCGCTACGAATTCATCCGATCGTACGTGACCGACAACTTCACCGGCGCGCGCAACGATGTCTCGTCCAACGAGCCGCTGCCGTCGCTGGCGGTGATGTACCACGTCAGCGACCAGTGGAAACTGTTCGCCAACGCCGGCGTCTCGTTCGGGCCGCTGCAGTACTTCCAGATCGCGCAGACCACCAACGGCCTGACGCCCGAGAAGGCGAAGACGTACGAAATCGGCACGCACTTCAACAGCAACGGCTGGGGCGGCGAGCTGACGCTGTTCAATATCGACTTCGACGACGAGCTGCAGCTGCGCGGCGGCACCGGCGGCGCGCCGGATGCCTGGACCAACCTCGGCGCCACCACGCACCGCGGCGTGGAATCTTCTCTGCGCTATGACTTCGGCGCGCTCGACAAGTCGCTGGCCGGCCTGTCGGCGTACGCGACCTACACCTTCACCGAAGCCACCTACAACCAGGGCAACTTCGCCGGACGCGACCTGCCGTTCTATTCGCGGCATGTGGCCACCGTGGGCATGCGCTATGCGCGCAACCGCTGGGCGTTCAATATCGACGGCTACGCACAGTCCAAGCAGCATTCGCCGGGCGACCCGAGCACGTCGACCAGGTACCAGACCGCGGAGAGCGCCAATGGCGCGCTGGGCGACATCCCGGGCTACGCACTGCTGAACATGCGGCTGGGCTACGACTTCGGCAAGTCGGCACAGAACCTGAAGCTGGCGGTCGGGGTGAAGAACCTGTTTGACAAGCGCTATTTCACGCGCTCGACGGACAACAATTTGGGCAAGTACGTGGGGATGCCGCGGACTTTCTATATCCAGGCGTCGCTGGCGTATTGAGGGGGCGCAAGTAAGGCGGCGTGTTTGCTCCCCTCTCCCATGTAATGGGAGAGGGGCCGGGGGAGAGGGCCGGAGCATCCACGAAGTGTCATCGCGTCGAGCACCGCCTGCCCTCTCCCCCGCCCCTCTCCCGCAAGCGGGAGAGGGGAGCAAACCCCCGATGCAAAACGGCTCGCCATGGCGAGCCGTTTTGCGTTGTCAGCGACGGGATCGTCAGACGATCTCGCGCGTCTCCAAAAACTGCAGCTCGGGGAACCGCTCCTGCGTCAGTCGCAGGTTCACCATGCTCGGCGCCAGGTACACATGGTCACCGGCGCCGTCCAGCGCCACGTTATGCCCGGCCTTGGCGATCAGCTTCTCGATCTCCGCGGGCGAACCCTTGAGCCAGCGCGCCGTGGCGCACTCGTGCGACTCAAAGATGGCATCGACACCGTACTCATGCTCGAGCCGGTGCGCCACTACGTCGAACTGCAGGATACCGACCGCGCCCAGCACCAGGTCGTTGGAGACAAGCGGTCGGAACATCTGCGTCGCGCCCTCTTCCGCCAGTTGCTGCAGGCCCTTCTGCAGCTGCTTGACCTTGAGCGGGTTGTTCAGGCGCGCGCGGCGGAAAAATTCCGGCGCGAACGACGGGATGCCGGTGAACTTGAGCGGCTCGCCCTCGGTGAAGACATCGCCCAGGCGGATGGTGCCGTGGTTGGGCACGCCGATGATGTCGCCGGCGTAGGCCTCTTCCGTCGTGTTGCGGTCCTGCGCCATGAAGGTGATGGCGTTGTTGATCGCCACGGTCTTGCCGGCGGAGACGTGCAGCAGCTTCATGCCGCGCTCGAAGCGGCCCGAGCATACGCGCACGAAGGCAATGCGGTCGCGGTGGCGCGGGTCCATGTTGGCCTGGATCTTGAAGACGAAGCCGGTGAACTTGCCTTCATTCGGCTCGACCACGCGCGTGTCGGTGTTGCGCGCCAGCGGCGGCGGCGACAGCTCGCACAGCGCGTCCAGCAGCGACTGCACGCCAAAGTTGTTGATCGCCGAGCCGAAGTAGACCGGGGTCTGCTTGCCGGAGAGGAACGCCTCCTTGTCGAAGGTGTGCGACGCGCCGCGCACCAGTTCGATCTCGACGCGCAGCTCGTCGGCCTGGCTGCCGAGGATGCGGTCAAGTTCCGGGTTGTCCAGGCCGTCCAGGATCGCCGCGGTGCCCTTGTCGCCCTTCGGGTCGAACAGCTGCACCTTGTCGTCGATCAGGTGGTACACGCCGCGGAACTGCTTGCCCATGCCGATCGGCCAGGTCATCGGCGCGCACTGGATCTGCAGCACGTCTTCGATTTCATCGAGCAGCTCGATCGGCGAGCGGCCCTCGCGGTCGAGCTTGTTGATGAAGGTAAGGATGGGCGTGTCGCGCAGGCGGCAGACGTTGAGCAGCTTGATGGTCTGCGCTTCCACGCCGTTGACCGAGTCGATCACCATCACGGCCGAGTCGACCGCCGTCAGCGTGCGGTAGGTGTCTTCCGAGAAGTCCTCGTGGCCCGGCGTGTCGAGCAGGTTGACGATGTTCTCCTGCGCGTTGCCGTCGGCGCTGTTACTGGCATGCCCGCGCCGATACGGGAACTGCATCACCGACGAGGTCACCGAGATGCCGCGCTGCTTTTCCAGTTCCATCCAGTCGGAGGTGGCATGGCGGTCGGCCTTGCGCGCGCGCACCTCGCCCGCGACCTGGATGGCGCCGCCGAACCACAGCAGCTTTTCGGTCAGGGTCGTCTTGCCCGCGTCGGGGTGGGAGATAATGGCAAAGGTGCGTCGACGCGCAATTTCGGATACGAGCGAGCTCACGGAATCTGGCTGGGAATTAGTAGAGGGAGTAGAGGGCGCGGCATGAGCCGGCACCCGGACCGGCGCCGCCGCAGGCGGCACTGCGCCAGGCCATGCGGGACTTACGGAGGGAATGGGGCGCTATTTTACCGGTTCACGGGCCAGGCCGGGGGTTTGCCTTCGCCCTTGCCAATCCCCTCCCCTCCCATGCCCGGCACACCGCGCAGGCTGCCGAACTGCAGTGCGTACTGGCGCGTCAGCTCGGCGCCAAAGAAGAAGATCTGCGCCGAGTAATAGATCCACAGCATCAGTGCCACCACCGAGCCCGCCGCGCCGTATGAGGACGCCACGGCACTATTTCCCAGATAGAGGCCAATCAGCCGCTTGCCCACCGAGAACAGCAGCGCGGTAATGACGGCGCCCATGGTCACGTCACGCCAGGCGATGCGCGCGTTGGGCAGCATCTTGAAGATCACGGCGAACAGCGCGGTCACGACGGCAAAGGAAAACGCCGTCGAGATCACGTCGGCCACCGGGGCGAACCAGGATTGCGTCCACAGCTGGCCCCAGACGCGCTCGATCACCGCCAGCGCGGCGTTGACGATCAGCGACACCAGCAGCATGAAGGCCAGCACCAGCACAAGGCTGAACGACAGCAGCCGCGCGCGCAGCAGCGTCTGCCAGCCGGCAGTCTTGGGCACCGGCACATGCCAGATGTCATCGAGGCTGCTCTTGAGCTCGGCAAAGGCGCTGGTGGCGCCGACGAACAGGATGCCCATGGCGATCAGCGCGGCCATGCCGCTGCCGCCAGCGCGGTGCGTGGCGGCCAGGATCTGCTGGATCGCCGTGGCGCCCTGTTCGCCGACGAGCCCTTCGATCTGGGCGAAGATCTCGCCGCGCGCCGCCTCGGCGCCGAAGAACAGGCCGGCGATGGAGATCACCAGCACCAGGATCGGCGCCAGCGAGAACAGCATGTAGAAGGAAAGCGCCGCGCCCTTGCTGGCGGCGCGGTGGTCGAACCAGGAGGTGACCGCCGCAGTGACCACGCGCAGCGTGCGCGCGCCGGTGTGCCGGTCCGGCAGCCAGTGAGGGCGGTGAGGTCGCGGCTGCGGGGCGCCGCTGCCGGCGGACGATGCGGGTTGGTGTTCGGTGTTGTCGTTCACGGCCTTGGGTTTGCCGGTTCGGGAGCCCTCGTGCGCAGAGACCGGTAACCGGAAAGCCTGGCGCAAGCGGCCGCGGGACGCCCCGGCAGCGAGGGTGCTTGCGTTCATCATACTGCGCATCGCGTGGCTTGCCCAAGCGGCACCCCTGAGGCGACCTGCTACAGTAAGACTAGGCACACCTGCCGGCGCATCCCGTGCCAGCGCGCCGGCGCAAGGAGGCATCAGTGACCCGTTTCCTTTCCGCACGACCGGTGGCCGCCATACTCGTGGTCGGGATGCTGGGCGTTGCCGGCTGCGAGCGCAGCCAGCCCGGCCCCAAACCCATCTCAGGCACTGCCACGACCTCGTCGTCCACTGCCGCTCCCACCCTGCCAGCGGCACCCAGCCCGCCTGGCCAGGCTCGCTGACGATCACGGCAGCCGCTGCCGCGAGGGACGCCCGCGGCGTACCCGTTTCTGCGTGCTATTACTACGCTGCGCGGCGCCATGGCGCCGCGCGGGCAGCGTGCTCGCCGGTGTTCCCCACTGTTACGCAATGCAAGGCTGATGTAACTCCGGTTTCAAACATGCAACTCGGTGCAGTGCGGCGAATGCGCCGCTGCCGGGGCGCGCTTTCCCGCACCCGGCGTGCGTGTCAGGCGGCCATGCCCGCACATGCGCGCACGCGGCCAGCGGTGGCGCTCGCTGCGTGCGTTGCAACGGCGAAACCGAATGGTCCCGTGGCACCGCCGCGGCCGCGCAAGGCGCGACCGGGCGGGCTGCAAACCCGCATGGCACAAGCGTTTGCGGCCATTGGCACACTTGTCGCTCAGCATCCGCAGGGACGCCGCGCGCGTCCGGACCATCAACCAGCCACACTACTGCGGAGAGAGATCAGCCATGCGTCATCCGCCTTCACGCATGACGGCGCGCCGGCGCTCATACCGGTTGGCGGGCCCCCCGCCTTCGGTGACTGACCTGCTTTCGCCGCCGCTGCTGCCCTACCCGCGCGCGCGGGTCGAGGCGGCACCGTTGGCCACGGCCAGCGCACCTTGCCCCGGCGGAGCGCGGCGGGCCAGGGGTCCGGCCTGCACGCGCGCAGCCTGCGGGCGCCCGGCCGGAAGGCGGCGCGCCTGACCGGGAGTTAGTGCGGAATCAAGCGGGCATGCCAGCCGGCTTGTCTGCGCGGATTTGTGCTCCGTCCCCCGGCGGGCACTTTTTTCCACAAGGAGGAGACGCCATGAAAGCCGCAATCCCTGCCGCAGGCGTGCTGGCCGCCTTGGCGGTCTTCTCGGCCCCTGCCGTGGCAGCCAGCTATACCTGGTTCGATCGTCCCGACGACGCCAGCGCCAACAGCCATGCGGCGGTCAGCAATGATGTTTATGTGCGCGGCTTCGGCTGGGCCTGGGGCGAACTGCATATGCAGCAGGACACTTCGCCAGGCGCGGCCGGCCCTGCGGCGCCGCAAGGCGGCCGGCAGGCGCGCGACCACCCGGACCGGCGCGACGCGCCGCCGTGGCTGCAACGGGACGACAACGGCCCGCCACGCACGCCGCGCGGCAAGATCAGCATGAACCTCGCGGCCGCCCCGACGGATGCGGCCATAGGCGGGAGCGGGGCCGGCCAGCCCCGCGCGGTTGTGCGCTGACGTGCCAGCGGGCACGAGGAAAGGCGGAACCGGCGAGCGGACGTCGGCGGTTCCCCTTTCCTGTGGCGCGCTGCGTGGTGCTCAACGGCGTGCTCACCCGCGTCCTCAGAAGCGGCGGATGGCGGCGGAGGGCGCTTGCGAAGCCGCCTTGCCGCTTACTCGCCCGCGGCGGGCTGGCTTTCCACGCGGATATTGTGCTTGTGCATCAGCCGGTACAGGGTCACGCGCGACACGTTGAGCTCGCGCGCGGCGGGCACCACGTGGAAGCCATGGCTAGCCATCACGTTGCGGATTGCCTCGCGTTCGGCCTCCTCACGGATCGCGTCGAGGGTCTTGCGCGGCAGTTCGGCACCGCCGTGCAGTTGCAGGTCCTCGGCCGTGATCTTGCGGTTGTCGGTCATCACGATGGCGCGGCGCACGCGGTTGATCAGCTCGCGCACGTTGCCCGGCCACGCGTACTGCATCATGGCCTGGGTCGCGCATGCCGAGAAGCCGCGGATGCGCCGGTGCGCCTCGTGCCCGTGCTCGGCCAGCACGGCGTTGGCCAGCTGGAGAATGTCCTCGCCGCGCTCGCGCAGCGGCGGAATGCTCAGCGTCAGCACGCACAGCCGGTGGAACAGGTCGGAGCGGAAGCGGCCGTCGCCCTGCGCGGCCACCAGGTCCACGTGCGTGGCCGAGATGATGCGCAAGTTCAGCGGGATCGACTGGTGCCCGCCCAGGCGCGTGATGGTGCCCTGCTGCAGGAAACGCAACAGCGCCACCTGGCTTTCCAGCGGCAGGTCGCCGATCTCGTCGAGAAACAGCGTGCCGCCCTGCGCCTGTTCGATCCAGCCGACCTTGCGCTGGTTGGCGCCGGTGAACGCGCCCTTCTCGTAGCCGAACAGTTCCGACTGCACCAGGTGCGAGGGGATGGCGCCGCAGTTGATGGCGATGAACGGCCCCTTGCGCCGGCTCGAGGCATCGTGGATCGCCTGGGCCGCCAGTTCCTTGCCGGTGCCGGATTCGCCGGAGATGAATACCGGCGCCTCGTTGTGCGCCACCTTGGCCAGCGAGCGGAACATGGCGCGCATGGCCGCGCACTCTCCGATCATGGTGCCGCGCGACGCCGTCTCCTGCACGCGCGCGCCATGCAGCGACGCCATGCCATGCGCGTGCTTGAGCGTGTAGATCAGCTCCTGCACCGAGAACGGCGTGCGCACGTAGTCCACGCAGTAGTCGCGGATCAGCCGGCGCACGCGCTCGTCGGCGAGCATCGCATCGCAGGTGATGGCCACCCAGGTGACATGCAAATGCTGCAGCGCGAGTTCGAGCTGGCCGAGCTCGGCGTCGCTGTACTCCGCCTGCAGGTCGATCACGCCAGCGGAGGGCGGGCTCGCCCGCACCACGCGTTCGACGTCGCGGATCTGCTGCACGCGGCGCAGTTCCCATCCCGGGCCGAAGCTGGACGGGTCAAAACCAAAATCTTCATGACGCGACACGACCACGATCTGCGCAGTGCGTGACGCCTTGCACAGTCGGTCCATCACGATCTCCCGGACGTTTGGCTTGTTCTTGGTTCCGGCACCCGTGGACTGCGCGGGGGCCTGTGGCCGTGGCGCGGACTGGGGCTGGACTGGCTGCGGGTTGGCGCCCGCTAGCAACGTCGGTATCACGAGGTGGACAGACTGCGGGACGGCTCCTCGGGCGCGGCGAGATAGCCGCTGCCCCCCTGAAGCTGATCGCGGATGCGTCGCCGCACCGCCTCCTTCTCACGCATCAGCTCTACGCGCGGTGCCTCGGGAGTCTGTCCGGAGTATTGGTAGTAAAGCGACTTGTAGGTGAGCTGGCTCAGGATCCATTCCTGCAGCATGGCACGCTGGCGTGCCAGCTCGCCCTCCAGCAAGCGATGGCGGCGCAGCAGGTTTTCCACCGCGGCACGGGCGCTGTCGCTGAGCGCACTGTCGTCAGCCAGCAGGGCCGCCACGTCGGCAGTGGCGCCGTCACGGCTGGCACGGTTTGCGGGCGTTTCACCTGCGGCTTCCCCCAGAGCAGCCCAGGCGTGGTGAATGGATCGGCTAGTGGATCGGCTTATGGACTCCCTGACGGGCCCGATGGCGGGTCGCCGGATCTCTCCTGCGGTCATGATTATCCCCGTTGAACAACATCCCCCGGCACTACACGTCTGCGGATACCACTTGTCAGTCTTGGAGTTATTTGTGTCTGCGTGGCGCACGTGTTTTCCGCACGCTCCCTGTGTCGTGGCCCTGCCGCCTTGTCTGGCGGTCTCATCCGAGCTGTCCCCGGACTGGCGGACGGCGCCAACGCGCGTTCGGTGTACTCCGGCAATCCAGCCCCGCATGCACCGGAGTCAAGAAGGGGCGCCTTGCCGCGCCCCTCTTTGCCACGCCTATAGTTCAGTGCATTTGGGGCGGTTTGTCCAGCCCTGAGTGGGTGACTTACACCCAATCTCATACTTTGGTATGAGCCGGCCTGCACACCGCCAATTTGGCCGGTCGGAAGCGGTTTGCGGGCGCGATCCGCGACAAATTCGGGACCGGATGCGAGCCAAATTTCGGACCGAATTTCGGACTAAATTTCGGATGGGATAGCTGCCCGTCCGTCGTTCCGCCGGAGCGCCATTTCCATGCCGGCATGGTACGCAGAATCGGGTACGCTTTCGCGCCCCGAACGGGTGATGACAGCGGTCTCGATTGCACGCACAAGTGGTGGGCGAGGTGGTATCGCGCGATTCAAGGAACCTTGAATCGCTGCCCGCAGAAACGGGTTCGCTGCGAACGCTCGTGCGGCCCTGGGCGTCCCGCAGAAACGGGTACGCTTTGCGGGCCTTCCTGCGCTCCGATCGCGGTGGGGCAAGGGGTGCGATAAAGAATGGGCGGCCGGTGCTGCCCACGTCCGCTCTGGCCGCCAGGAATGCTCAGTGGCCCGGCAGATAATAGAACTTGAAGACAAAGACCGCGGCAATGATCCAGACCATCACCGGCACGCTGCGCGCGCGCCCGGTCAGCAGCTTGAGTGCCGCGTAGCTGATGAAGCCGAAGGCCACCCCGTTGGCGACCGAGTACGTAAAGGGCATGCCCAGCGCGGTCATGACCGCCGGCACGACTTCGGTGACGTCGTTCCAGTCGATCTCCAGCAGCTCGCGCAACATCAGGCAGGACACATACAGCAGCGCCGGCGCGGTGGCATAAGCCGGAACCGTGCCCGCCAGCGGCGCGATGAACAGCGCCGCGAGGAACAACACGGCCACCGTCACCGCAGTGAGCCCCGTACGCCCGCCGGCCTGCACGCCGGAAGCGCTTTCGATGTACGCAGTGGTCGACGACGTACCGAGGAACGAGCCGGCCATGATGGCAGTGCTGTCAGCCATCAGCGCCTTGTTCAGCCGGTCCATGCGGCCGGCCTTGAGCAGGCCGGCACGGTTGGCCACGCCCATCAGCGTGCCGGTGGCATCGAACAGCTCGACCAGGAAGAACACCAGCACGACATTGATGATGCCGATCGACAGCGCCGCCGAGATATCGAGCTTCAGCAGCGTCGGGCTCAGCGAAGGCGGGGCGGAAAACACGCCGTGGAAGGTATTGCCGGCAAAGGCGAAGCTGAGCAGCGTGGTCAGCAGGATGCCGATCAGGATCGCGCCCTTCACGCGCAGGTGGTCCAGCGCGACGATCACAAAGAAGCCGACAATGGCCAGCACCGCCGGAGGCTGATGCAGGTCGCCGATGGTGACCAGCGTTGCCGGGCTCGCCGCCACGATGCCTGCATTCTTCAGCGCGACGATCGCCAGGAACAAGCCGATGCCCGCGGTAATCGCGACGCGGATGGAATGCGGGATGCCGTTGACAATCATTTCGCGTACGCGCAACAGCGTCACCAGCAGGAACAGGCAGCCTGAGATGAAGACCGCGCCCAGCGCCGCCTCCCACGGAAAGCCCATGCCCTTCACCACGGTGTAGGCAAAGTACGCGTTCAGGCCCATGCCAGGCGCCATCGCGATCGGGTAGTTGGCATAGAACCCCATGATCAGCGTACCGATCGCCGCGGCCACGCAGGTCGCGACGAAGACCGCATCCTTGGGCATGCCGGCATCGCCCAAGATCGACGGGTTGACGAAGATGATGTACGCCATCGTCAGGAAGGTGGTGATGCCGGCGAGGACCTCGGTGCGGACATCGGTCTGGTGCTCGCGCAGCTTGAACAGGCGCTCGAGCAGCGGCGGCTGGCCGCGCGAGGGGTTGACGGAAGGCGTACCCGGCTTGGAAGCGGGTTCCGGCATCGACATGACTAAGTCTCCTGGTATCGTTATCGTGTCCGCGGCAGGCATTCCGGTGCGGCGTTGGCCGCTTGGCGCGCCACACATGCGGCAAGCGTACTCTCGTCGAGCATGGGCCGGATACAGTACGGCGCACACGAATTAGCGATATACAAAAGGCGTGATGATCCCACAGCGGATTTCGGGCGCACAGGGCTGCGCACGGCGCCGACCCACCCGCGTGGCCCGCTCGGGTCTGGCCCCAACTTGACGCTGGCCCCAATCCCCCGTATAAACCCGGCTAGATTCAAGCGACGAGGCAACAGTTCATTCGTTAGCCACCGTCTGGTACTTCGGTTGTCCATGGTGTCCTTTCCTTGAGTTCCCTTGTCGGATGGCGCGTGCGTCATGCGACGTTTTATATCCCTTTTCTGGAAAGCAAATCATGCAAACCGGTATCGTCAAGTGGTTCAACGACGCCAAGGGTTTCGGCTTCATCAAGCCGGACGCAGGTGGTGACGACCTCTTCGCCCACTTCTCGGAAATCCGCGCCGACGGCTTCAAGACGCTGCAGGAAAACCAGCGCGTGCAGTTCGAAGTCAAGAACGGCCCGAAGGGCCTGCAGGCAGCGAACATCACCCCGCTGTAAGCGTTGCCCATGGCGCGCCATGTGCGCGCCACGCAACTGAAAAACCCCGCCTCGGCGGGGTTTTTTGTTTTCCGGCGGCTTGAGCCCGCCTGTGGCGCCGGGCTCGCGAGGTAAGCGAGCCCGGGCACTCTCCCCTCCCCCTTCCAATGCGCCGGTCCTGGCGCGCACTTTCTGCTCCCACGCCCCCGTCCGCAGAAACGGGTACGCCTTGCTGCGCTGCAAGTCGGGATTGCTGCTGTCGGCTTACGCAGAAACAGGTACGCACGCCACCCCGAAGCCTCGCCACTCACCGCCGAACACGCAGAAACGGGTACGCCTGGCGCAGGGCTTACCCGGCAAGTCTTCGCGCCCTTCGCAGAAACGGGTACGCCTGGCATCGCCACGTTGCCGGCTTGCCACATCAATAGGCGCACCAATGGCAGCCCGACCGCTGAGATATCCACACGAATAGGCCGCGGACAGCACGCAGAAACGGGTACGCACCCTATTGCAGTGCACAAGGTCCCGTCCTCCAGAAGTTCGAAACGACTCTCCGCAGAAACAGGTACGCCCGCACGGGCCTGCACATCGCCTTCTCGCGCAGAAACGGGTACGGCGTCCGAAGCTTTCGGGCACATCGACCCAGGTTGGGACGAAGCATAGCCCGGTTGGCTCGCAGAAACGGGTACGCCTGCGCAAGCGACGACATATCGACGTATACGTTGAGTGTGAGTGCTAGCTTTTGTTGAGAGAGCCGTGTAGAATGGAGAATTGGGAATGCGCCTATCCGCAGCCCTCTGTTTTCGTCGCAGAATTGGGTACGGTTGGGGCGCGTCCGCTCGGGATCGCCCCGCAGAAATGAGTACGCAGGCTTAACTTCTGGCCTACAGGCCAATCGACGCAGAATTGGGTACGCCGCAGAAACGGGTGCACAGAAGCAAAAGCGTGGTGGTTCTTCTTCGTCACGCAGAATCAGGTACGGTTTCCAGCTGTCTGGCGCAGAAATGGGTACGCTGTTGCGGCCAGGCGGCTGAAGGCAATCCAGGGTTCGAACCCTTTTCTGCGTGGATAACCCGGGCCGCAGGCCTCTCGGCGGCGCAATCCAGCGGTAAACCAGGCGTAAACGGCGTATACCGCCCGGGCTGGCGCAGAAATGGGTACGCTTTGGGCGGTCGCCGTTGTGGAAAAGCCTGTGGAAACACGGGGTTATCCCCGCAGAAACCAGTACGCGGGTTCCGCAGATACAGGTTCGGTGTGTCGCAGATACGGGTTCGGGCCTTCGCAGAATCGAGTACGTTTGTCCGCAGAATCAGGTTCGCAGAGGGGGTTTTTTCCCTTACGAATCAGGGCCCTGAACTTCACGTATACGGTTTACAAGTAGTTAACCCGTATCGGTATCGTTTACTGGTAGTCACTGGGTTGCGCACCGTGGACAACCCTCGCGGGTTGCCCACCGTCCGCCACCCAGCTGCCAGTCGTGAGAGTCCCCGCACGACAAAACCCAGCAAGCAAGGCAGAACTTCAGCGTACCTGTTTCTGCGTGACAACCTTTGCGGCTTCGCGTACAAAGGCGGGTAATCCGAAGCACGCCAATATGCCCATCAAACGCTCCCCGGCCGCCACGGGGGATCGAAGTGTCCTCGACATGGATGCCGAGCCCTCCCGCATCATTGTTCCCGGCAACGAGAACAGCCTGGTTCCGTCCGAGAAATTCCAGCGCCTGTTTGACGAGGCGCAGGCCATGGAACGCGAAGACGCCTGGCAAAGTGGCGAAGTTGGCTTTCTCAGCCGCGCCAGCGTTCAGGTCACGCTGCCATATCGGGCGCCCAAGGGCGCGCCGCCGGTATGGACCCGCACCAGTGGCAATATCTCGCTGATGATCCAGCCTGGCTACTTCACGCAGCAGCGCTCGGAGCGTGCCACCAACGGCCGCCAGAAGCTGGTGTCAGAGACGGTTTCGCTGGGTTATCCCTATGGCTCCTATCCGCGCCTGATGCTTGCCTGGATCGGCAAGGAGATCATGGCGAAGAAGAAGCGGGGGGAGTTCACCGGGACAGTGGAAGACCGACGCATCTCGCTGGGCAATTCGTTGTCCGAGTTCATGTACAACCTCGGTATCCCGATGGCTACCGGCGGCAAGCGGGGCACCATGACGCTGGTACGCCAGCAGATGATCCGGCTGTTCTCTGCGACCATTGCGATCGTGCAGAACAAATCCACGCCCAGCCAGAACCAGAACCCGAGCCACGAGCCGTTATCGATCGACCGTGTCGGCTACTTGCTGGCCGATCAGTTGTCGACCTGGTGGGACCCGATGCAACCAGGGCAGGGCTCGATGTTTGAGAGCTTTGTGGTGCTGTCCGAGCCGTTTTTCAACGAACTGGTCAACCGCCCGGTACCGGTGGACATGCGTGCACTGAAGGCGCTGAAGCAGTCGCCGTTCGCGCTGGACGTTTATTCGTGGTTGACCTACCGCTTCTTCACGATCCAGCGGCGCACAGAGATCCCTTGGGAAGCCCTGCAAATGCAGTTTGGCACCGAGACCGAAAGCGAGCGCAAGTTCCGCGCGCTGTTCCGCAAGGCGCTGAAGGACGTGCTGGTAGTCTATCCGGGGGCCAAGGTCGACGCCGATTCGTCCAAGGCGCTGATCCTGCAGCCATCCCGTACCAGCGTGCGCAAGCTGGGCTGAGCCCTGGCCCCTGAGCGCCTGACCCAAAGGCAGATGCAAAAAAGGCAAGCGTTGAACGCTTGCCTTTTTGTTTGTCCGCCGCGGCAGGGATGCTGCGGCGGACAAATGAGCTGGATCAGGCCGGCTTGATCGCCGAAGCCTGCAAGCCCTTCGGACCCTGCTTGACTTCAAACGTGACGCGCTGCCCATCCTTCAGGGTCTTGAAGCCAGAGCCCTGGATTTCGGAGAAGTGCGCAAACAAATCTGCACCGCCGTCGTCCGGGGTAATGAAGCCGAAGCCCTTGGTCTCGTTAAACCACTTGACCGTACCGGTTGCCATAAGAATTTCCTTTTCGAAGCAAGTTCTAGTACACCACGCAAACAACCGTTCAAGCACGTTGAGTTCTCGTAGATACCGAACGGAAGCCGACGAGGTTGACACGACTTGACTCGACTGTAGCGCGCATCATAACCACTTTGGATTGCGGTGTCATGTGCGGCGTAATGCGCACTACAAATACTTTAGACACAGGGGCGGCCGTATTTCAAGCAAATTTATTGTCGAAGCGTGGCCTCTTGTCAAAAAACTGCATGACATCCTTGGGTACTTTAAGAAATATTTGTAAATTTTTAAAATGGTTGATGCGCCACCTCCTTTTGGCTACAGTTGCGCCTTAAGAGTCAACCGCGCTTTCAGCGCTGAAAGAGAGGTCGCAGTGGCAGCCAAAATCATCACCGTCTTCAACCAGAAAGGCGGTTGCGGAAAGACCACGGTCAGCATGCACCTGGCGGGAACGCTCGGCCTGAGGGGTGCCCGATCCATGCTGGTCGACATGGACGAGCAAGGCACCGCCACCCGCTGGGCGGCCCAGGCCAGCGATGAGCGCCCGTTCCCCGCGTCAGTGATCGGCCTGGCGCCATCGGGCGGCGCCATGCACCGGGAAGTCCGGAAGTTTGTGCACGACTACGATTACATCGTTGTCGACTGTCCGCCTGCGGTCCATTCGGCGGCGCCGTCCAGTGCCCTGCTGATTTCCGACCTTGCCATCATCCCGGTGGTGCCGTCGCCTCCGGACCTCTGGGCGGCAGTTGCTGCAAAAACGCTGGCGCAGCATGCGCAAGTCCAGAATGAAACCTTGGTGATTCGGGTGATGGCCAATATGGTGCAGCGGCGCGTGTCGATCGCACGACAGGCCATCGAAATCCTGGGGGACGACGGCGAGGTGCCGCTTTTGAATTCGATGATTGGATCGCGCTCGGCATTCCGTGAATGCCAGGCGATCGGCTGTACCGTCCATGGCGTTGCCGGGGCGCGTGAGGCGGTGCAGGAGGTCGACATGATGGTCGACGAAGTGTTGTCTTTGATTGAGCAATAAGGCATGGCTACAAAATTGAAAAGCCTCAAGGCCGGCATGCTCGCCGGCATGGTGGCAGAGAAGCACCGCAACGACACGCTTGACCGGTTTGCGCGGGCCGAGGCAGCGATTTCGCAGCATCCGAATGGACTGCTGCAGGGCAGGGCGAACGATGCTGCTGGCGTTTTCAGCGCTGAAAGTGTGGGAGAGATGGCGCCCGGCCGACAGCTTGTGCGCATCCCGCTGGCGCTGCTTCACGACAATCCGCTGAATGCCCGCCGGATCTATGACCCTGCGGTCGTGCAGGAGCGCGCGGCGTCGATCGCCACGCATGGACAGAAGACCCCTGGCCTCGCTGCACCCGACCCGTCGCGTCCCGGCCACTACATCCTGATCGACGGCCACTACCGTAAACGAGCGCTGGCGTCAGCCGGCAAGCTCGAGATGGAGTGCTTTGTCGAGGACGACCTGAGCGACCTGGATTTCTACCGGCTGTCGTTCATGCTCAACGAGCAGCGCTCGGACCAGTCGGCGCTGGACAATGCGATCGCGTGGCGGCAGCTGCTCGACGAAGGCAAGGTTCAGAAGGAAGAAGAAATCTGCGAGCTGACCGGGATATCCGCCGGAACGGTCAACAAGACGCTGGCGCTGCTGCGCCTGCCCGAGTCCGTGCTTGGCGTAATGCGTGAGCGGCCGAGCGCGATCGGTATTGCCGCGGGGTATGAGCTGACTTTGTATTGCAAGCTGGCGGGGGAGGAGCGCACCCGCGAGCTGGCGACACGGATCATCAACGATGGCCTGTCGAGCCGCGAAGTCGAGGCGATCCGCAAGCAGGCTCAGGAAGGCAAGTCGCGCAAGGTCAAGGAAAACAGCCGGCAATACAAGATCCGGACCGACAGCGGCCAGCTGCTCGGGACCATCAAGGAGTGGGATTCGGGGCGCGTCGTCCTCGATGTCCAACTGGGCGACCGCAGCGCCCGCGAGGACCTGGTCGAGCTGCTCAAGGCTCGCTTCGGGCTGGACAAGACCTTGCTCTGAATGAGTTGGATGCCGGGGGGGCGGACCATGGCAGACCACCGCACTCCTGGAGCCTCCCAATCCCGGGGCCCCCAGGTCCCGGCCGTGGCAGGATCGCTCACGCAAGATCCTGCAGCGTACCCAGTTCTTCGGTGGTAAACGAAACGCCACCCATCCAGTCCCGTACCGCCAGCCCTACGGCATCTCTCGCTCCGTACCAACTTCTTCGGCGGACGCCAGCGCAGTCCGGCAATGTTGTGCCTCACGAACGAGGTCACGCGGAGACCAGACCGGGAAGGCCGCATCCAGCCTGTGATAACGGGTAATTGCCGCCGATAGCAATGCATGCAGCCCTCGCACCGAATAGGGCGGGTAGGTCGTGCTGGCGAGCTTGCGCTGCGCCCGCCGGGTGGGCGGCGCAGCGGGCGGGCCGAGCAGGGGCACATCCGCAGTAGCGGGCGCGTCCAGATCCAGCCCCCGGTCTTGCCAGTGCCGGCGTAGCGCCGCCAGCGCCATGTCGCTGAGCGCAAGCCGATCCTCGTCCGGCGCTTCCTCCCCCTTCGTTTCTGGCGCCCGGTGGAGGACCTGCAGGTCTTTCCAGCGAAGCGCCACCAGCCCGGCAAAGCGCGGCCGGCATTCCCGGAGCAGCGCGACCGCCGCGGCCGCGGTTCGGTAGCGCATGCCGTCCGGCCGCCGGCTTTCGTCGTCCAGCCAGGCAGTGAAGCGCGCCAGCCCCATCTCGTCGACAATTCCCCCACCGCCAGCGCTGCCGGTGCCCGGTCCGGATGCCATATCCCCGGCCTCCGGCGCCATGCCGATATCCGCTGCTGCACCTCTTGCCGCACCGCCCACTGGCAGCCATCGCGCGGCTGAGTCGTAGCCATTGCGCGCCATCCACGCCCACAAGGCGCCCAGGACACGCATACTATGGCGCAGGCTGGCGTCGCCCAGCGGCCCGGTAAATGGCCGCCAGGCCCCGACTTGCCTCGGAGCCCGCGGTCCGCACCAGCGCGCCGCCGGCTGCGGATCCGCAAGGAAGGCCAGGTATGCCTGGCGGTCCTGCTCGTCCAACATGGCGAGACCCTTGCGACGCTCGGTCGCAGACCACAACAGCAGCCGTTCGGCCTCCTTCCGGTACGCCGCATACGTGGTGCCGGCAGGGTGAGCGCTGGCGTGCAGCCATTTGCGCACCGTGACGACGCCGTGGGCAAAGGGACAGGCGGGCGGTGCCCCGGCATCACTGGCGAGAAGTTCCAGCGGCAGCAGGTGCGGCATGTCCGGCGCGAGCGCGCCGCGCGCCAGCGGCGTGCGGTTACCCACGTGCGCGGCCAGCATGGGCTTGCCCTGGGGAGTGCGAACCAGTTCGCGGTGCTCCGCCAGCCAGCGGTTGATGGCTTGGCCGGCGAGGGCGCCGATACCCGGTACGCGCCGCCACCACCCCGCGCCGCGAGCATTGCTTAATCCAATAAGTGCCTTAATAGTAACAATTTCAGCGTTGCGCAGGCGGCGTGCCAGTGACGGCCCGAACCACAGTTCCACGCCATGCTCCGCCCGCGGCGCAGCCGTACCGAGCCGTTCCAGTTCCGCCAGCGCGTCCACCCGGCGATCCATGCCGCGGTTGGAACGGCCCGGACCGGCCACCAGCAGTTCGGCCAGATCGGCGCGGCCATGGAGATGCGCCAGCTGGACCATGCGGTCGCGCAGGCCCAGCAGCGTGCGCAGCGCCGATTCACCGGCATCGTCCTCATCGCCGTCGTCGGCCAGATAGCGGCCAACGACCATGGCTGCCGGCATGCCCTGGACATACGCGCGGACGGCGGCGAATTCGCTGCGAGTCAGGCTGACGGTGTGCGATCCGGGCAACATGTCAGCGGCGCGGGAGGGTCGGTGGGGGAGGGCACATTATTTGCCGTAACTCCTTGATTAATAAGGCACTTAAACTCAGCGGAAATCCATCCGGCCGAAAATGCACAGCAAAGCGCAATGCCGATAATTCTATGCGAGGTAAGCGGCATTCTGCCAGTCACGCGCCACCCGAACACCTGTTTGCGCGGTTAAGCTGCGCAAACAGGGTCGCAGTGGGTTGCCGGTGACAGCGCCGGGACGAAGGGAGGTCTCCGTTCGGGAATACCCGCTGCAATGCAACAGTGGCTTGCTTTCGACGCCCCTGTTTCATAAGCTGAATATCAGAATTAGATTCTATTAAATCTGATTGGAAAGTGACTAAAGCGTTAGTCATGAGCTGCGCGGCCCGGCACCAGCCGGCGAGGCACGGCTCGAACGGCGCAAACGGGGCGATTCGGCACTCCAAGGGAAGGGACAGGCACGGCAACCGACGGGACGCCGTACCAGGCCAGGAACAAGCCGGATCGTATGGATTGACGAGCCGCAGCATAGCGGAAGCCGGTCCAACAGCAAGAACGGGTTTGTCGCAGGGCCTGGACTTGCCGTAATAAGAAGGAGAGCGGCCATGGCCAGCATCCTCTTGATCGAACACCATCCACTGCTGCGCCTGGGTCTTCGCCACCTCCTGGCCCAAGCGCATCTCCCGGGCGACCTGATCGATATCGATCCGCTCGCGCCGATCGACCCCGACCTCTGGCTGATAGACGCCGACTTGCTGGTCTACGGGCTACCGTCCGACGCCGCGGCAGGCTGGGCGCAGCTCGACGACCTGTGCGAGCGCCTGCGGCCCCGGCGCGTGCTGCTGCTGACCGAGCAGCCCGCCGCCGCACTGTCACGGCAGGCGCTGCCGGAGTCCGTACGCGGCTGCCTGCACAAGGCCGCCAGCGCCGAAGCGCTCGACGCCGCGGTGCGGCTCGTGCTGGCCGGCGGGGAGTGCTTCCCGTCGCTGCTGCTGTCCGAGCCGGTCAGCGGACGCGGCGACGCCGCCGGCACGCTCGCCATTTCCGTGCCGACCGCGCCGACCAGCCACGCCGCCGCCCCGGTGGTGGTGCCCCTGCATGCGTTGCGCGGCGAAGCGCCAGTTGCGCGGCCTGTGCATACGAGCGAAACGCCGTCGAGCGGTGCGCATCTGCTCAATATCACCGAACGGCAGTACGAGGTGCTGGCCTTGCTCGCGCGCGGCTATCCGATCAAGACCGTCAGCCGGATGCTCAATATCTCCGTCGCCACGGCCAAGACCCATGCCTGCACGCTGTACCAGCGGCTTCATGTCCGCAACAAGGGCGAAGCCGTATACGTGGCGCTGCAGCGCGGCGCCACGCTGGACTGGGCCGGCCCGCCGGCGGTGCGGCCGCTCGGCGCGTGCCAGGCCGCCTGACGTCCCTGCATGCGGGCTCCGGGGGGCATCGGTTGCAGCGATCCCGGCGCTGGTCGGCACCGGTGCCGCGGCCATCCCCGCAGGTCATCCTTTTGACGTGGCGGCCTCCACCAAAAGCATGAGGCGGTGGCGGGGAGCGCTTGCTACGTTGACAGGGAGGCGTTCGCCGCCGCCTGCCGCACGCCATGCGTCAGGCGCCCGGCGACAGGGCGCGCTCGCCGCGAGGCTCGCCATGTTCGCCACGGCGGGCCATCCGGCCACTTGACCTTCTGACCCTGGGCCCAACACGCTGCACCGGCCGTGGGCACCATTGCCGAATCGATGCCGACCTACCTGATTGCCAGCAACGAAATGATGTGCCGCACCCTGGTGCGGCGCCTGGAAGCGCTGGGCCTGCCGCGCCCGATCCGGTGGCGCGCGCCGCAATGGCTACAGGAGTGCGCTGCCGGCCGGCAGCGTCATCCCGATGCGGACGAGCCCGGCAGCGATCCGGCCGATATCGCGCTGATCGATTGCAGCGGACTGGACGGTGATCCGCGCAAGTTGCTCGACCAGATGCACTCCCGGCTTGCGCCGCGCCGCTGGCTGGTGTTGTCAGACCGGCTGGACGCCGGCCTGATCGTACACGCCGCGCTGCTGGGCGCGAGCGGTTGCCTGGCGGTGCCAGCGCCTGCCGAAATCGTCTGCGCCGCGACCGCGCTGGTGTGGGCTGGCGGCCAGTGCTTCCCGCGCATGGCGCTTTCGCAGATTCAGGCAACGCCCCAGGACAGCGTCGGCGCCGCCTGAATCTGCCGGTCCCTCACGCGCTTCACTCCTTCGGCCACCACAGGATTACAGCCTGCGGATGAGGGCGCTCTGTGCGCGCAAGCACTATGCTTGAGATGCCCGGCGTGCGAGCGGCCCCGTTCCAAGAGGCATGCCGCACCGGGATGCTAGGGGGTCGTATGGAAGGCGGGATGGATTACCTGGTCGTGCATGGCTTCGCCGTGCGCGAGGGCCGGGGCAAATGGGCTTGCTGCTTCGAGATCCGGCTGGCTGGTGCGGGCGAGCAGCCGCTGCTGTATCGCGGAGAACTGCATGGTCGCCGCTTCGATTGCGAGCATGCCGCGGCGCAGGCCGCGCATGAAGCAGGACAGCGTGAAGCGGTGTTGCGCGTGGAAAGCCTGCGCGCATTGATCATGGCGCAGTATCGTCTGCGCCTGCCGGCAGCCACGCTGCCCTGAGCCAGGGCGCTGCGGCGCCTTGCTGTGTTCCGCATGCCTCGCCAGCACCAGCGCCAGGGCGAGGCGCGATCACTGCTGCCGTCATCTGCAGCAGTGCTGCCTGCTTCCAGTCCCGCTCGCCAACCATTGCCGTGCACCCACACGTCATGCCCATGCATGCTGGCGTCGCTCGTGCTGGCGAACGCCGTCGCGTCCCCGTGCCATGCCACAAAAAAAGAAGCCCGCCGACCGGGGGACCATGCGGGCTTTGAAGGCGTGCGGGCAATACTGCCCGCCCACACGTCCTCTTGACGATATCCAATCGGCACGCGCGCCTGTATCAACCAGAAGCAGCATGCGCGTCACGCATGCGGCTGAATGCCACTCAACCGGCTCAACCGGCTCAACCGGAACTCAACCTCTGCGGCGACCAGCACAGGCGCGCGTGCCATTGGCATGCGCGGTCTTGCGCCACGCAACGATGGCTGGACCTGAGAGCCTTTGCAAGGTTTGTGCGCCGTCCAACAGACTGTCCTGAACCGCGCGCGCCAAGATCGCCGTCACGACCGATGGCGCAAGCATTTGGCTCGGTGCAGGGAGAAGGCGGGCATGACAACAGACAGTCAGTGCACGGCAACCGGAACGCGAGCGCGAGGGCGCGCGTCCGGCGCGGACCGTGCACACCCGCAAACGGATCGGCATGGCAGGCGCGGAGGTCTCTAGTGTACGGCGACACCAAGATGCGTGGACGTGGCGGGCCCGGGTTGCGCGGCGGCAATCCGGTGTGGTCGCACGTCAACTGCCATATCGACCTGTGGATCGAGTTGCTGCACGGACTCGAACTGCCACCGGTCGCCGCGCTGCCGTGCGCAGTGCGCCAGGATTTCGAGGCCGACCATTTCACGCAGTGTCGCTTTCCGGTGGCGGACCTGGAGCGGCTCTATGGGCTGACCGCGCATGCGCTGACGCTGTACGACTCGCTCGAGTCGCACGTGGCGGCGCAGACCGCGCGCGGCCATCTCGTCGTGATCGAGCTCGACAGCAGCCAGCTGCCGCCGCCGCCAGGTGCGGGCTACCAGCGCCACCGCACGCCAACCTGCATCGCCGTCGACGTGCTGATCCCGGAGGCGGGCGCAGTCGGCTACTACCACACCGACGGCTACCACACGGCCAGCGGCGAGGACTACGCCGCGATCTTCCGGCTGGCGCCGGGAGCGCGCAGCGCCGAGACGCTGCCCTTCGTGCATGCCGACGTGGTGCGCCGCGATGGCCGGCTGCGCGGGCGCGAGCCGCTGCTCGACGCTTCGCTGGCGCTGCTGCGCACGCACCTCGGCAACCGCCCGCAGCAGAATCCCGTGACACAGTTCCGCGCCGTGTTTCCCGCGCACCTGGAGCGGCTGATGGCGCGCGGCGAGCCGGGCTTCCACCACTATGCATCGGGCGTGCTGCGCCAGCTCGGCGCCAACTTCGAGCTGCTTGCGCGCTACCTGCGCTGGCTGGTGATGCAGGGACAGGATGTTCCCGAGAAGGCGGCCGAAGCGTGCTACACGATGGCGTCGGAAGCGATGGTGATGCAGTTCCGGCTGATGCGCGCCGTGATCAGCCGCAAGCCTGATCGCTGCGAAGACTGCCTGGACCAGCTCGAGGCCTCCTACCAGGCCAGCGTGCCGGCGCTGGCCCGGCATTTCGGCGAGTACGCGCCATGACCGCCGACGTCGCGGCCACCGGCCGGCCGGCCACTGCCCTCGCCGCGTTCACGGCCGTTACCGCCGTCACACCCATCACCGCCTTCACCGACGTAGAGCCGCGCGCGCCTGGCGGTCCGTGGCGATGGCTGCAGACGTTGCCCGGCGCGGCCCCGTCGCCCGCGGTGCTTGACGACGGCGCGTGCTGGCTGCCGGCGCCGGTGCCCGGTTCGGTCGCGATGGCCATGCATGCGGCGGGCCGTTTGCGCGAAGGCGCACCGGTGCCGCTGCACTGCCACGATTACTGGTACCGGCTGCGCTTTGCCGGACACGGGCTGCGGCTGCTGCGCCTGCGCGGCCTGGTGCGCGGCGCCGAAGCGTGGTTCAACGGGCGTCTGGTGATTGCCGTGGATGATGCGATCGGCCGCGGCGCCGAGTTGCATGAGCAGCATGAGCTGCATGCGCTGCACGAGGCCGCGATCGAACTGTCGGGCATGAACACGATCCACCTGTGCTTCCGCGCGCCGCGGGTGCTGCATCCTGCCGCGGCGGCAGTGCGTGGCTGGCGCTGCACCGTGGTGGCCGCCGCCGGGAACGTGGCTGGCTTTCTTCCGCGTGCCTTGCCGCTGGATGCGGTCGGGCCATGCCAGCCTGTCGAATTGCTCGCGCCCCTTTTTCCCCTATTACCCCCTGCACCCCTTCCGGCACCGGACGTCTCCGCCTGCCGCCCCGCGCTTGCCCTCGTCTCCGACTTTTGCACGAGGTCCCGGCGCCTGCCGGCACCGATGCCGCGCGCCGCACGTTGATCGGGCGCGGCCGGGCCTTCCGCTCGGCTTTCCGGCCAACCTCCCGATGGATGAGCGCTTCCCAACCATTCGCCTACTGTCGCAGCGTCTTTCCATGACGCTAAATAGAGTCACTGGCTTGCAGTCAGCGCCGCGGCAGGTCAACAGGGTCAACGCGGCGCAGCCAGGCAGTCGGATACCAGTCATGCCGGCCATGCCGGCGCTGAACGGCGACCGGCAAGGCTGAAGCCCGTTTTCCCGAGTGGCGTTCGCCGAGCTGGCAGAACGTTGTTCCCGAAAACGGGTTTGGACAGGGGGTACGAAAAATGATTACGCATCGGTCGGAACTGCATGTCAATCACCTGCTCAGCGCGTTGCCGCGTGGCGAGTGGGAAACGCTGGCCCAGCATTTCGAGCTGGTCCGGCTGCGCGCCGGGGAGTTGCTCACCGATTCCGGCCAGCGCATCGTCCACGTCTACTTTCCAACCACCGCGGTGGTTTCGTTGCTGTCGCTGCTCGAAGACGGCGCGACCGTCGAGATCGCCGCGGTCGGCCATGAAGGCCTGGTCGGCATCCCGGTGGTCACCGGCGGCGACACCATGCCCAGCCGCGTCGAAGTGCGCAGCCCCGGCCTGGCTTACCGCATTCCCGCACGCATGCTGCGCGCCGAGCTGCCGCGCCTGCCCACGCTGCAGCGCGTGACGCTGCTGTATGTGCAGGCGATGCTGACGCAGATTGCACAGACTGCCGCGTGCAACCGCCACCACTCGCTGAACAAGCAACTGTGCCGCTGGCTGCTGCTGGCGATCGACCGGCTCAGTTCCAACGAGCTGGTGATCACGCAGCAGGTCATCGCCAACATGCTCGGCGTGCGCCGCGAAGGCGTGACCGAGGCCGCGGGCAAGCTGGAGGACCTGGGATTGATCCACCACAGCCGCGGCCATATCACGGTACTGGACCGCTGCGGCCTGGAGAAGCATTCGTGCGAATGCTACAAGCTGGTCAAGCGCGAATATGACCGGCTGCTGCCCGCGCTGGCCAGCGCCTGAACGGCGCTGCCGGCTGCCACTGGCGGCGTGCGGCTGACCACGCGCGGCGCACGACGCCGCGCTGATCCCATTTGAGGAGCGGTACCCGTGAGCAGACTGTCATATGCCGGTGCGCCGGCGGAAGGTGCGGCCCCCCGGCGCGAAGCCCAGCCCGCCAGCACGCGCCAGGCGCGCGCACTGATGGACCACATGGGCTGGATCGTCGCTGCGGGCGTTGTCGGCGCCGGCGTCGGCGCGCTGGTGGCGCTGTCCGAGCCGCCGCAATACCGCGCGCAGGCGCTGGTGCAGGTGGAGGGCCGCGACAGCGGCGTGCGCAGCGTGGCGCAGACGCAGGGCGCCGCCGGCTTCGACGCCGGGCTGCTCAAGAGCCGCGCCGTGGTGGGGCCTGTCGTCGAGCGGCTGCGGCTGGATATCACCGCGCGGCCGCTGCGCGCGCCGCTGGTGGGCTCGCTGGTGGACCGCTTTGCCACGCCTGGCCAAGTGCGCGGAACCTGGCCGGTGAGCCAGGGTTATGCGTGGGGCGGCGAACGCCTGGTGGTCGACACCATGACCGTGCCCGAAGACCTGGTCGACCAGCCACTGCTGTTCGAGACGCGCCGCGACGGCGCCTACCGGCTTTTCAACCAGGACGTGCTGCTGCTCGAGGGCCGTGTCGGCCAGACCGCCAGCGGCAACGGCGTGACGCTGCGCGTGGACCGCATCGAGGCCGCGCCCGGCACGCGCTTCGCGCTGACGCGGCATGACCTCGCGCGCACCGCCGAGGCCGTGCGCAGGGGCCTGCAGGTCGAGAGCGAAGGCGCGCAGACGTCCGCGAGTCCGGGCAGCGCACCGGCGCAGCCGGGCGGCACGGTCCGCGTGGGCTGGCAGTATGCGGACCGCCAGCTTACCGCCGAGCTGGTCAACGGCGTCACGCGCGCCTATATCGACGGACAGACCACCAAGCGCCGCGAGGACGCCGCCGGCACGCTGGCCTTCCTGTCGAACGAACTGCCGCGCGTGCAGGCCGAGCTGACCCGCGCGGAAGAGGCGCTGACGCGCTACCGCGCGCGCACCGGCTCGCTCGCGCCCAGCCGCGATGCGCAATCGTTCCTGAACAACAGCATGGAATACCAGCGCCAGATCGCCGCGCTGCGGCTCGAGCGCACGCGGCTGCTGCAGCGCTTTACCACCGAAGCCAATGAAGTGCGCATGGTCGACAGCCAGATCCAGCAGATGACGCGCGAGCGCGCCGAGATCGATGCGCGCATGCAAAGCCTGTCGGCCTCCGAGCGCGAATCGGTGGCGCTGACGCGCGACGTCAAGGTGGCCGAGGACATGTACATGACCCTGCGCAGCAAGGTCGAACAGCTGTCGCTGATGCTGTCCGACAGCTCCAGCCAGCTGCGCGTGATCGACGCCGCGATCGCACCGGTGACGTCGGTCGGGATCGGCACGTGGCCGTTTGCTTCCGTGGGCGCGCTGCTCGGGCTGTGCCTGGGCGTGGCCGGCGTCAACCTGCGCCAGCGCTTGCGCCCGTCGGTGGCCAGCGCGGCCGATGCCGAAGAGCGGCTTGGCATGGCGATGCTCGGCGACATCGCCTTCAGCAACGAGCAGGGCGAGCTGGAGCGCCAGATCGAAACCAAGCGCCGCCTGGGCATTGCCGCGGGCTTCACGCTGCCGACCGAAGCGCGCCTGGGCTGGCCCGAGCCAGGCACCGAGATGATCGATGCCGACACCGCGGAGGCGCCCGAGGGTGAGCGCGCGCGCGCCGAACGGCTGCTGCGCCAGGGCCTGCACGACCAGTACCTGCTGGCGCGGCGCGCGCCGCATTCGCTGGCGGTGGAGGGCCTGCGCACCTTGCGCGCGGCGCTGCACTTCGCGCTGCGCGATGCGCCCAATTGCGTGGTGGCGGTGACCAGCCCGGCCAGCGGCGCAGGCAAGACCTTTACCGCGGTCAACCTCGCGGTACTGTTCGCCGAGGCCGGCCAGCGCGTGCTGCTGATCGACGCCGACCTGCGCCGCGGACGCGTGGCGGACTGGTTCGACCAGCCGGTCGAGCCGGGCCTGGCCGAAGTGCTGGCGGGGCGCGCCGCCATCGCCGATGCGGTCAGGCCGAGCGTGGTCAGCGGCCTGTTCCTGCTCAACCGCGGCGCGGCGCCGGCGAACCCGTCCGAGTTGCTGATGCTGCCGGCACTGGCGGAAACGCTGCGGCTGTGCGCGGGCCGCTTCGACCTGGTACTGGTCGACACGCCGCCGGTGCTGGCCGTGGCCGATGCCACGCTGGTGGCGAACCTGGCGGGCTCCACGCTGGTGGTAGTGCGCGCGGACGTGACGGCGGCGGGCCATGTCGACGACACCCTCAAGCGCCTGGCGCATGCCAATGCGCGGCTGGCGGGCGGGATCCTGAACGGGGTCATGCCACGGCGCAGCAACCGGTCGGACTTCAATACGATCAACCCTTACCTGGGCATGCCGTTGCCGCTGGCGCAGAACAAGCACCTTGCCCTGGAAAAGGCGGAAGCGCCGAAGCGATCCTGAGCGGGCCGAGCGCGGGCGTACCCCGGCGTACCCGTTTCTGCGTGCGGTCCGCGCGCGTGCCGGCTACCAGGGGATGAAGCGCACCGCCAGGAACGGCGGTGCGCTGGCGTTACCGCAGGCATTACGGCGCAAACCGGATGTGCGCGCCAACGTCGTTGTTTGCCGTATCGGTGCCTGCGCCGACCTTGATCGTGTAGTTGCCGCCAGTCAGGTCCGTCGTAATCGAGTTGTTCCTGAACGTGGATGCCTTGATGATGCCGACCACGGATTTGGTGCCGAAATTCTGCCGGGGATAGGCGATCCTGTTGCCGGAGAAGCTGGCAACGCCGGCCCTGATATTGGGAAAATCGTCACGGTAGTCCGGCGTGTGGGTGCTGATGAGCGTGTTGTTCTCGATCAGGACCCTGGCCCCGACATCGAGTGCCTGGAGCCCGACGCCGCTGCTCCTGATGGTGTTGCCCCGGACGATGGTGTTCACCGTGTTCATGTCGCCGATACCCTCTGAAAACGAGGGGTAGACCCCGCCATCGACGGTATCGATCACGTTGTTCTCGATGACCGATCCCGGCGCTGACAGGATCATCACGTAGGGATGCTTGTTGCCGGCGCGGCCCACGATTTCCGAGTTCCGGATGGTGACGTTCTCGGTGTTCCTGCCATTGTCGCCGCCGACGAACTGCGAGCCCTTGTTGTTCACGAAGCGGCAGGCATCGAAGACGATGTCGCCCGTTCGCGCCGTCACCCGCTCGGCTGGCGCGTCGGGCTCGATATCCACTCCGGCGGCGGGCGCATGCGTAGGGTAGGCCCCACCGGTGACGCCAGTGTCGCGGAACGAGGACCTGGTGACCCGCAAGCCCCTGGCCTGCATGATGCTCATCCCCTGGCGGGCATTGTTGTACGAATCCACATTGTGGATGATGCCGTTGCGATCGGCGGTGAACTCCCCGCCGATGTACAGGCCGTCGCAGGCAAAGTGATGGATCTTCAGGTGGCTGAGTTCATAGTTGGAACTCGCGTTCGTCTGGATGCCGTGTGAAGACGTTTCACTCAGCGGCCTGCCATCCGGCGACGGCGGCCGCGACATCTTGTCCACGTTGCCGTAGAGCTCCAGGCCCGAAATCTTGAAATTGGTGGAATGCCTGATCTCGAACCCGAGCTGGTGCCGGTAGGAATACCAGGACTGACCGCCGCTCTTGTCGTTGGTGATGGTGAAGTCTCCCTTGAAGGAAACCACGGAACCGGTGCAGCCGATCAGGCTGAAGTTGCTGGCTTTCGCCAGCCGGATATTCTGGATGCCGTTCGCGGCGGGGCCGCCGGCGATCGCGAAGCGATCGATGTTGTAGGTGCCCTTGGGGAAATAAACGATCTTGCGCTTGATATACCTGTAGTTGGAAATCTCTGCCGCCATTCTCTGGAAGGCAGCATAGTCGTCCGTCACGCCATCCCCCCTGGCCCCGTAGGCGGTGATGGACTTCACGATCGCGCCGGGATAGGCGCGTTTCTCGGCGGTCAGCAGCGGGCAAGGATCTCCGGCTTCATTCGGGCTCCTGGCAGCAGCCTGGAATCCTGTCTGCGCATGGCCCGCAAGCGGCAGGCATGCACAGCAGACTGCCGCGGCGATGGCAGTCCGGACCAGCTTCGGCTTGGTTCGCTTCGGCGAAGCAGACATGGCGCTCCCCTTTGAGTGACGCGGTGGATTTGCCAGCCTCGGCCCAGGGCCGGCATCGGCATGGCGGACCGGGCTATGCAAGTGCGCTGCCTGAGCCGGCTGCCGCATTCGCCTGCCGCCGCGAATTCGAATGGCAAGCCCTCCGGTCCGGCAGCAAACGGAGGGCGGCCAAGCCGGCAATCAAGCCGGCAATCAAGCCAGCAATTGCCGGGAGCGCGGCGACAAGTCCTTGCCGCCCTCAGGCGCGCTTGGCCGGTTTCCCGCTGTATTCGCCGAGGTAACGGTACTTGCCGAAGTAGTAATGGGCGCGGTACCAGCGACCCTCGATGCGCAGGCCGTTGAGCAGTACGCCTTTGACGTCCGCTCCGCTCTGCTGGAGCATCCGCTGGGATGCCTGCAGCTCGCTCACGGTGGTCTTCTCCGCGCGCGCCACCAGGAACACGGCGGCTGCCTTGCCGGCAAGGATGCCGGCGTCGGTCGCCGCCAGGATCGGCGGGGTGTCGATGATGACCAGGTCGTAACGCAGCGTGAGCGTGTCGATCAGGTTCTCCATCGCCGGGCTGAGCAGGACATCCGCGGCATGCGGCGGCTCGCTGCCCGTCGAAATGAAGTCCAGGCCGGGCGCCACTTCCCTTTGCACGACTTGCTCGAACGGCGCACCCAGCAGCAGTTCGGTGAGCCCCGGCGTGCGCCGGGCGCCAAAGCGGCGATGCAGGGACCCGCGCCGCAGGTCGGCGTCGATCAGCACCACGCGCTTGCCGCTGGCGGCGATCGCCGAGAAGTTCGCGCAGATGAAGGACTTGCCCACACCGGGCGCGGGCCCGGTGATGACCACGGTCCGGTTCTTGTTCCCGGCCAGTGCGAACTGCAGGGCGGTGCGGAAGCTGCGCAGCGTCTCCACGGCGGGATCGTCAGGCTGCCGGCGCACCAGCAGCCCGCCACCGTTGGCGTCGTCCTGCGTCTGTGCCTCCTGCGCGGTAAAGGGGATCGTGGTGTAGACCACCATGCCCGTGCGCCGCTCGATCTCATCGGCATCCGCCACGCCGCCGTTGAAGGCGTGGCGCAGGATGACCCCCGCCAGGCCGGCGAACAGGCCGAGCACGACCGCCAGCGTGGCAATCACCTCGCGGTTCGGGCGGATCGGGTTGATCGGCACTTCCGCCGCATCGACCAGGCGCGAGGTGCCGACCTTGCTGGCCTTCATCAGCTTGAGCTGCTGCATGTCGTTCAGCAGCGACTGGAGCATCTCGGTGCTGACTTTCACGTCGCGCATCAGGCGCAGTACGTTCTGCTCGACGTCAGGCAGCTTCTGGATGCGGCCGGCCAGGCCGTTGATCTGCGCGTTGACGCTGGCGATCTGGCCGTCGATCAGCGAGATGATCGGATGGCTGGGCGTGAAGCGTGCGTCCAGTTCCTGCCGCTTCTGGCGCAGCTCCTGCAGTTTGGTCTGGAGCTGCACCGACTGGTTCAGCATCAGCCTGGATTCCTCGGGCAGGTCGACGGTGCCGCGCTGGTTGCGCATGGCGTTGTAGCGGTTCTCCGAGGTTTCGACCTGCTGCCTGAGCTGCGGCAGCTGCTGCTCCAGGAAGGCCAGCGACTTCTCCGCTTCGGCGGCCTTGCGCAGCACGTTCTGCTCCACGTAGGCGTTGGCGATTTCGTTGAGGGTGCCAGCCACCATCCTGGGGTCGCCGCCTTCCAGCGAGATGCCGATCACGCCGCTTTGTCTGCCGCGCTCGGTGATCACCAGCCTGCTCTGCAAGCTGGCGATTGCCGCGCTGCGCGGCACCCGGCGCAGGTCGAAGCGGACGCCGCTGCGCGCGTCGAGCTTGCTGACCAGCAGGTGCATCGGACCAGCCGGGGTGGCGACAGAGAGAAGCTGGCCAACCTTGCCGTTGGCCTGGACCTCGCCGCCATTGAACGACACCGAGTAGCCTGCGTCGCCGGTCGCCGTCAGCAGGATCCTGCGATCCTCCATCGACTCCGGCACGTCCAGCTGCTGCACGGCAATCGCTTCGCGGCCCCAGGCGTAGCCACCCCATCCGAACAGGCCAGGCTCGGACAAGCGCTGGTTGAAGTGCGCGATGGCGGGACCGACCAGCGGAAAGTAGCGCGGCCGTGCTTCGATATCGAGACGCAGCGCCGCTATGGCCTTGCCGACGACCATCCGGGAGCGCAGCAGTTCAATCTCCGCCGAGGCCTCCGGCTTGATGTCCAGCCCGGGCGATATCGACGTGGACAGCTTGCTGGCATTGCTCAGCGGGCTATTGGTCTCTTCCACCTGGACCACGACGTCGGAGCGGTAGACCGGCGTGGCGACCATCGCATAGAGCAGGCCCAGCGCCACGATGACGACGGCGGTGCCCAGGAACGTCCAGCGGTAGCGGACCAGGATGTCGAGATACGAGGTCAGGTCGATGGATTTCTCGCGCTCGACGGTTTCCTCGATCGCGTCATCGCGCTTGCTTATCGTTCTCATGTCGCCTCCCTGTGGCTGTCAGTCGCGGCAACGGAGCTCTCCCTCTCCAGTTGCGACGACCATGACGAGATTCCCTGCTTGATCAATTCCAGGACGATGCTGAACATCTGCTGCGAGCAGCCGTATGGGTCGGGTATGTCGAGGTCCAGTCCTTCGCAAAGCCTGAACGTCTTGCCGCGCGATTGCGGGAAGCGCTCCTCCAGCGTTTCCCGCTGGAGGCTCTCCATGACCAGTACCAGGTCCGCGGATTCCACCAGGGCATTGTCCACGGCGCGGGCGCGGTGGCCGGCCAGGCTGCAGCCTTCATTGGCCAGCAAGCGCACGACGCGCGGATCCGCCGCGGCGCCGACCGGTGGCGCCAGCCCGGCGGAGGTCACCCTGCAGTCAGGCAGGGCGCGGTTGAGCAGCACGGCCGCCATCGGGCTGCGGCAGACATTGCCGAGGCAGACGACGAGGATGGTTCTTTGCATACCGGTTCACTCGCTTATTTGAGTCCTGACGCCGTGCCCAACAGCGATGTGGACGGCAGAAGCAGGTTCATCACCCGACTCCAGCGAACCAGGTCGCGGGCGTCGACATAGACTACGTCTTTCGGCTCCAGCTCAAAGCCTTCGGCGATGGCCAGCGCAGCCGGCGACGTGCCGTCCAGGTGGAACACCTTGGGCTCGCCGCTCGCCTCCTTGCGGATGACGAAGATCTGCTCGGCGTTGGCCGTGCCCGGGTTGACGCCACCTGCGTCACCCAGCGCCTCGTTCAGTGTCATGCGGCCGTTGCGCATCAGCAGCGACGATGGCTTTGCCACTTCGCCAGTCACGAAGATCTTGTTGTCCTCGCGTTGCTCCACGCGCACGATGTCGCCGGAGCGCAGCATGATGCGCGCCGGATCGACTCCCTTGGCCAACATCGCCGGGATATTGACGTACCAGCTGCGTTCGCCGCGTGTCACCCGTATCCGGCTGTTGTCGCCGGTCAGGTTGAGCACGCCGCCGGCACGGTTGAGCGCTTCGACCAGCGTCATCGGCGCGTCGTCGATGGCAAGCATGCCCGGGGTGCGTACTTCGCCGTCGACGTAGACCCGCTGGCTGCGGAAGCCCAGCACGCGCACGGTCATCTGCGGGTCGCGCACCACCCGGGACAGGATGCGGGCCATCTCCTTGCGCACTTCGTTGGCGGTCCTGCCGGCAACCTTCATGACGCCGGCATAGGGGAACTGGATGTCTCCCTGCGGGCTCACCACGTAGCCGGGCAGGTTGGAGCCGCCGCTTGACTGCGGGATCTCCAGGCTGGCGGCGGGGCTGTAGGTCTGGGTCGGGAACACCAGCTCCGGGTGGTCCCAGACCACCACGGAAATAATGTCGCCCGGGCCGATCCGGTACGGCTCGGCCTTGGCGAACAGCTCTTCGACGCGCTCGTTGGCCGGCTTGCTCTTGCTGCGCAGTTCGCGCACGAGGTCGAGCGTGATCGGCGTCACGCTTGGCTTCGCGTCGGGCCCGACCGCCTTGATCGGGGCATTGCTGTCGAAAACCATGCCGGGAGAGGCGGCGCAAGCGGACAGCAGCGCTGCGCTCAGAAGCGGCAGCAGCAATGCCGCCGGGCCGCGGCGCCCGGCTTGGTTGGGACGACGCTGGATGTTACGACTGCAGATTGATCTCACGGCGATCTCCTCGCGAAGCGGGCAAGCACCCAAGCCGGCACTGCACCCACGATGCGCTGATCGTAGGAATGCCGGCCAGAAAGCTCGGTGCGCTGACACACATTGCATGCGGGCGGAGATGCCCCAAGGCTGCCGGAGCCAAGGCAGCACGGCACGGACCGCGGCCGGGCTCCTCCATCAGGAGGAGATGGGCCATCTGGACGATGCCGCTGCCAGGGCAAGGCTGTAATCTGCGGGGAACCACCGTCGCTACGGCAACATGTCTGGTCAGCGAATCGAGCATAGGCAATGGTCCGTGAGACCGACACGGCAGGATGTCCCGCAGTGTGCGGGGGACAACAGTGAGCGCGGCGGCGACACTGACAGAATGCTTAGAATCGGTGCAGGCTAGGGGGGCGGACCTTCAGAACCAGGGCGCTGTCAGGGCGACTCGGGCGGGGCACGTGGCCAGCAACAGCAAGCTTTGCAGGGCAGCGCCGCGTAACGATGCCTGATCGATTCCTTTGCGGAAGGGTTCCACTGAAGGCCGGCAAGCCCGGCAGGCCGCACGGTACACCCGCCGGCCGCGCCGGCAACGATGTTACCGATCTTCTTTCCGGAGAAACCTGGCATGCGAATGCAGATTGCCCGCAATGTGCTCTGGCTGGTGCTGGAGCGGGGCCTTCAGGTGGTGTTCGGCATCGTGAGCGTGGCCCTGATTGCACGCGCCGTCGGGCCTGAAGGCTTTGCGGAGTTCCAGTACGCACAGTCGCTGGTGCTGATTGCCTCAGCGTTCGCACTGATCTGCGGCAACGAAGTGGTCGTCCCACGCCTGGTCGCTGACCAGGTGCCGGCCGCACAGCACAAGCTGCTGGCCCATGTCTTCGGTTTGCGCGAGCTTGCCGCGATGGCGGGCTATGTGCTGCTCGTGCTGGTCGTGGCGATGACGGAAGAGAACCAGGTCATCGTCGTGATCGTCATCATCGTGGGCATTCCCATGCTGTTCCGCGAACCGTTCGGCGCGGTCCGCTCATGGCTGCAGTCGCGCACGGACAGCCGCCCCGGGGTAATTTTCGGCATGGTTGGCCTTGCCTTCCGGATGGTTGCGGTCGGGGCGCTATACCTGGCAGGCACTAGCTCGGCGCCCGACTATGCCTGGGTGGTCGCCGTGGAGTCCCTGCTGTTTGCCGTGCTGCTGGGCCGCTACTACCACAAGCGCAGTCCCCGCGTCGCGGTGCAGTTTGACTGGTCGCTGGCCCGGACGCTGCTGCGCGACGGCACCGTGTTCTGGATGGGCATGATGCTGATGCTCTGTGCGAAACGCATCGATCAGCTGCTGCTCAAACCGCACATTTCCCTCTTCGAGCTGGGCGGCTATGCGGCCAGCATGCAGGTCCTGGACAACTTCATGATGCTCGGCGCGATCGTCGCGAGCTCGGTGGCACCGATGATGATCTACGCGCAACCGAGCCTGACCCTGGTACGGCGCAACGTGATGATCGTTGTCGCCGGCATGGTCGCGATGGGCGTGGTGGGAGGCGCGCTGCTGGGCTACTGCGCGCCGTGGATCATTGCCCTGATCTACGGCGACCACTATGCGGCTGCGGCAAGCTTGCTGCGCCTTTCCGCGATGGCATCCGGACTGGTGTTTGCCGATGCGGCGCTGACGCTGCTGGTGATCTACCTGCGCAAGCCGAACTGGCTGGTGGAGAAATGGCTCCTGGTGCTTTCCACCATGGTCGTGGTGGACCTCATAGCGATCCCGACCTACGGTGCCCGCGGTGCCGTCTATGGCTATATCGCGGGCAATGCGGTGGCCGTGCTCGCCGGCATCGGGTTCTTCCTCCGGTCCCGCGAGCCGGTCGCGGTGGAGCAGGTGGCGTGACCGTAGCGCGCCTGCAGTGACCAATTCTTGCTTAGGGCTTCGACCATGGAATACGCATCTTCCGCGTGGCATGTACTTAGCGCGACGCTCGTGCTGCTGGCAGGCGCGCTGGTGACGGTGAGCATGGGCCGAAAGTTCGGTACCGGGCCCAAATGGGGGCTCCTGCTCTATGCCTGGCACACGATCTTCTGCATCTTCTACGCGAAGCTGGTGATGGAGACTGGCGGCGATGCAGCGGACTACTTCGAGGCTTCGCTGGCGCCGTCGCCGGAGTTCGCGATCGGCACGCACGCCGTGACCTATTTCACGCATATCTTCACGAGCTACCTTGGCCTCTCCTACCTGGGGGTGTTTCTTGTCTTCAACATCTTCGGGACGATCGGCCTGCTGGCATTCGATGCCGTGCTGCGGACGGTGACTGCCGGCAGGAGCCGGTTTCTGCAAGGCCTGGCGATGGTGATTGTGCTGTTGCCTTCGGTCAGCTTCTGGAGCGCCGCCATCGGCAAGGATTCGGTTGCCTTCATGGCGACCAGCCTCGCGCTGTGGGCAAGCTTGTCCATGCCGCGCCGCAACTGGCTCATGATCATCGCGATCGCCTGCATGTTCCTGGTGCGGCCGCACATCGCGGCGGTGATGATCCTGTCGCTCGCGGCCGCGATGGTGATCTCGGCGAAGATGGCCTGGAAGTGGCGGCTCGCCCTCGTCAGCGTGGCAATGGTCGCGACCGCGGCCGTCGTGCCGTTCACCATGCAGTACGCAGGCCTGGGCGAGGCGAAGGATGCCGCCACCATCGAGGCGTATATCGAAACGCGCCAGGGCTACAACCAGCAGGGCGGGGGCGGTATCGACATCGCCGGCATGTCGCTGCCGATGCAGCTCTTCACTTATGTCTTCCGGCCTTTGCCGTACGAGGCGAACGGCATCTTCGGCCTGGCAGCGTCGCTGGACAACGTGGTGCTGCTGCTGCTTGCCGTGCTTGGCATCTGGGGCATGATCCACCGGCGTGGCAGCCGTGTGATTTTGAAGAACCAGGCGTTCCTTTGGATCTACTGCCTCGGGGCCTGGCTGATCCTGGCGCCGATGACTGCGAACCTGGGCATCTCCGTGCGGCAGAAGTGGATGTTCGTGCCGATGCTGGTTTGCCTGCTGATCTGCAGCATCAGGGAGAGGCAGGTCAGGCGCCGCGCCCCGGCGGCGGAGTACGGGGCCCGCACCACCAGCCGCTGAATTGCCAGCCGCTGGTCACCGGACCGGCGCCGCGCGGCCCCTGTCCCGCAGTCACGTGTTGGCCATTGTCTTGACAAGCCGGGCCTTCCCGGCGATCCGGCGATTGATATAGCTGCGCATTGGCTTCTCGATGGCGAGATGCAGCAGGATAGCGATGCCGACAGTCAGCGCAAGCAGCAATGCCGCCTGCACGATCCCCGGCAGGGTCGCCAACGCTGCCACCTTGGCCCGTGCGAACTCGAACATGTATTGGGGAATGCGTTGCACGATGTAGATGCAGTACGAGACTTCGCCGAGGAACACCAGGCTGCGCAGCGACAGCACACGGGTCAGTGCATCCTTGTTGTAGGACAGGCAGAACACCAGCCCGGCCGCGCCCGCCACGAACAGGACATCCACGCCAAGGCTGATGCCCAGCAGGCAGACGCATAGCGACAGCATGCCGCCAGCGCGGAAGCCTTCATGGCGCGGCGGCATCGCTTCGCGCAATCGGCAGAGCAGAACCCCCAGCAGGAACTCGGGGACCAGCCGCGCCACGCCGCCGCTCAGCGACAAGTGATCGGGGGAGGTGGCTTCCACGGCTGCCAGCGCCGCCAGGGCCATGCCGCCGGCCAGCAGGATGCGGGCCCGGTTCAGGCGAGGCGCTGCCAGCAAAAAGAGCGGAAAGAATACGTAGGCGAACCACTCGGCGCTGACCGACCAGCCGACGTCGTTCCATCCGCTGCCGCCGGCGTAGCGCCACGCACTCAGCATCAGCATTTCCCTCAGGAAGTTGGATGCGGTATAGCCGCCCGTGCCGACGTTGTGCGTGTGCAGGAGCAGGTCGCGGGCGATCGCGGCGAGCACGAAGGCGAGCAGGCAGGCGAGGTAGACCGGGTAGATGCGGGCGATTCGCGCCACGATGAACCGCTTCCACTGTATCCGCTTACCCGGGGCCGGATCGTAGTTGTAAGCGAGGATGAAGCCGCTGAGGACAAAGAAGCCGTCGACGCCCAGGTAGCCGTGGTCGAACCACGTGCTGGTGAAGCCGATATCGAAGAACGTACCGTCCGCCCCATAGGCATGGAACCAGTGCCTGCACAGTACCCATAAGGCCAGGAACAGCCGCAGGCTCGTGAGAGGTTTGAATTGATGCATGAGAGGCCTCCGTGCGCTCGTTGCCAGGGCCGGTGGCACCCGGTCGGGGGTGCCATGGCACGCTCGTGCGTCCTATTCGGCCGGGAGCTTGGCTTCCTGGAAGGCCGCCGACGGGTGCGGCAACGCGCCGGGTCCGGCTTCGGCATGGCCCTGCGGCACGCCAAGCGGCTCGAAAGGACGGATGCCACCCTCCTCGGCATGGCGAACGCTGACATGCTGTGCAATGCGGGGCGCGGCATACTTGGCGCCGTAGACGAAGCGCAGTACCGGGCCGAAGCTCATCGCTGCCGCGGGGCCGGTGACGTAGAGGCCGGGCACGTGGGACTCGAAGTTGCGCGACACCTCAGGCCAGCCATCGACGAGCGACAGTCCCGCGACGATCTCTGGCGACAGGAAGGGATGTCTTGCCAGGTCGACCCTGAAGCCGGTGGCGACTACGACGTGGTCGCCGGTGACGGTTGCCGGGCCGCTGTCATTGCTCACCTCCAGCACCGCCTCGCCGTTGCGGACCGTGCCATGCCGGACGGTGGTGTGCATCTGGACATCGACCTTGCCGGCCACGCGGTCGCGCAGCCACCACGCGCCCGAAGGGCCGAACGAAGTCTCGGCGATACGTTTGCGCAGCCGCTGCCCGAGCGCCCGGAACACATAGGGAAATTCCGACAGCACATACGGGTACCATCCCTGGGCCAGCCCGCCCTCGGGGTAGAGCACCCGCGAGATCAGGCTGCGGTCGATCTCCGGATCCTTGTTCCAGGTAATGATGCTGTCGCGGACCAGCACGCGGACATGGGCACCCAGCTCGTTGAACAGCGCCGCCAGGCCGAGGGCCGACTGCCCGCCGCCGATGATCACGATGCGCTTGCCGCGCGCCCACGTCAGGTTGCCGATCTCGCCGGAGTGCAGCACATGCGGCCTGGGCAGCCCTTGCAAGGACGGCGGCATGTGCTCGAACCCCTTGAGCCCGAGGGCAATTACCGCACGCCGCGCAAGCAGTGCCCCCCCGTCGCTCAGGCATACGCGGAAGCCGTCATGCTGGCGGCGCAGCTCCGTGACTTCCACCGGGCGCACGTGGCTGACCAGCTGCGACTGGAACCAGAGGCCGTACTCGACAAACCTTTCCAGCGGCAAACGCATGCCGATCGGGGCATATGGCAGATGCATGCGGCGGCTGTAGTCCTCCAGCCTGTAGCCGGCGAGGGGCGCATACAGGTCCGAGGCAAAGGCCTCAGAGCGCATCAGCATCCCGGGCGGCATGAAGTTGCGCCAGGCAAGCATCGGCTCGCCGAGCACCTGGTGGGGCACGCCAAGATGACTCAGGTGGGCCGAGATCGACAAGCCATATGGGCCGGCCCCGATAATCGCGGTATCTGTGGTCGACGTCATTGCTGTTCCTGTTGGACCTGCTCGCGACGATTGGAAGGAAACCAGCCGTTCCACCGCTGACGAAAGCGTTCGAGCGGTGGGTTCAGGCAGTAGTGGTGGACGGCCGGCAGCGGGTCATCCCAGCGAAAATAGCCGTCAAAGGTTTGTGCCCCGGGTGGCATCAGGCCGGCCGGCGCCCCGCGGATGAACGTGGCGCGCCAGACTGCGTCGGGCCAGGTCGGGGCACAAGGCAGGTCGGGCAGTTCCAGCTCATGGCGATACGCCGCCAGCGGGATGTTGACGCCGCACAGCGTGGCGATTTCTTCCTGCCAGTCAATCCGCCCGACGGTTGGCTCGATCATCACGAAGCGCTGGTGCTTGTCGTCCCACTTGTATTCCATGCTGCCCATGCCGTCGAAGCCGGCACTCGTGGCGAAGTCAAGCGTGATGCGCCCGAGTTCCGCATGGGCTTCCGGCGCGCCGACGCAGACGGCGGTGCTGCCGATGTCAAGCGGCCAGCAGGCCAGCTTCCTGCCCGTAAACACTGCTGCCGCCTTGCCATCCTCGCCGCGGTAGAAGAGGGTGAAATAGATATTGCTCTGCGGGCCTTCGATCCACTCCTGCGCGACGATGCCGCCAGGCGTGCGCAGCATGACGCGGGCATGTTCCTGCCCCTCGGCCAGCGATTCCACGCGGATGGCGCGCTCCTTGTCCCCGCTCAGCGCCTGGCGCTTGTCGTCGGGTTTGATCACGCAGGGAAAGCGCAGGGAAGAGAGTTGGGGCACGTCGAACTGGCCGTTCAGGATGACCGTGCGGGGCACCGGGAAGTCATGGTCCTGCGCAAAGCGGTGGAAGGCGGCCTTGCTGCTGAGCATCCGCACGCCTTGTGCGGATGGCAGGCGGAACCGGTACCACCGCGACAGTTCCTCGCGCCCTTCCGAGACGCTGTGGACGGCATCTTCGTCCGTCAGGTACAACACCGGCCGGTGCCCCAGCCGGCGCGCCAGCGCAATCATGTCGTCGATGAAGCCGCGCCCCACGAAGCTGCGAATGCCGTGCCGGCGGGCATGGCGGGACCAGGGTGCTGCCGCGGCGCGCCTGGTCTCTGCCACGATGACGGGAATCCCCTGGTTTGCCAGAGACCGCACCAGTCCAAGCCCGCCGAGTTGACCGCCGACGACTACCGCCGCGGGCATCTCTGCCGCATCGAGCCTGCTTTTCATCATGATCTCCAGGAGGGAACAAGGCTGTCCAGGACAGCGGGTGCGCAGCAGCGTGCCGGATCTGGCCCGCGGGCAAGGAGGTGTGCACCGGGCCAACACTGCAAATCTAGATCGACGCAAACGGGGTATCCGTGCGGGGCCACACATACGCCGGCTTCGTCACAGCAACACGCTGCGGGCGGCCTTGTCCGCGGCCTCCTACCTACTGAAGCATGAAGGCAGTTCCACCCTAAGGCTAGTGTCGGCGCCGCGCATGATGGTGCCAAATGCAAGGAAATGGCGTTGCACTCGATCGCCAAGGGGGAGACATGTCCGGTCAGTTTCCGGAGGCCGCTGCGCCGCACAGCCTGGTCATCGTGGTCGGGGTGACCGCGCACGAGCCCGCAGGCTGGGAGGGATCGGTGATACAGCGCCTGCGAGCCTCCGGCACGAGCCGCATCATCGTGCGTGCGGCGGACGCGATGCGTCTGCCTGGCAAGCCCGGCGGTGTCACCGATGGCGCGCATGCGCAACAGGTATCCGGGCCGGTGACGGCGATCGTCGACCTCACCGGTGAGCTCGATACGGGCTGGTGCGGCCACGCCGTTGAAGGCGTGTGGCGCCTCTGCGACGGGCGCGGGCTCCCACTGGGTGATCCGCACCACGGCCTGGAGACCCACGCCAACGGCGCCGGCATCGTGCTGGATCTGGTGGCCTGGAAGGACTCCGGCGTGTTCCTGGTCGACACGGCCCGGGGCTACGCCGAACCCTGCGAGAAGATTCCGCGCGAACGCCTTGCCCTCATGGGCGCGTCGTTGCTCGACGGCGCGCTGCGCGAAATCCGTGCCCTTGGCGGCCTGGCGGGGCGCGCGGCGTGGCAGGGTGAGCGGCGCGAGCGCGCGCGCCCTGCCGCATGGCAGCGCTGGCTCTGGCGCGCGCGCGCGCGCGCTGCTCACGCTGCCATCCAGCTGAAGGGGTTCATGCTGGTCGAGTACTGGATGATCGGGCTCGTCGACATGACGTTTGCCGAGGCCGTGCGTGCACAGCGGCTGCCGGTGCGCTGGCTCGGCACGCGCATGGCTTCGCATTGCTGGGCCGATCCCTTCGGCGTCCCAGGCAGGCCAGATGAAATCTATTGCGAGGAAGTCGACCTGCGGCAGGGCCTCGGCCGCATCGTCAGGCTGAAGCTGGGCGCGCACGATGTGCCCACCGGTGCCGGGCCGGTCGATCTGGGACTGCCGGGGCATCTGTCGTTTCCGTACCTGTTCCGCCACGACGGCGCGCTGTATTGCGTGGCCGAGTCCTCGCGGAGCCGGCGCTGCGTGCTGAATCGCCAGGACGAGGCCGGCAGCTGGCAGCAGGTCGCCGTGCTGCTGGAAGATGTCGCGGCGGTCGACCCCACCATCTTCGAGCATGACGGCCGCTTCTGGCTGCTCTACACCGATGTCGCGATGGGGCAGTTCGACAACGTCTGCCTGTGCCATGCCGACAACCTGCTCGGACCATGGCAGGCGCACGCGCAGAATCCCGTCAGGTTCGACAACGGATCGGCGCGCGCGGCCGGCTCGGTCGTGCGCGATGCCGGCCAGCTGCTGCGGGTGGCGCAGGTGTGCAAGAGCGGCTACGGGCAGGCCATCGCGGTCAACCGCATCGTGCATTGCACGCCGGAGTTCTATCGGGAAGAGACCGTGGGGTGCGTCAGCCCCGAGGGCGATCGGCTCAACCCGGATGGCCTGCATACCATGTCGGACTGGGGCGACCGCGTCGTGGTCGATGGCAAGCGCCACCTGTTCCGCGCGGGCTTGCTCTGGCACCGGATCGTGGCCCGTGCCAGCCGTGCCTTGCGCCTGCCGGCGCCTACTCGAAGCCCATCTCGCGAAGCATCACGGCGTTGACCTTGTGCACGTCGTACTTGGTCTCGGCGATCTGGCGGGAGCGCTGGCCCATGCGCACGACGCGCTCCCAGTCCTCGATCAGCTGCATCATCGCCTGCTCCAGCGCGCTGACGGACTTGACCGGCACCAGCACGCCGTTGTCGCCGTCGACCACGGTCTCGCGGCAGCCGGGAGCATCGGTGGTGATGACCGGGCGGCCCATTGCCATGGCTTCGAGCACGGAGCGTGGCGTGCCTTCACCGTACGAGGGCAGCACATAGACGTTGCAGCCGGCGATGGCGGGACGAACATCCGACAGGCGCCCGAGGTAGTCGACGGTGCCGTCTGCGATCCACCCGTCCAGCTCATGCTGGGCGATGGCATCGGGACTGGTGTCGATGAAGCCTGCCAGGCTGAAGCGGGCGCCGGCGCCGGCCCGGCGGGCCCGGACCCGCCGCGCGGCTTCGGCATACTCGCGCACGCCCTTGTCGCCAAGCAGGCGGGCAATCAGCAAAAAGCGCGGACCGTCGTCGGGCAGCGGTGCCACCTGGAAACTCCCCACGTCCACGCCCGAGCCGTTGACGATGCATGAACGCTTGCCGGGGGGCAGGATGTCTAGCCGGCGGAACAGCGCCTCATCGTCGGGGTTCTGGAAAAAGGTCGTATGCGCGCGGCTGAGCGCCAGCGCATAGAGCCGCTGTACCACCGCGCGCAGCCTGCTTCTGCCGCTGTCCTCGCGGAACGCGTAGCCAAGCCCCGTAATCAGCGCGAAGCGGCGCGGCACGCGCGCCAGCCAGGCGGCCAGCAAGCCATAGATCACCGGCTTGATGGTGTAGCACATCACGCTGTCGGGCCGGATCCGCCGCATCAGCCGATGCAGCGCGAGCAGGGAGCGCGCATCGGCCAGCGGGTTCATGCCGGTGCGTTCGAGGAAAACGTCATGCACGATCACGCCGCGCGACTCGAGCGCGGTGCGCACCGGGGCTCCTGCGGTCAGGCCCGGCGCCGCCACATGCATTTCCACGCCTTTTTCCTGCAGGGCTGCGATGAGCGGACCGCGAAAATTGAGCAGTGATTCGCCGAAGCTGGCGATCATCAGGAAGCGCATGCCGGTCTCCCAACTCATGACACTAGGCAACGGCCTCGCAGGCCTCATTGCCAAAGGTTGGCTGCTGTACACGCTCTTGCTCCAGCCACGCCTGGAACATCAGCACGCACCACAGCGGATGCTGCCAGTTGCGCCGCCCGGACAGGTGCTCGGCCCAACGGCTGCGGATCGGTTCCGGATGCAGGTAGCTCTCCTGGCGCAGGCGCCGCTCGTCAAGGAGATCCTCTGCCCAGTCGCGCAGCGGCCCGCGCAGCCACGCGTCGATCGGAATGCCGAAGCCCATCTTCGGACGCTCGATCAGCGCCTTGGGCACATAGCGGTCGAGTACCTGGCGCAATACCCATTTGGTGGTGTATCCGCCGGCTTCCTTGCGCACCTTGCAGGCCAGCGGCAGGCGCCAGGCGAACTCGACCACGCGGTGATCCAGGAATGGTATGCGCGTCTCCAGGCTGTGGCGCATCGCGGCGCGGTCCACCTTGGTCAGGATGTCGTCGGGCAGGTAGCCCAGCATGTCCAGCGCCATCATGCGCTCCACATCGCTCAGTGCACCGAGGGGCCGCGCGGCGTCGTCCAGTACTGTGTCCGGTTCCGTGCCGCCGATGACAAGTGTCTCCGGGTGGTGCCAGTGGGACACCATGCCGCGATACAGCTCGGCCGATGAGTGCGCGGCCATGACGCCGGCTCCCTTGTGGATCTTTTCGCCAAGATTGTTCCAGCGCGAAGCGATAGGGAAGGCGGCGGCGAGCTGGTTGATGCTATGCGGAGAGAAACGCGTCAGTCCCCATGCCGCGGCGGCGCGCATGGGAGAGGGGATGCGCGACAGCCGTTGCCACAGCTCGGCAGTGATCTGGTAGCGGTTGTAGCCGCCGAACAGCTCGTCGCCGGCGTCGCCGGACAGCGACACGGTGACATGCCGCCGCGCCAGCTGGCTGACCAGCAGCGTCGGGATCTGCGAGGAGTCGGCGAACGGCTCGTCGTAGCTGCCGGGCAGTCCCGGAATGACCGCCATCGCATGTTCCGGCGTGACGTATAGCTCCGTGTGGCTGGTGCCCAGATGCTGCGCGACCGCCTTGGCGTACGCGGCTTCGCTGTAGTCCGAATTGTGGAAGCCGATGGAAAAGGTGCGCACCGGCTGCGACGATTGCGCCTGCATCAGCGCCACCACCGTTGACGAATCGACGCCACCGGACAGGAAGGCACCGAGCGGCACGTCCGCCATCATCTGGCGGCCCACCGCGTCGCGCAGCAGCGTCTCCAGGCTGTCCACGGCATCCTCGGGCGTGCCGGTGAACGGATGCCGCACGCCTTCGAGCGCCGCCGCGGCGGCCGACCAATAAGGGCGCAGCACGGGTTCGGGCGCCCGCAGCGAGAGGGTCAGCAGATGCGCGGGCGGCAGCTTGGCGACGTTCTGGTAGATCGAATGGCTGCCGGCCACATTGTTGTAGCGCATGAACAGGCACAGCGCGTCGCGGTTGATGCCGCCCTCGAACGCCGGGTGCCGCCGCAGCGCCTTCAGTTCCGACCCGAAAAGGAAAGTGCGCGCCTGGCCTGTTCCCTGCCAGCCGTAGTAGAGGGGCTTCTCGCCGAGCCGGTCCCGTCCCAGTGTCAGGACGCCCGTGTGCCGGTCCCACAACGCGAACGCGAACATGCCCTGCGCACGCCGGACCGTAGCCTCGGCGCCCCAGGCGTCGATGCCGGCCAGCAGCGTCTCCGTATCGGAGTGGCCCCGCCAGCGCGGCGCGGCCCCCGCACGCTCCAGCTCGGCGCGGATTTGCAGATGGTTGTAGATCTCGCCGTTGTACGCAATGACGTAGCGGCCGCTGGCTGCCGTCATCGGCTGTTGCCCGGCCGCAGACAGATCCACGATGGCCAGGCGCCGGTGGGCCAGGCCGAACGGCTTGTCCGGATCGCACCAGGTGTCGCCGTGATCCGGTCCGCGATGGCGGATCTGTCTGGCCATCTCGGCCAGCAGGGCCGCGCGGTCGGCCAAAGGGGTAGGTGAGCCGCCTAGGAATCCTGCGAGTCCGCACATTGTCGTTTTCCGGTTGCGCTCAGGCCTTCAATGCCTGCTGCCTCTGCACGTACCAGCGCATGGCCTCGACCAGCCCGTCGCGGATGCGGTGCGTGGGCTGGTATCCCAGCAGGCTCTGCGCCTTGCTGATGTCCGCCTGGCTGTGGCGCACGTCGCCTGCCCGGAAGCCGCGATACACCGGCTGGGTACCGGCGGCAACGCCGTAGGGCAGCAGCCCGTCGCGAAGCAGTTCGAACAGCGTGTTCAGCGTGGTGCGATCGCCGACCGCGACGTTGTAGACCTGGCTGGATGTCTCGCGGTGTTCGCTGGTGGCGGCCAGCAGGTTGACCTGTACGGCGTTCGCGACGTAGCAGAAGTCGCGGCTGGTCTCGCCGTCGCCGTTGATGCAAACGGCCTCGTGCCGCAGCAGTGCCGCGATCCATTTCGGGATCACGGCCGCGTAGGCACCGTCCGGATCCTGGCGCGGCCCGAACACGTTGAAATAGCGCAGGCCGACGGCATGCACGCCGTAGCACCGGTGGAACACGTCGGCGTACAGCTCGTTGGCGTACTTGGTGACCGCATAAGGGCTCAACGGCTTGCCGATCAGGTCTTCGACCTTGGGCAGGCCCGGATGGTCGCCATAGGTGCTGCTGCTGGCTGCATAGACGAAGGTCTTGACCTGCGCGTCGCGGGCGGCGACCAGCATGTTCAGGAATCCGGTGATATTCACGCTGTGGGTCGAGACCGGATCCTCGAGGCTGCGGGGCACGGAGCCGAGCGCCGCCTGGTGCAGCACGAAGTCCACCGGATGCAGGCCGGCGGCCGCGCCCACGCGCGCGGGCGCACGGAACAGCATGGCGTTGCGGCAGTGCTCCGGGTTGCGGATGTCCCCCTCGATGAACTGGAAGTTGGCCCATTGCCTGGGCGGCACCAGCGCCTCGACCTCGCACAGGTTGCGGCGGTGCCCGGTGGAAAAATTGTCCAGGCCGACCACGCGCTGGTCAAGCCGCAACAGGATTTCCAGCAGGTTGCTGCCGATGAAGCCGGCGACGCCGGTGATGAGCCATGTGCGCGGCGTGGCGGCCAGGCGGGCCTTCAGATGCGCGTAGGCGTTCTCATGCATGGGCTGTGACTCCATGGCGCGGTTTCGGGTGGGTGCGTGACTACAGGCGTCCGTCAACCTCGCTCCTCGGCAAGATGCCCTTCACGTCGAACAACACCGCGTGCGATTTGCCGAAAGCCTTGATCGCCCGCACGCCCATGGTGACGAACTGGTGGTGTGCGACCGCCAGCACGATGGCATCGTAGTGGTCGTGCCGAGGCGCCTGGCGCAGGCATGCCAGCCCGTACTCCGCTTCGGCGTCCTCGACATTGATCCAGGGGTCGTAGACGTCGATCTCGGCGTTGTAGCCGCGCAGCGTCGTCACGATGTCGACCGCCTTGGTATTGCGCACGTCCGGGCAGTTCTCCTTGAATGTCAGGCCGAGCACCAGCACGCGGCTGCCAAGCACGGGAATGCCCCGGCGCAGCATCAGCTTCACCACCTCGTCGGCGACATGGATCGCCATGCGGTCGTTGATGCGCCGGCCGGCAAGGATGACCTGCGGGTGGTAGCCGACCTCCTGCGCCTTGTGCGTGAGGTAGTAGGGATCGACGCCGATGCAGTGTCCGCCGACCAGGCCCGGGCGGAACGGCAGGAAATTCCACTTGGTGCCGGCGGCCTTGAGCACTTCGAGCGTGTCGATATCGAGCTTGTGGAACAGCAGGCTGAGTTCGTTCATCAGCGCGATGTTGACGTCGCGCTGGGTGTTCTCGATGACTTTCGCGGCTTCCGCCACGCGGATGCTGCTGGCCCGGTGCGTGCCGGCCACGATGATCCTGCGGTAGAGCGCGTCGATGGCTTCGCTGGCCTCGGGCGTGCTGCCGCTGGTGACCTTGCGGATATCCGGCAGCCGGTGCTCCTTGTCGCCGGGGTTGATGCGCTCCGGGCTGTACCCGCAGAAGAAGTCTTCATTGAATTTCAGGCCGCTGTGGCGCTCCAGCACCGGCACGCAGATTTCCTCGGTAGCGCCCGGATACACGGTCGATTCATAGATCACCACCGCGCCCGGCGCCATCGCCTTGCCCACGGTCTCGCTCGCCAGGATCAGCGGCGTCAGGTCGGGGCGCTTGGCGCGGTCCACCGGCGTGGGCACGGTCACGATAAAGACCTGGCAATCCTTGAGTGCGCCGGGATCGCTGCTGTAGCGCAGGTGGCGTGCGCTGCGCAGTTCGTCCGCGCTGACCTCCAGCGTGGCGTCATGGCCGGTGCGCAGTTCTTCGATGCGCGCGCCATTGATATCGAAGCCCACGACCGGCTGCTGCTTGCCGAACTCCACGGCGAGAGGCAGGCCGACATAGCCCAGCCCGATGATGGCGACTTGTGCGTGACTGAAGTCCATGACAGTGATCTTCCGAGTTTTGCGAGCCTGCCGGCGGTGGCGTGGAAAGCCAGGTTCGTGAAAATTATCGTGTGCAGCCAGCACACCGTGCGCGGGGGTTCGTGCCTTGGCGTACACAAGCCGGCATGCTTGCGGCAGTTGCAGCCTGTGTCATGCCACCCCGATTTCGTTGCGGCCTGTTTCCCCTGAGATGCGGGACAACAGGCCTTCCCAGCGCACGGCGATCTCGGCCGGCGCGAACTTGTGTACGTCGCGGCGGCCGGCGTTGGCCAGGCGGGCGGCAAGTTCGGGACTGGCGATGACAGCCGCGATCTCGCGCGCCAGCGCGGCGGGATCGTCGACCGGGCTGAGCCGGGCGTTTTCGCCATGGGTGAGCAAGGCCCTTACGCCCGTCTCGCAGTCGGTGGCAACGATCGGCAGGCCGTATGCCATGGCCTCCACCAGTACCAGCGAGAAGCCTTCATACCGGGAGCTGAGGCACAACATGGCGGCGTCGCGGTACACCGATTCGATATCGCTGCGCGCCGGTTCGAGGCGCACGCATTCCTGCAGGCCAAGCCGGTCACGCAACCGTGTCAGCGGTGCCAGTAGCTCGCCGTTGCCCACAATCCGCAGCCGCCAGTCAGGAAAGGCATCGGCAATCGGCACCCACGCCTGCAGCAGCACATCGAAACCCTTGACGTCGGTCAGGCGCCCCACGGCGACTGCGGTACGGGACGTGCGGGCAGCGGGCTCCGCGGGGAGGGGAAACGTCAGCGAATTGGGGATGACCTCGACATTGCTGCAGTGCAGGCTGCGTACCCATTTCTCGCGGTCCAGCTCGGTCAGCACCACGATTCGATCGCAAGTGCGTGCGCTCAGGCGGCGCGCAAGGCGGCGCAACCGCAGCCCCAGGTCCTGGTCGAGGTTGCAGTGCTCCCAGGCAATGCGGCGTACGCCAAGCCCGAGGCACGCCGGCAGTGTGAACAGGGTCAGCAGTGGATCGACTTCCACCAGCAAGGTAATCCCATGCTGCCTGACGTAGCGGCGGATGCCGGCGACGGTGTGCAGGAAGTGCGTGCGGAAGGAGGGGCGCTGGTCGAACAGCGTCTCATGCCGGACCGCCGGGTCGAGCGGAAAGCAACTGCGGCGATCGCTCAAGCTGAGGATGTGGATACGGTGCCCGCGCCTGGCCAGCTCGTTCGCTACCGTGGCGGTCATGCGCTCGGCGCCGCCGAATACATTCAGCGTTCCGGTCAGGAAGCAGATCGCAGGCCCTCGTGCCGCGCCCGGGTTGGCGTGCATCATATGGGGATGAACCATCTTGACTCCGGCGGCATGGTTGGTGCGAACCCAGTTACGCTATCGCACCGGCAGGTCGGAATCCGTTCGGCGTCGAACGCTAGCCCGGACCGCCCGCTGCGCAGGGCCGCCGAACCTGCCGGATCACTGCCAGTGCGCGGTGCCATGTGACGCCAGGTGGGGCGCTGCGCCGGTGCGGGCGTAGGCCGCATACAGTCGCAGCCAGGTGCGGGCGATGGCCTCGATGCTGTAAGCGGAATCAATGTGCCGATGCCGCGCCGCTTCGTCCGCGGCCGTGCCCCGTCCTCGCGAGAGCGCGTCACGGATGGCCGGCGCCAGTGCGGCCGGATCCCCGCGCGGCACGACGGTGCCGGCGCCGCCCACCATCGCCGCCACGCCGGAGGCGTCCGTGGCCACGACCGGGCAGCCGCACGCCAGCGCTTCGCCCACCACCAGCGGCATCCCTTCGATCCGTGACGACAGCACGAACAGGTCCGCTGCGTTCAGCAGGGCTGGCACGTCCTGCCGCCTGCCCAGCAACCGCACCCGGCCGTCCAGGCCATGTGCGGCGATGCACTGCGCCAGCGTGTCGCGCAGCGGGCCATCGCCGGCGATCATCAGCACCGTGTTGGGGGCGGGGGACAGTTGCGCAAAAGCATCGATCAGGTCGGTCTGCGCCTTTTCCCAGACGAGCCGACCCACGTTGAGGACGAGCTGATCGTCGCCGTGCAGTCCGAGCGCGGCACGGGCGGCGGTCCGAGCCGGCGCGCTTGGGCGGTAGCGGGCCGTATCGATGCCGTTGGGGACGACGATGATCCGTTGCTCGGGCGCCGCGCGGCACTCGATCATGACCTGGCGGCCCTCGGCGCTGACATGGGTGGTGAGATCGCTCCAGCGATCGGTGAGCCGGTAGGCCAGCATGCGCAGCGCGCCGCCTTGGAAGAAGCTGTGCGCCGTGCAAATCGTTGCCGGCCCCGGGCACACGCGCGTCAGCATGCGGGCGAACAGGTTGGCGTGGATCATGTGGGCGTGCACGACGTGCGGGCGCCATTGCCGCACGAACCGGCGCACCCGCATGAGCGCTGCCAGCAATGACAGCGGCGTCTTGTGCATCGTCAGCATCACGGTTTCGACGCCTGCGGGCAGCGCCACCTCGTTGCCCGGCAGCAGGCTGACCACGGATACCCGGTGTCCCAGCGCCACGTACTCGCGCGCGAGCGCAGCCACTTGCTGCTCCGCGCCGCCCAGCTGCAGGCAGGTGACGAGCAGCATGATCCGCATCGGTTCGCTGTGCTTCCCGTGTTGGCCCTGATTCATCTTGTCTCCCGCGGCATGAGCTGGCGCCACGCACCCTATCGCACCGCAGGGCCCGCATCTGTTCGCTGCCGAACCCAGGCGGATGATCGGCGCGGCATTGTGGTGCAAGCCACGTTCCGGCGGCCCTGGACGCTTCACAGGGGCGGACGAATCCGATTAGATATCTCCTCGATACTGTCCGGAAGGTGTGAGCGATCATGAAGCGTGTACTGGATGTCGTCCTCGCGTCGCTGGCGCTGCTGGTGCTGGCGCTACCTCTTCTGATCGTGATGGGCCTGGTCCGGCGCAAGCTGGGCAGCCCGGTCTTTTTCCGGCAGACGCGGGCCGGTCTCGATGGCAAGCCCTTTCAAGTCATCAAGTTCCGCACCATGACGGACGAGCGCGGCGCCGATGGCGAGCTGCTGCCTGACGCGCAACGCATCACGCCGTTCGGCTGGACGATCCGGCGCACCAGCATCGACGAACTCCCCGAACTCTGGTGCGTGCTGAAGGGAGAGATGAGCCTGGTCGGGCCGCGCCCGTTGCCTACGTTCTACCTGCCGCTTTACTCGGCGGAACAGGCGCGGCGGCTGGCGGTCAAGCCGGGCATCACGGGCTGGGCCCAGGTCAACGGCCGCAATTCGCTGAGCTGGGAGGAGAAGTTCCGGCTGGACGTCTGGTACGTGGATCACCAGTCGATCTGGCTGGATCTCAGAATCCTGTGGCGCACGATCGGCACCGTGCTTGCCAAGGAAGACATCAGCGCAGAAGGCGAAGTTTCCGCGACCCGCTTCTGCGGGAGCGAGAAGACACCATAGGCCGCCACAGGTGCCATAGGCCCCGTGGCCCGCATCGCAAACCTTGGAAATCGGCAATGCTCAATACCGGATTCTCACCCTGGCCGAGCTTCAGCCAGGAAGAGGCGCAGGCAGTGCAACGCGTGCTGCTCTCGAACCGTGTCAACTACTGGACCGGCACCGAGTGCCGCGACTTCGAAAGGGAGTTCGCCGCCTGGTGCGGCGCCGGGCACGCCATCACGCTGGCAAATGGCACGCTGGCGCTCGATGTCGCGCTGCGTGCGCTGGATATCGGGCCGGGCGACGAAGTGGTGGTCGCGCCCCGGACCTTCCTGGCCAGCGTTTCCTGCGTCGTCAACGCGGGAGCGACGCCGGTGTTCGCGGACGTCGACGCCGACAGCGGCAACCTCAGCGCCCGAACCGTCGCCGCCGTACTGACCCCGCGCACGCGCGCTCTCATCTGCGTGCACCTTGGGGGCTTGCCATGCGACATGGACCCCATCATGGCGCTGGCACGCGAGCATGGGCTCAAGGTGATCGAAGATTGCGCGCAGGCGCACGGGGCCGTCTACAAGGGGCGCATGGTTGGCACCATCGGCCATGTCGGAGCCTGGTCCTTCTGCCAGGACAAGATCATGACCACGGGGGGCGAGGGCGGCATGGTCACCACCAACGATCCCGTGCTGTGGTCGCGCATGTGGTCGTACAAGGATCATGGCAAGAGCTGGGAGGCCATGTACGACCGCGCGCATCCGCCAGGCTTTCGCTGGGTGCACGACTCCTTCGGCACGAACTGGCGCATGACCGAGATGCAGGCCGCGATCGGCCGCATCCAGCTGCGGCGCATGGCGGACTGGCATGCCCGGCGCACCGCCAACGCGATGGCGCTGGCAGACGCGCTTGGTGCTTGCGACGGCCTGTACGTGCCGTTGCCGCCTGCGGGCGTGCAGCATGCCTGGTACAAGTTCCATGCGTTCGTGCAGCCGCAGCGTCTCGCCGAAGGCTGGAACCGCGACAGCATCATGGCTGCCATCAACGCGGCGGGGGTGCCTTGCTATACAGGCGGCTGTGCCGAGGTCTACCTGGAAAAGGCTTTTGACGGAACCGGATGGCGCCCGCCCACACGCTTGCCGGTGGCGCGCGCGCTGGGCGAGACCAGCCTGATGTTCCTCGTGCATCCCACGCTGACGCAGGATGAAGTGCACAGGACCGGGCAGGTGGTGCTCAGCGTGATGGAGCAGGCGACGCGCGCGGCAGCTTGATGACGAATTTCTTGTGGAACCATTACCTCTATTTCGGCGAGAGCCGCGTGGCATTGCCGCTGGCGGTCTGGATCGCAGTCTGCCTGGCGGTGGCCGGCCACGGCGCGCGCGCGCTGCGCTGGACGGTATCGTTCGGCATCGGTGCCGCGCTGGTGATGGCGGCCAAGTCCGCGTTCAGCTACTCGGGCTGGTCGCTCCCGTCGATCGGCGTCTACAGCGTGAGCGGGCATGCGATGCTGACAGCCGCGGTGTATCCCGTGCTGCTGATGCTGTGGGGCTCTGTGCTGGGCAGGTACACGGCCTGGCTCGGGCTGGCGACGGGAGTGGGGCTTGCGCTGTTCATGCCGGTGGTGCTGGTGACGGATTTCCACCATACGGTGGGCGAGTCGCTGATCGGGCTGTGTGTCGGCCTTGCGGTGGCCGGCATGACGCTGTGGCGCTGGCAGCCGGTGCGGTTGCGCCACGCCGGCGCGACCGTGGCAATGCTGCTGCCGCTGGCGCTGCTGTTCGATCCGCGCGACGCCGTCGAAGACATGCGCGACGCGCTGCACAGCCGCGCCATGCAATGGACCGGAGCAAGCGGCGAATACTGGCGCAGTATTGACCCGGATCCTGCAACGGGGAGGCGGGTTGTCTCCGTCGGGTTCTTCAGGGCAGGCGGCGCGTGAGACCGAGCAGGGCATGCGCCGCATGCCGAGAGGCACATCGGGCGGGTGCCTGGGCTTCACACGGATTTCTCGTTGAGCACGCGATATGGCACCCATGAAACCTGCCTCGGAATTCGGCTCATTCTTTCATCTCGATCCGGCGGCCCCCTTGTCGCCCCCGGGCGGAGCGCCGTGGCTGCGCCCGGGCGACCTGCTGACCGGCTCCGGGCGCGATGCGCTGCGGGCGATTGTGGCGCAGGGGCGCTCACGCGGCTGGCGGCGGATCTACGCGCCAAGCTACTACTGTCACGCGGTGCTTGACGATCTCGCCGGCGACATCGACGTCCGCATATATCCACATGCCCCGTTCGAAGACCCCACGCCGCTCTTGCTGGCGCCGGACGAGGCTGCGATCGTTCCCGAATACTTCGGCCTGCGGGCGGGTGTTGACGTGCAGGGCGGCAGCGTCCTGCTCGACCGCTCGCACGATCTGCTTGCCGACTGGTCATATGCCCGTGCGCCGGATTACGTGTTCGCGTCGCTGCGCAAGACCTTGCCCGTACCCGACGGGGGGCTGGTGCGGCCGCCGGCCGGGCAGCCGTTCACGCACGCCATGGCGCCTACCCCAGGGCATGTGCGCGCCGCCGCCGGCATGGCCGCCGCCATGTCGATGAAGGCCGCTTACCTGGCAGGCGCGGAGGTCGCCAAAGCAACCTTCCTGGCACTCGCGGGCGAAGCAGAAGGCAACCTGCGCAGCGATGCCGAGGTCTCCGGGCCGTCGGCGCTAACGCGCGTGCTGGCGCCGGCGCTTGATCTGCGCCGGATGCGGCAGCGGCGGCACGATAACCTGGCGCTGCTGGCGGCCTGCATGGCCGGCCTGCCCGCTGGCCTGCAATGGCAGGTAACACCTGCGTACGGCATCCTGCTGTGCGCCGACGCATCACAGCGCGACCGCCTCCGGCAACGGCTGATCGCGAGGGATGTCTACCCGGCGGTCTTGTGGCCCATGACCTGGCCCGCCGCCACCGAGGACAACCGCCGGCTGTCCGGGCGCATCCTGGTCGTGCATGCCGACCATCGCTATGGCCCGCGCGACATCGAGCGCCTTGGCGAAATCATTCTGCACATTGCCACCAGTCCCGATACTTCCGACGAGGATCGATGATGATGAAGACCAATCTACTGGAGACTTCCAGCGCCGAATGGCTCGCGGTGCTCCAGCGTTGCCGGCATGACAGCCACCACATGCCGGGATGGCTGCGGGCGTCGCAGCATGAAGGCGGCGGCAAGCCGTTTGCCGTCCACGTCACGGACGGCAGCCATGAGCTGTTGTTGCCACTGCTGAACCGGGACATCAACGGCAAGGACTGGGACGCGAGTTCGCCCTACGGGTTTGCCGGCCCGCTTGTCAGCGACGACGCCCCGGACTCGTTTGTTGACGAGGCCATGGCGACGGCCATGGAAACGCTGCGCGGGCAAGGATGTGTCTCGTGCTTTATCCGGTTGAATCCGATCGTCAATGCGCATTGGCGCGGTGCCGTTGGCACGCTGATCGAGCATGGCCAGACGATCTCGATTGACCTGTCCAAGAGCGAGGCCGAGCACTGGCGGGACACCTCGCATGGGCACAGGCTGGAGATTTCCAAGGCCATGCGGGCAGGGGTCACGGTACGCATGGATGAGACGCTGGAAACGCTGCCACATTTCATCCGTCTCTACAATGCGTCGATGGACAGGCTGCGTGCATCCGACTACTACTTCTTCGACGACGCTTATCACTACAGCCTGGCCGAGGAGCTCGGAGACCGGCTGCGGTTGTTTGTGGCGGAGGAGGAGGGCGTCATCATCGGCGGCGCGACGGTCACGGTATCCGGCGACGGCGGCATCCTGCAGGGCCACCTGATGGGCATCGACGCCCGCTACCGGCACCGGCAGCCCAGCAAGATCATGCTGCACGCCATCCGGCAGTGGGGACGGGAGCAGGGGCACCGGTACTACCACCTCGGCGGAGGCCTCGGCGGATCGGCGGAGGATTCGCTGTTCCGCTTCAAGCGCGGGTTTTCGCCGGACACGCATGTATTTTGCACACAGCGCGTGGTGGTGGATGCCGACAAGTACCAGGCGCTGTGCGGCGGCACGCCGACGGTGCTGGAGGATCTGAGCGGGTTCTTCCCGGCCTATCGCAAGTCAGGCGAATAGTCGCTTGGGAATCAGCAGCAAAAGAAGGCCGCCCGTTGAGTCGGCCTTCTTCTTGTCCGCGCGCCAGGGAGATTCGCGCGCCGGCCGCTGCGGATCAGAGCAGCTTGCCTGAGCCCAGCAGCCGCGCCGGTTCGACTTCGCCGCCTGGGTCGGGTGGGCTCCCCGCCTGGAACGCGACCCGGTGCAGCGCGACCGGCCGCGGCCCGAGCTGCCGCGGCGCCCTGGTGTCGTCCTGCACATCCTGGCTGCCGAGGCTGCTGTCTGCCGGGGCGGCCCGCTCCGGCCTGCGCGAGGCATCGCCGAGCGAGGAGTACGGGGCGTATTCCGGCACGATCGACTGCACCTCCGACTGAATGCTCACTTCGTCGCGGGAGTCGCAGGCCGCGTAGAGCCGGGTCAGTTTTTGCCGCAGTTCTGCTTCCTCCAGGCGCGGCTCTTCCGAGCACATGATGCGTTCGTGCTCGCTCGGCGTGACGTCCCCGCCGATCAGCAGCTCTTCATAGAGCTTTTCACCCGGGCGCAGGCCGACGAACGCGATCTCGATGTCCCCGTTCGGGTTCTTGCTGGTGCGTTCCACCAGCCCCGCCATCTCGATCATTGTCCTGGCCAGGTCCACGATCCGAACCGGCTGCCCCATGTCCAGCACGAACACTTCGCCGCCGCGAGCCATGGCCCCCGCCTGGATTACCAGTTGCGAGGCCTCGGGAATCAGCATGAAGAAGCGGATGACATCCGGGTGGGTAATCGTGATCGGCCCGCCCGCTTCGATCTGGCTGCGGAACAGCGGAACCACCGAGCCGGAAGACCCGAGCACGTTGCCGAAGCGGACCATCGCGTAGACCGTGCGGGTACCGGGCCTGGCCGCGGCGGCCTGGAAGATCAGCTCCGCGATGCGCTTGCTCGCGCCCATCACATTGGTGGGCCGGACGGCCTTGTCGGTCGAGACCAGCACGCAGGTCTGCACGCCGAAGCGATCGGCCATGTTGGCGATGGTGAGCGACCCCAGCACGTTGTTGCGAATGCCTTCTGGCATGTTGTCTTCGACCAGTGGAACGTGCTTGTACGCCGCGGCGTGGTAGATCGTATCGACCTGCTGTCCCTGCATCGCCGCGGCTACCGCGTTGGCGTCGCACACCGAGCCGATGCGCGCCATCAGCGGCACCCCGGGAAAGTTGCGGCGCAGGTCCTGCTCGATCATGTACAGCGCCCACTCGGAATGGTCGAACAAGATGATCTTGCCTGGCTGCTGCGAGGCGACCTGGCGGCACAGCTCACTGCCGATGGAACCGCCTGCGCCAGTCACCATGACGACCTTGCGGTGCGTGCACTTAGCGAACAACGCCTCACGCGGCGGCACGGGGGGCCGGCCGAGCAGGTCCTCAAGCTTGACTTCACGGATCGACTGCATGGTGATCTTGCGGTCTACCAGTTCCAGCAGCGTAGGCAGGGTGCGCACGCTCACCGCACACCGGTGCAGCTTGTCCAGGATCCGCTTGCGCTGCTCCGGCGACAGCGATGGCACCGCCAGCACGACTTCATCGACGCACAGCCGCTGCAGCTCCGTCCTCAGGCGCGAGGTATGGAACACCGGCAAATCGGCGAACGTGTGGTTGCCGAGCGAGCGATCGTCGTCGAAGAAGCAGACGGCCTCGTGGTCGACACTGGCGCGCATGGCGTTGGCCAGCTGGAAGCCCGCCTCGCCGGCGCCGTAGATGGCGACATGCCGGGTCGGATGGCCGCGGGAGTTGCGCCACAGCTGGGTGCGCCGCACCAGGGCGCGGATCAGGAAGCGCGAGATCACCACGTAGGCGAAGGCGATGAACCAGTAGATCAGCAGGCCCGCGCGCGGCAGGCGGCTATCGTTGATCAGGAATGATATCGCGTAGGTCAGCCCGACCAGAGCCGCCATGCTGATGCCAGCCGCCCATAGCACCTTCAGGTCGATATACCGCAGCACGGTCCGGTAAAGCCCGCTGAAGGCGAACACCGGGATCGTCAGCACCGCGATGAACAGCGGCGGCAGCATCCCATACTGCCTGATCAGTCCATCGTCGCCAGCACGCAGCAGCAGCGCCAGCGTGAAGCACAGTGGCAACGCGAGCATGTCGATCGTCATCATCACGACGATCTTCTGCCGGCGCGTCAGGGATATGGGGCTTGGCAAGCGCAGGCCGCTCATGGCCGCACCTCCTGCCACGTCAGCTGGGCGATGCCGGCCGGCATCGCCTTCAACGTCGTCACTGCCTGGCGCACTCCCTGGGACCGGCAGGGGGCGGTTTCCGCTCGATGCATCCATATCGGTGTGTTCATGGCACGGCTCTTCTTCTTCCCGTCAGCGCGCACGCCATCCGCCGGCACGTTGCATGCCGTGGTGCTGGCGGCGCTGCACCCGGCACGACGTGCCGGTGTGATTCGCTTACCTGGAAAGCTATCGTGTCTGCACGGGGTGGCGCAATTAGGCTACGTGCGCTGCCGAACGCGGCTTCGGCGAAGGGGGGCGGGTGGCGCGGCGTGCGCAGAAACGGGTACGCATGCCGGTTGCGCAAGACGGTGTCGGAACGCCCCGGTGCGACGATGCAGGCACTGCAGGTGGGGGAACGGACACCGCCGATGCCTTGGCGACCCGATATGCATGGGGCGCTCGCGCATCCGCAGAAATGGGTACGCCCGGGGCATGCCCCGGGCTGGTGCGCCGCTCAGTCGCGCGGCAGCGGCACGCCCAGGCCTTCCGCCGCCGCACCTTCGCCAAGGTCGGCGCGCGGCCCGCGCAGCAACTGCCACAGGCAGCCCGCGGTGGCGTAGAAATCGCCGGCGCCGCGCGCGCCGGCGGTACGCAGGTCGCGGCCCAGCGCATGCGGCAGCGCCAGCAGCAGGAACAGGGCCGCCTTCACCGGGCGCCGATGGCCGCGCCGGTAGCGCTGGCAGGCCACGTACAGGCGCGCGGCGTCGCAGGCCGGGCCGGCGCGTTCGGCGCGTGCCGCGGGGCGTGTGGGGTGTGTGTCAGGCAGGCGCTGGTTGACGGCGCTCGCGACCAGCTCGATGCGGTAGCCCAGTTCCTGCACCGCGCGGCCAGTCAGTTCGAGTTCGTCGTAGCCGCCGGCAAGCTGCTCGTCGAAGCTGGCGTGCTCGAACAGCGCGCGCGGGAACACCGCGCTGTGCAGCAGCACCGAGCGCAGGCGTTCGCCGCGCCGGTAGTCCTGCGTGGGATCGCCGAGGAAGGCAGGCTTGCGTGGGCGCCCTGGCTGCCCCTGGCATACCTCGGTACCGGTCAGGATCAACGGCGTCGCGCAGCCGGCCGTAGCCCGGCGGATATGGTCGTCGGCAATGCACTCGGCCATCTGCTGCAGGAAGGTCGGGCCCAGCAAGCTCTGGTCGTCGAGGAACAGCACGTGCGAGCCGGTGGCCGCGCGCAAGGCGCGATTCCGGTTGGCCGCCCGGCAGCGGCGCGGCCCTTCCAGGTAAGTGATGTCCGGATGGTCGCGGCGCATCATCTCGCGCGTGGCGTAGCCGCTGCTGTCGTCGGTGACGATCAGCTGGTGCGGCGGCATGGTGGATTCAGCGACCGCCTGCAGCGCGCGCTGCAGGCCCTCGGGATGGTCGCACGTGAGAATGCACACCGAAAAGGTGGGCAGGAATGTGCTTGCCGGCATGGTTGACCCCTCCGATGTTCGGCGTGAAAGCTGGCACGTGCGCCGGCGCCGTCTGGCGCGGGCACGGCGCGGTGCCAGTGATGCTGCTACAGCGTCTGGCTGGTGCTGCGGAAGGCGGCTTCTGCGCGCGGCGAACCCACCACCGTGCGGCTGCTGTCACGCGTGAACGGCTCGTCGCCGCTGACCCACTCCAGCGTCGCGCCGCGCTGCAGGGCGGCGTAGACCGCTTCACCCTTGTTGCGCACCTTGAGCCGCTGGTACAGCGTGCAGGCGTGGCTTTTCACCGTGGCCACCGAGATATTCAGCATGCGGCTGACCGTCTTGATCGGATAACCGCGTGCCAGCAGCACCAGCACCTCGTACTGGCGCGGCGTGATCTTGAGCATTTCCGCTTCGCCGTAGCTCGGCTCTTCCTCGGGGATCGGCACGGCGCTGGCGGCAGCTGGCGCGGGCAATGGCTGGCCCGGCCTCAGGTCGGTGAGGTCGCGCACCGCCACGGTAGCGCGCGGCGTGCTGCGCTGCGTGCTGGCGCAAGAGGCGAGTGAGAGCGAGTCGGTGGGCAGGTTCGCCGGCAAGGGCAGCGGCGCGGCCGAGGCGAGCGACTGCACCGCCGGCATGGCCGAACGCGAGGCGGAAGGCGTGGTCCCGGTCTCGGCCGAGAACAGCAGGCCTTGCACCCCCGATATGGCCAGGCGGATGGCCGCCTCGATCACCGCCAGCGAGGCTGTCTTCGGCAGGCAGCCGCAAACGCCGCGGGCGCTTTCCGGATCGGGCACGTGCAAGGGCAGCACGTCGGCCAGGATCAGCACGCGCTGCGGCTGCAGCACGGCCTGGGCCTGTTCGAGTTGTGCCCAGCCCGGACCGGGTTCGGCGGGCATGCCGAACACGAGCAGGTCTGCATGGTGGTGCCGGCTATCCAGCCTGGCGATGTCCGCGGGCGCAATGGCTGCCACCTGGGCGGATTCCTGGATGTTCTCGAGCATCTGCAACAGCCCGAGCCGGAGCAGCGGATGCTCCTCGATCAGCAACGCGTTCATTGACTTCACTCCCCGTTACTCGGGAGCGGACTGCGGGGCGCTTTGCGTATGGAGGGCAGTACAGGACGGCAGCCACCATTGGTGTCTGTCCGCGTGTGTGACCCCCTTGCTTCCATGCCCCGGCAGTCCCGTTCTTCTGGTTGGAACTTGTTGAAGGCTGGATGGTTGACCCGAACCCGAACCCGAAAGATTCTCGCTCCTAAATCGGCTTAAATTCATCTTATGGGCTGGTTGAGTGGATTGCAAGCGAGCTGAATTGGGACGAGACAGAGTGGGAATGACAGGCTCGTCATAATCCTTAAAGAATTCACCCAAATGCGCCATGCCAGGTTCCGCAAACGCCGCCCTGGTGCCGGGTTTCGGCAGTTTCACCGATGTGACACCTGAATTTAAAATGGTTGCAGCGTTGAAACAGATCGCATTATCAGAAGCCCGCATGAGAGGGGTTGGTAACCCTATAGTGGGGTGTACGGAATATATGGCGCATGCAGGTGGCGCAATTATGAAACGGCAGTTTGATGCGATGTTTCGTAATATATCTGCGCGATTTATGGCCCGCTCGGGCGCATGGCCTAGTGCTTCTGGATGAGGGGTGGCTACACCCTCGGAATGAGACCTGGCAAGGCCACTGCACCGGTCTGCACCCGGCTTGCCACCAACTGCGTCCGCCAAGGTGGCAAGCCGGTATCGGAACCCCGTCCGTCAGCGGGCCCAGTGGCCCGGACGCATCACCCAGCCATGCGGTCCGCGCACCCAGCGGTCGGGCACGAAGCGGTGGCCCGGGCGCTGCGCCTGCCAGTAGCCGGGGCGCCAGTCGTAGCGGCCACGCGCGCCGACCCAGTGGCCGGGCACCCAGACCTGGCCGCGGCGCGCGGCGGGATGCGGCTCATAGCGCGGCGGCGGCGGCGGATGGCCATAGCCGTGGGCCACGGCGGTGGGATGGGCTTCGGCGGGGGCGATGAGTCCGAAGGCGCCGCCCGTGGCGAGGACGGCTGCGGCAAGCATGAGCTGGCGTTTCATGGAATGGCTCCTTGGGGGCGGTCGTTGTCAGGCAATCAGGCAATCGATCATCGATCCGGCGATCAATCCAAGGATCAATACCGGTCGTAGTGATGGTGGTGGCGGTGCGGCGCGCCGCCGCGCGGTGGCACTACGATGCAGGCGGAAAGCAATGCGGCCGTGGTGGACAGCAGCACGACGAGGGAAAGGGCTCGTTTCATTTCTGGGCTCCTGGCGGGATCGCGTTGGACACGGCTTCAATGTAGCGACCGGCCCCCTCGCTGCGTGCTTGCACTTGTAAGGCTGTCTCACATAGGGCTGAACCGTGCGGGATCGGGTACGCGATGCCGGGCGATGCCTGTGGAGCCTTATGTGGCAAGGCGCGCCGGACGCCGGAGCGGCACCGCGGAAGGATGCGGCAAGCCCTCGGATGGCGTAATGTGACGTTACATCGGAAATGGATCTCGCAAGCAAACGCGGGCGCTGCGAGGCAGGCGCCAGCGTACCGGCCTGGCGGCGGGCGCTCTGCAACGCTGACGCAGAAACGGGTACGGCCGGTGGCAATGCCGAAGCCTAGCCGCGATTTCTTGCCCGATTCCTTGCCCGAGTCCTTGCAGGGAATGGCCGAGACGGTGCAGCATGCTTCAACATGGCTCGCGCTGCGTGCCGGGCAGGCTCATTACGGTGCGCGCGGGTTGCCAGTACGGCCGCTCAGCGGCACCGCGCCAATGGCATGAAGCTTGCGCCTGGCGGAGTGCCAGACGGAGCCCGGTCGGGCCAGGAAGCGGAATCTGCCACGTGTGCTTGAAGGAGGCGCCATGCCAATCATGCTCATCGTGCTTGCCTTGCAGTTCTTGCAGGGGCTGTCGCCACCCGCCGCGGCGCTGTTCGCGCTGCCCCAGGAACTGGAGACGCCAGATGCCACGGCCACGGTCGAAACCGCGCTGACTCGCTGACCTGCCGCCAACGGGCGGTGGCGCTCCGCATGGCTTCCATCCATTCACGCCATTGTCACGGAGGCAGCATGAACCGCAGCGACGTTACCGATCTCATCATCGAAGCCAAGGTCAGGCGCGGCATCACCTGGGCGCAGGTTGCCGGGCGCGTCGGCCGCAGCAAGGAATGGACGACGGCCGCCTGCCTCGGCCAGATGGCTTTCGACGAGGCCGGGGCGCGCGCGGTGACGGAAATCTTCGGGCTGCCGCCCGAGGCGCAGGCCTGGCTGCGCGAGGTGCCATACAAGGGCTCGCTGCCAACAGCGGTGCCGAGCGATCCGCTGATCTATCGCTTCTACGAGCTGATCAGCGTGTACGGCACCACCTTCAAGGCACTGATCCACGAGGAGTTCGGCGACGGCATCATGAGCGCGATCGATTTCCGCATGGACCTGCAGCGCGAATCCGACCCCAACGGGGATCGGGTGCGCATCGAGATGTCGGGCAAGTTCCTGCCCTACAAGACTTACTGAGGGCTTTCGGGGCCGGTTATCGACGGCTTTCTCGGAGGACGGCGGACGGCGTGACCGCGGACGCCGGCGCGGCATAGGCCGCGCCGTAGCTGGCCGGGTTCAGTCGCAGCGTCAGCACGCCTACCAGCGCGGCACAGCCGAGGTGGTACCACCAGCCCGCGGCAAAGCCGCCGGTATGGGCTTGCAGCATCGCGGTCAGCCAGGGCGCCAGTGCCGCCAGCAGGAAGCCGCCGCCCTGCATCAGTGCGCTCAGCGCGCCGGCGCTGTCCGGGTCGGGCAGGTGGTCCAGCGCCACCACCAGGTACAGCGCAAAGCAGCCGCCCAGTCCGGCGCCACCGATCACGGCCCATGCGTACGGCGCCGCGTCGGGCCAGAGCGCGAGCCCGGCAAAGCCGGTCACCTGCAGCGCCAGCGCCAGCACCATCCACGCGCGCCGATCGACGCGCCGTGCCGCCAGCGCCGGTAGCAGCAGCGCCGCGCCGGCCTGCGCCACCGCCATCAGGGCAACCAGCGCGCCGCTGGCGGGTGCGCTCCAGCCGTGTCCCTGGTAGAACGGCGCCAGCCACGCCACCAGCGAGGCATAGCCGCCATTCATCACGCCAAAGCATCCCATCAGCAGCCACGTGCGAGGCCGGCGCAGCAGGGCGCGTGCCGCGCCCGCGGACTGGCTGCGCGACGCTGCGTGGTCCGGCAGCCGGTCCTTGCGATGCGTGCGCGGCAGCGCCACCCAGGCCAGCGCCAGCGCGGCCAGCGCCGGCAGCGACCACAGCGCCAGCGCCTCGCGCCAGCTGCCGGACAGCGCCGTTACGTAGGGAGAGAGTTGCGCGCCCAGCGCACCGCCGCCCATCAGCGCGGCCGAGTACAGCCCCATTACCGGGGCCACGCGGCCGGGAAATTCCTGCTTGACCAGTCCCGGGCAGGCCGCCTGCACCACGGCCACGCCCAGCCCGCACAGCGCCGCCGAGGCGATCAGCCAGCCACCGTCGGTCACGCCGAGGCGCAGCGCGCAGCCCGCGCCCAGCAGCGCCAGCGCAGCCAGCACGGCGTTGCGCGCGCCCAGGCGCGCGCGCAACGCGGGGCCGAAGAACGCGCCCACGCCCATCAGCAGCATCGGCAGCAAGGTGAGCCAGGCCATGCCCTGGTACGTGAGGCCGGTGCCGGCGCGGATTGACGGCGCGAGCGGCCCCACCGCAGTCAGGAAGGGCCGCAGGTTCAGGCCGATTCCTGCCACGGCGGCCAGCACCAGCCAGCGCGCCGGTGCCCTGGCGCTGCGCGTGCATGCCGCGGCGCCGGCGCGGTCTGGCGCCTGTGCCATGTCCGCCATGTCAGACGCGCGGGGCGCGCGGGCCGTAGAGCTGGGCGGCGGACAGGTCTGCCGGCACGCGCGTCAGCGGCAGCGGCGGCGGATCCAGCGGCAGGCGCACTGCCTGGTAGGCGGCTTCGCTGGACAGGCCGTAGGGCGCGGCGTCGTTGTTGTCGAAGGCGTAGTAGACCGCCTGTACCCCCGCCATGGTCATCGCGGCCAGGCACATCGGGCAGGGGTGGCCGCTGGCGTAGACCACGCTGCCGCGCAGGTCCGGACGGCCCAGCTTGCGCGCCGCGGCCCGTACCGCTTCCATTTCCGCGTGGGTAGTCGGGTCGTGGCTGTGCACGATGTCGTTGACGCCGGTGGCAACGGCCTGGCCGTCGATCGCCAGCACGGCACCGAAGGGACGCCCGCCGCGGTCGCGGTTGGCTGCGGCAAGGCGCACCGCCTCTCGCATGAATTCCTGGTGAGTGGTCATCGTTTGTGCAGGGATCCCAGTAAGTGAGTCCACGCTCGCAAGACTTGCGGCATGGCAGTTGGCAGGCCGCAACTGTACGCCGGGGGTTGGTGATTGGGAAATTAAATGATGAAATCGCCGGCAGTGGAAAACCCAATGGAAGGCCCGGCCATGCAGGACCCCCGACTCGATCCCGTGCTGTTGCAGAGCTTTGTCGCCGTGGCGGAAAGCGGCAGCTTTACCCGCGCCGCGCAGCGCGTGCACCTGACCCAGTCGACCGTCAGCCAGCAGGTGCGGCGGCTTGAAGACCAGCTTGGCTGCGTGCTGCTGGACCGCGGCGGGCGCTACGTGGTGACGACGCCGGAGGGTGAGCGGCTGCTGGGCTACGCGCGCCGCCTGCAGCAGCTGATGGCCGAGGCGGTCGGGCAGCTGCGCCAGAGCGCAGGCCAGGGCGAGATCCGCATCGGCGTGCCCGAGGATTTTGCCGCGCGGCCGCTGACCCCGGTGCTGGCCGGGTTTGCCGACGACTGGCCCGGGGTGCGCCTGGAGGTGACCAGCGGCATGAGTCACGAGTTGTGGCAGCGGTTCCAGGACCGCGAGCTCGACCTGGTGCTGGTCAAGCAGCGCGTGGCGCAAGCGCCGGGGTTGGCGAACTGGCCCGAGCCGCTGTGCTGGATCGACAGCCGCAGCCGCCCGGCGGTGGCGCGCGATCCGGTGCCGCTGGTGGCGTTTCCCGCCGGCGGGCTGTACCGCGGCGAGATGACGCACGCGCTCGACGCCGGCGGGCGGCCCTGGCGCATCGCCTTCGTCAGCGCGAGCCTGGCCAGCATCCTCGCCGCGGTGGCGGACGGGCTCGGCATCACGCTGCTGCCGCGGCGCCTGGCCACGGCGCATCACCAGGTGCTGGATGGCGGCGGCTGGCCGGCGGCAGTGCCGGACGTCGAGCTGAGCCTGCACGCGCAGCCGGATTTGCCGGCCCCGGCGCGCGACATGGCCGCGCGCCTGGCCGCACTGTGCGAGCGAGTCATGCGTGCCGGCGCGGCGGAGCCGGACGCCGGCTAGCGCAAGCGTCAGCCGAAGTATTCGTTGTAGTAGCGGGTGCAGGTGCCGGACGGCCGGAAGGTGTACGGCAATTCGGCCAGCGCGGCGGCTTCGAGCGAGCCGAAGGGGATGTCGGGCGCGTTCAGGCTGGCGGCTTCGGTGGCGTCGGATGGGTGGGCAGGATGCTGGGCGTGGGCTTGCGAAGTCATTTTGCTGCGATATGTCGGAAGGTCGGAAGGTCGAGAGAGAGGCCGGCCGGGCCGGCGATTGGCAACGCAACCATGCTAATGCGCCCGCACGCCGGGATCAGCCCCCGTGCTGTTGAACACACTGTTGCGCAATCGCGTTCAATCGGGGCGGTTTGCGTGACGTTGTGGGCGGATGAGGGCAATTCTCCGGTTGCGCCGACGCCTTGCGCGGCAAGGTCTATATTGGCCGAAGGGCCACCGTGCGGGGCCCCGGCCCGGTCGGGACTCCTGCCTGCCGGCCAGCCAAACCGGGAGCGCGCCATGCCAGTCCCACCGTGCTTTGCCGATCGCCGCGAAGCCGGCCATTACCTTGGCCGCCGCCTGGCGGAACTGGGCTTCGGCGCCGACAAGCTCGGCCAGCCGGTGCTGGTGCTGGCGCTGCCGCGCGGCGGCGTGCCGGTTGCCTTCGAGGTGGCGCGCGCGCTCGGTGCGCAGCTTGATGTGCTGCTGGTGCGCAAGATCGGCGCCACCGGCTACCCGGAACTGGCGCTGGGCGCCGTGGTCGAGGGCGATGCCGGCGGCGGCGGGCCGCATACGGTGGTGAACGACGATCCCTGGGCGCGCCGTGCGGTGGAAAGCGGCAGCTTCGATGCCGAACGCGGGCGCCAGCTCGACGAGATCGCCCGCCGCCAGCAGCGCTATCGTGGCGGCGCGCCGGTGCCGGCGCGGGCCGGGCGTACCGTGATCGTGGTCGATGACGGCGTTGCCACCGGGGCGACCATGCGCGCCGCATTGGAAGGCGTGCGCATGGCCGGCGCCGCGCGGGTGATCGCGGCCACGCCGGTCGGCGCGCAGGAAGGGCTGGCCAGCCTGGAGCTGGCGGCCGACGAGGTGATCTGCCTGAATACACCGCCCAACTTCGGCGCGGTCGGCTCCTTCTACCTGGATTTCACCCAGACCAGCGACGACGAGGCGCTCGGGCTGCTGCGCCAGGCGGCCAGCACGCGCGCGGGCTGACGCCAGCGGCAGTGTCAGCGTCAGCGTCAGGCCCGGACGGCCAGGCGCCGCTTCAGGTGCGGCACCAGCCCGCCGGCGCCGAGGATTTCGCGCAGGAAATCGGGGATCGGCTCGCATGCCACCGTGCTGCCGTCGTCCAGGCGCAGCAGTGCCGTGTCCAGGTCCAGCGCCGCCCGGGCGCCGTCGGCCAGCCGGGCGGCCTCCGCGCACACCAGCACCGGCAGTCCCAGGTTGATCGCGTTGCGGTAGAACAGCCCGCCGAACGACAGCGCCACCACCGCGCCCACGCCCAGTTCGCGCAGCGCCTGCGGCGCCTGCTCGCGCGAGGAACCGATGCCGAAGTTGGCGCCCGCTACCACCACATCGCCCGGCTGCACGCTGCCTGGAAACTCGGGGCGCAGCGACGCCAGGCAGTGCCGTGCCAGCACGGGCAGTGGCGATTTCATCAGCACGGCGGGGGCCATGGCATCGGTGTCGACGTTGTCGCCGAAGCGCCAGATGCGGCCGGCGGGGGTGGGGGCCGGAGTGGGGGCAGCAGGAGCAGTCATGCAAGAGGTCAGGCCCACTTGCGCGGGCACGTGTCAGGCCGCGTTGTTACGTATTTATGCCAGCAAGGTGCGCGGGTCGGTAATGCGGCCGGTAACGGCGCTGGCGGCCACGGTCATCGGCGAACCCAGCCACACCGCGCTGCCGGCATCGCCCATGCGGCCGGAAAAGTTGCGGGCGGTCGAGGCGATGGCGCGGCTGCCGGCGGGGAAGCGCGCGGCGCCATAGCCGGCGCAGGCGCCGCAGGCGTTGGGCAGCAGGCTGGCGCCGGCCTCGGCCAGGATGGCGAGCGTGCCTTCGCGTTCGGCCTGCTGCTGGTCGCGGCGCGATGCGGCGGCCACCTGCAGCGTGACGCCCGGCGCGACCCGGCGTCCGCGCAACACGCGCGCGGCCATGCGCAGGTCTTCCAGCTTGGCACCCGTGCAGGCGCCGAGGTAGGCGATCTGCACCGGCTCGCCGGCGGCCTGGTCGACCGGCGCGCTATTGGCCGGCGAATGCGGCGCGGCCACCTGCGGCGCCAGCGCGGCGGCGTCGAAGCGGTGGTGCGCCAGCACCGGCGCCTGCGCGTCGGTGCGCCAGTGCGCCAGGTCGATCTGTGCCAGCGTTTGCGCCGGCACGCCGGCCTGTGCCAGCCAGTCCAGCGTGACCGCATCGGGGGCGACCAGGCCGGTTTGCGCGCCCAGTTCGGCGCTCATGTTGGTCAGCGTCATGCGTTCCTGCATCGGCAGCGCGGCGACGGCGCTGCCAGTGTATTCAAGCGCTTCGTAGCGTCCGCCTCCCAGGCCGAGGGTCGCGCACAGGAACAGATTGATGTCCTTGGCGCAGACCCCGGGGGCGAGTACGCCGTCCCATTCCAGCCGGATCGTGTGCGGCACGCGCAGCCAGATCTCGCCGGTGGCCAGCACGCCGGCCATCTCGGTGGCGCCCACGCCGAACATGTAGGCACCGAACGCGCCGCCGGTCGGGCTGTGGCTGTCGCCGCCGACGATCAGGCGGCCCGGCAGCACATGCCCGCGCTCAGGCAGTACCACGTGGCAGATGCCCTCGGCATCGATCAGCTCGGCGCCGGCCTGGCGCGTCCAGTCGCGCGTGAAGCGCAGGATCGATTCGGCCTGGGCATCGCCGCCCGGGACGAAGTGATCGGTCACCACGACATAGCGCGACGGGTCCCACACGCCCACGCCGAGTTCCAGCAGCAGCGGCGCAACGCGGCGCGGGCCGCTGGAGTCGTGCGACATCGCCAGGTCGACCCGGCAGATCGCCACCGTGCCGATCTCGGCATAGTCCAGCCCGGCCGCGCGGGCGACCAGCTTCTGGGCCAGCGTCGCCGGCCTGGCCGTTGCCTCGGCGCCAGGGGGGGCCGCAGGCACGCTCATTCCGGCGATGCCCCCGAATACTTGACCACCGAGGCCCAGCGCTTGACGTCTTGCTTGACGAAGGCAGCGAACGCCTCGGGCGCCATCGCCACCGGCTGCGCGCCGTCGTTTTCCAGGCGCTTGCGCACCGCGGGTGACTCCAGCCCCTTGCGCGCCGCCTGGTAGAGCGCCTGCGTGACCTCCGCAGGCATGCCGGCGGGCCCGAACAGGCCGAACCACGCGCTCGACTCGAAGCCCTTGACGGTCGCGCCGATCGGCGCCACGCCCGGGAACTGGGACATCGGCGCCGGGCTGGTCACGCCCAGCACCTTGAGCTTGCCGGCGCGCACGTGCGGCAGCACGTTGATCGTGCTCGCGAACATCAGGTCGCACTGCCCGGCCAGCACATCGGTGAGCGCCGGCGCGGTGCCTTTGTACGGGATGTTGACGATATAAGTGCCGGTCATCATCTTGAACATGTCGCCGGCCATGTGCAGCGACGAGCCGACCGAACCGATGGCGAAGTTCAGCTTGCCCGGCTCCGAGCGTGCCAGCCGGATCAGCTCGGGCACGTTGTTGGCAGGCAGCTTCGGCGTGGCCACCAGCACGCTGGGCACGGTGGCAACCAGCGTGACCGGCGTGAAATCCTGCACCGGGTCGAAGGGCAGCTTCTTGTACAGCGTGGCGTTGATGGTGTGGCTGGTGAAGCTCATCAGCAGCGTGCTGCCGTCCGGCGCGCTCTTGGCGACCAGGTCGGCGGCGATATTGCCGCCAGCGCCGGGCCGGTTCTCGACCACCACCGACTGCTCCAGCAACTGCGACATCTCCTGGGCGATGGTGCGCGCCAGCGTGTCAGTGGTGCCGCCGGCGGGGGCGCCCACCAGGATGCGGATCGGCTTGCCGCCGGCAATCCCCTGTCCCTGGGCCTGCCCTTGGGCCGCGGCGCCAAGCGGCAGGATCAGCCCGCAGGCGACCAGGGCGGCAACCCGGCGCAGCGCGGTGCGGCGAGCGGGCACAGGTGGAGACTGACGGGTCGGGCTGGACGAAACCAGGCGGAACACTGGCATGACGATTCCTCGCTTGATGTGATCGGGAGTGCGCAGTATCGCCCGACTCGGGTGTCCGCGCATCCCTTGCCTTGCCCCTTGCCGCGCGCGGACGGGATCAGTCGCGCAGGCCGGGGCGGGTTTCGCTTTCCACCCAGACGTTGGCGCTGTCCACGCCGGCGGGCGACAGTTCCATGCGGTATTCGTAGCGGTCGGGACGGTACTGCCCCAGAAGCAGTTGCACCGGCCGCCCGCCCTGGTCCTTCACCACGCGCCGCACCGCCAGCAGCGCGCCACCCACCGGCACGTCCAGCAACGGCGCCACCACCACATCGGCCAGACGCGCCGACAGCACCTGGCTGGCACGGCCCAGCTTGACGCCGCCGGCTTCCAGCAGGCGCAGTACCGGGGTTTCCTCGAGCGCCTTGCGCGTGATCGGGCGGCCCAGGTCCGCGGGCAGGTAGACGGTGATATGCGACAGCGGCCGGTTGCGGTAGTGGCGCACGCGCACGATCTTGATCACCGGATCGCCGGGCTGGATTCCCAGTGACTCGGCTACGTCGGGCGTGGCGTGGACTTCGTCGATCGAGATCACCTTCACCGACGTCTTCTGGCCCATGTCGATGATGTTGTCGAGCAGGCTGGAGCTGCGGTCCTCGGTGGCCGAGGCCGGACGCACGGGGTGCGGGTTGACGAAGGTGCCGAGCCCGCGATGGCGCCGCACCAGGCCTTCCTGCACCAGTCGGTCGAACACGCGGCGCATGGTCACGCGCGAGGCGTGGAACTGCTTGGCCAGGTCGATCTCTCCCGGCAAGGGGCCCTGGCCGAAGCGTCCTTCGACGATCTGCTGGCGCAGTACCACGTAAATCTGGTGATACAGGGGAACGACGGCTTCACTCATGGTTTCCCTTGTGGAGAGATGACAAGTCTGTAATGCCTCTAATGTACTTTAAATCAGACATAGAGCCTAGCAAGGATAGTGGCTGAGGCGCTTCGGATACAACATGCGAGCGTGGCGCTGCGGCATGACCTCCGCTTTGCGCCAAGCCAGTGGCCGATCACACGGCGGCGACCGTGCGCGTGCCGGTGGCGCCGCGCCGGTGGCCGGCGGAATGCTTCAGTGTGAAGGCGCCGATGACCGGAACCGGGCGGCGAAAAACGGACATCGCCGCTATGTGAGGCAGCCCACATGGGAGACGGCGGCGGCACCTCGGGAATCGTGTTTCAGGCCCGATACGTGGCATGGCGCATCGGGCAACTCCTAGGTCTGCCGTTAAGGCTTTGAAATCTAATGGATTTTTTCTTGGCCCCAGCGATACCCCTGAGCCACCTTGGGGGGCGCTGTCACAGCGGTGTGACATGTCGTTTGACGTGCACAGGGGGCGGGGCCGCGTTGATGGCGCAAGCGGCCAGAAAGTTCCCCGGCTGGCACCGGGCAGGCCTTGTATTACAAGGGTTTGCCGCCTCACGTGGCGAGGCTGGCACCGATTATGCGCTAGGGCTGGTCGGTTTGGCAGTTGCCGGACCTGAACCTCCAGCCGTCGTTCCGGACTTGAGCGCCGGCCGGAGGCTGAGCCGCAGTGACACTGTGTATTCTCCTGGGAGCATCGAATGAAAAAGACACTACTTGCGTCGGCCATCGCACTCGCCTTTGGCGGGCAGGCATGGGCAAATCCGACCAACAACAACGACAAGGTCTGGGACGGTGACAACAACCAGACAGCGACGGCCAACTCCCAGCAGAGCGGGAGCGGCGCAAATGCCAATGAATTCTCCGTGGCGGTCCAGAAGAACGACAACAGCACTGACAACAGCTCGCACAGCAAGAGCACCTCGGTCACGGTCGACAAGTCGAAGACGAATTCGAACAATAAGACCAAGACCAATTCCGACAACCACCTGAAGGCCGTGGCTGACGGGCTTGGTAGCGCCGCCGCCATCGGTGGTGCCGCATCGTCCAGCATCTCCGGCTCCTTCAACAAGACCACCGCCATCGCGCTGAGCAAGCTGAGCGGCACGGTGAGCGGGAACTATGTCCACAACATCGGCAACTATGCGTCGAACTCCGGTAGCGCCAACGGTGGCACCGGCAAGGGTGGTAAGGGTGGTGCGGGCGGCACCGGCTTAGGCGGTTTCGGTGGCAGCGGCGGAGACGGCGCTGCGGGCGCAGTTGGTGGCGACGCCAGGGCAACCAACGGCAGCGCCAGTGCCGGCTACGCCAGCAGCGGCAAGGCTATCGGCGGCGACGGCGGCGACGGCGGCAAAGCCTCGAACTGGGGTGCCAATGGCGGCGACGGCTATGGCAAGGGCGGCAGCGCGATTAGCGCGGCGGGCAGCAAGGGCGGCAGCGGCGGCGACGGCTACGGCAAGGGCGGCGGCGCTCTGAGCGCCTCGCTCGGCGCTGGCGGGCGTGGCGGCAGCGCTGGCGCGATCGGTGGTGATGCCTTGGGTGCCAGCGGTGCCCTGGGCGGTATTGCCGCTGCGGCCGGCGGCTCGGGCGGTTCGGGTGGCAACGCCAACGGTTCCGGTAATGACGCGGGCGGTGCAGGTGGTGCGGGTGGCGGCGCAGGCGCGACCGGGACCAACACGGCTGGTGCTGGCTCTGGCACGGGCGGCGCAGCGGGCGCAGCCGGTGGGACGGGCGGTGCGGGCACCGCCACGGCTACCGCGACCGGTGGCGCTGGCAGCGGCAGTGGCGGTGCCGGTGGTTCGAGCAGCGCGGGCTCGGCGGCAACGGCTGGCTCGGGCACTGGCACTGGCGGTGCAGGCGGCACGCAGACTGCCAACGGCGGCGCCGGTGGCGCTGGCGGTGCTGCCACCGCAGGCGCGGCGAGCACGCAAGCCTCGAACGGCAGCGCTACCACGGGCAGCGGCGGCGCAGGCGGTGCCGGTGGCGCTGGCGGTGCGGCAGGCGGTGGTACCGGCGGTACCGGTGGTGCCGGCGGGATCGGCAACGGCGGCACTGGCGGCGCTGGCGGCTACAACTACGTCGACGCAGGTACGTTCAATATGTCCAACGTCATGACCAGCGTTGGTCAGACCGCGGCGGGCATCATGATGGCGAGCCAGAACAGCGGCGCCGCCTCGCTGACGCAAATGAGCGTGAACGTGCAGGCCAACGTCAACGCGGGCAGGTAAGACGCGCGCAGCATCGGCCTGGCCTGAGCCCTGTGCCAGGACGGGCCGGCACTTCGATGTCTTGCCGGCAGGACCGGCGCCCGCATCCTGTGTGCGGGCGTTCGGCCCCTGTCATGCCTACGCACCTAAATGCCTTCGCTGCCGCCCGGATGGGGGTGCGCACGAGGCAGGGGAGGATGACACCATGCAATCGGTCCGCTTTGCCGTCGGGGCATTCACGACGGTCCTGCTGGCCTGGCCAGCGCTGCAGGCCCGCGCGGAGCCGCCAGGGCTGGAAGCTGCCATGGCTGCCGCGCGCAGTGCCGCGGCAAGCACTCAGGAGGCGGTTGCAGATACGACGCATCCCGCCGCAGTCAATAGTTTGTTTGGCGGGGTGGCGAAAGCTGTACCCGTGTCTAAACTAGACGATATCCGCGGTGGCGCGGAGGTCACCGTGAACGATATGCGCCTGCATGGCACGGTTGCTGAAAACGCTGCGGTCGATATCGTATCCGGCGCAAACCGGATCACTGAAGGGGCGTTCGCGAATGCGGCGGGGATACCTACCGCGATTCAGAACTCCGGCTCCAACGTGTTGATCCAGAACGCAACGATCGTGAACGTCCAGTTCAGACCATGAAGCTGCTGCGCAACCTGTTGGCGTGTGTGCCGTTCGCACTGGCCGCGGGGTTCATCCCCTGTGCCGATGCTGCGGATGTCTACATCTACGGTCCGGTTGGCGAACCTTACAACGTCAGGGTCACCAGCGTTCGCGAAGCGCGCTTCAAGTCCACGATCCGCCAGCAATACGATTTCAGCTGCGGCTCGGCCGCGGTGGCCACGTTGCTGACATACCAGTACGGCCATCCGATGAACGAGGCCACGGTGTTCCAGAACATGTACCTCAACGGCGACCAGGCAAAGATCCGCGCCGAGGGGTTCTCGCTGCTGGACATGAAGCGCTTCCTGGGAGCGCTCGGCTATGAGGCGGACGGCTATGAGCTGCCGCTGTCCAAGCTCGAGGAAACGCAGATCCCGGCCATCGTGCTGATCGTGGAAGAGGGTTACCACCATTTCGTGGTGGTCAAGGGTGTGAAAGGCGACCGCGTGCTGGTTGGCGATCCCGCGCGGGGAACCCGTGCCATTTCACGCGAGCGCTTCGAGAAGATCTGGCAGAGCCAGCTGTTGTTCGTGATCCACAACCGCACGGACAACGCACGCTTCAACCTGGCCGCGGACTGGCGCCTGGCGCCCAGCGGCCCTTACTGGATGGGAGTCAACCGGGATAGCCTCTTCTTCACCGTCATGCCCAAGCATGGCGTTGGCGACTTCTGAGGAATGCATCATGTTGCAGACTTCCCTCCCGACCCCTGCAGCGCCCCGCACCGCCACGGCGGCGGCCGCGATGCTGCTTGGTGCCGGTCTGGCCTGTGCCGGCGTGGCGCATGCCAGTTCGTTACCCCAGCCCGACAGCCTCGACCCGTCGGCGCTGCCGTCGCAGGCCGCTTCTGCCCGCGACCGGGACCCTACACCCGTGGCTGCCGCACGCGGCAGCATGGCCGGCTGGAAACCGGTCGCACATGACAAGCTCGACGAGATGCGGGGCGGCTTCGAGATGCCGGGCCTGCAGGTTTCGTTCGGAATCGAACGCGCGGTGTACATCAATGGGGCCCTGGTCGTCGCAACCAGCATTAACATCCCGGACGTCGGACGCATCACCGCGGACCAGGCGGCGCGCCTGGCGATGACGCTGGGCCCCGCTATCGTTGCATCTACCAACGCCGCCGTCGCAAGCGCGCTGGCGGGCCTCACGGGCGGCGCTAACGGCTCCCCCGGTAGTTCGAGTGCCGGCAGTTCGAGCGCCGGAAGCGCGAGCACGGGCGCCGCGGCGTCGGCCAGCGGTGCGGCCGGGGCTGGCTCCGCCACGTCGGCTGCAGCCAACGGCGGCAGCGCCAGTGCAAGCGGCGCCAGCGGGGCAGCGGGCGCGGCCGGCATGCCCACTACCGTGGTGACGACCGGCACCGGCCAGGTGGTGACCAACGGCTTGCTGAACGTGATCCAGAACGGCCCTGGCAACTCGGCCGCGGTGGGGTCGCTGGCCGGCACGCCCACCACGGTGATTCAGAACAGCATGGACAACCAGAGCATCCGGAGCCTGATGACAATCGACGCAAGCGTGAATACGCTGCAGGCCTTCCGGTCGCAATTGGCCAACACGACGCTGCAGGATGCGTTGATGCGGGCCGCCAGCATGAGGTAATCGTAGCGAAGCAGCAGGCAGTGCAGGTTGCGGGCTCCTGACAACAGCCCGCCCGTCCCGGGGGAGGAAGACGTGATGAAGAAGCGGTCGATGCAGGGCATCCGGAACGCCGGATGCTCGACGTTGCTGTTGCTCGGCGGCCTGGCGCAGGCCCAGACGCCGGATGCGGGGGGACCCGTGGCAGGCCTGGAAACGCTGCAAAGGGAACTCGCCGAACAGGCCACCCAGCTCGACGCCATGAAGCGGGCGCTGGCCGAACAAGAAGCAGTGATCCGCGAGTTGCGCAGCGTCATCAGCAATGAAGTGCTGGCCACCAAGCGCGGCGGCCAGGGTGTCGGCGCCGGTGTGTCGCCGTCCAACAACGCCACCAATGCCGCCACCGCCGCGGCGGCGGCCAGCGCGGCGCAAAGCCCGCCCAACGCGGTCAACAACCCGCAGCAGATCACGCTGCAGCCGCCGCAGGATGTCGCGCAGGGCCCGCAGGCGGGCGAGTCCGCCAACCCGCAGACCGTGGCCGTGGAAGAGCCCGTGGGCCGTCCGCCCGAAAGCCAGACCCGGCCGCCCGAGATCGCGCCGATCATCGACCAGCCCGGCGTGCTGACCGCGCAGGGCAAGCTGGTGGTCGAGCCTGGCTTCCAGTACGGCTACTCGTCCAACAACCGCGTCGCGCTGGTCGGCTACACGGTGATCCCCGCGATCCTGATCGGCCTGCTCGATGTGCGCGAGGTCAAGACCTCGACCTACATTCCGTCGATCGCGCTGCGCTATGGCGTGACCAAGCGGCTCGAAGTCGAAGCCAAGGTGCCTTACGTGAAGACCTCGGGCTCGACCATCAGCCGCGAAGTCTTCACCGGCACCGCCGTCGACAACGTGTTCAATGCCAGCGGCGCCGGCCTTGGCGATGTCGAGGCGACGGTGCGCTACCAGCTCAACTACGGCAACGAGAAGATGCCGTACTTCGTCGGGTGGCTGCGCTACAAGTCGGCCACTGGCAAGGATCCGTTCGAAGTGGTGACCGATTGCGTGACGCGCTGCGTGGGCAATACCACCGGCACCGGACTGCCGCTCGGGCTGCCGACCGGTACCGGCTTCCAGGCAATCCAGCCCGGTATCACCTGGCTGCTGCCGACCGATCCGGCGGTGTTCTTCGGCACCTTCAGCTATCTGCACAACTTTGCGCGCAACAACGTCAGCCGTACCGTGCTCAACGGCGAGAAGGAGAGCCTCGGCAAGATCGCCCCGGGCGATATCTTCGAGTTCAGCTTCGGCATGGGCCTGTCGCTCAACGAGAAGGCGTCGTTCAGTATCGGCTATGACCAGGCCATCATCTGGCCGACCAAGCAGAACGGACAGACCGTGCCGGGCTCGGTGCGCATCACGCAAGGCACGCTGCTGGTGGGCTACTCGTACCGCTTCAACGATCGCTACACGCTGAACCTGTCGGTGGGTGCGGGCCTGACGCGCGACACGCCCGACCTGCAGGTCAACCTGCGCCTGCCGATCACTTTCTGAGACGGCGTTCGCCGCGCGCTTGCAAGCGTTTTTCCAGGCGCTTTTTTCTCACGTGACGCGTGCCTTGCACCAGCAGGGCACGCGTGCGCGTCACATGCGCGCGTGCGTGCAAAGCGCTCCCCCAGTTGCCTTGCGCTTGCCCCCCGAACCGCGTACAACGAAATAACCCCGCGCCGTCAGCGGTACTTTCTCACCCGGTCTACCCACACCATCGGCGCGGCCTGAACAAGGAGAGAGACATGCGCAAACGCATCTTCTGGTTGTTGCCCGACCTGGCGAGCGCCCGCCGCACCATGGACGACCTGCTGCTCGCCCGCGTCGAAAACCGCCGCATCCACTTCGTGGCGCGCGACGGCGAAGACATGACGGGCCTGCACGAAGCCAACCTGTTCCAGACGTCCGACATCGTCCATGCCGCGGAAATGGGCCTGATGGTCGGCGGCGGCGTGGGCGTGGTGGCTGGCGTGGTGGTGGCCATGTTCCCGATCGTTGGCGACACGCCGCAGTGGGGCCTGGTCGGCGTGCTGGCGGTACTCGGCGCGGTGTTCGGCGCTTGGGCCGCAAGCATGATCGGCAGTTCCGCGCCCAACAGCCGCCTGCGGGCGTTCGAGAAGGACATCGAGGCGGGCAAGATCCTGCTGATGGTCGACGTGCCGCGCGGCCGCGTCGAGGAAATCGAAACGCTGCTGCAGAACGCGCACCCGGAAGCCCGTTTCGCCGGTCTCGATCCAGCCGTGCCGGCCTTCCCCTGATCCGTCCGCAGCAAGCCTTGCCGTCGCGATGGCAAAGGCCATTCGCAGTCTCTCGCGCGCGCCCGCGCGGCGCGCCTTGACGCGCATCTCTTAGCGCGTAGCTGGCCACGCCGGAACCGACATCCGGTTCCGGTGTGATGCCGCTGCAACACCCCCCTCCCTCTTGTTTGCCCTGACGTGACGCATGCGGTAATTTTCGCAACGGCGCATGGCCCTTGCCGTGCGTAGCGCGCGCAGGCGCGCCACAGAAGAACGACATACGAGAGGGGACAACGATGAAGGCGAAATGGATCGCGTGCGGCGTGCTGGCCGCCACGCTGGGATGGGCCGCGCAAACGGCGCAGGCGGAACCGGGCGTGACCCGCAACACCATCCGTATCGGCCAGTCGGCCGGCATCACCGGCCCGGTTGCCGGTTCGGTCAGGGAACAGATCGCCGGCGCACAGGTGTACCTGCGCACGATCAACGCCAGCGGCGGCGTGGCGGGCCGGCGCATCGAGCTGGTCACCTACGACGATGGCTTCGATGCCAAGCGCACGCCGGACAATGTGCGCAAGCTGCTCGACGAAGACAAGGTGTTCGCGCTGTTCATGGTGCGCGGCACGCCGCAGAACGAGAGCATCCTGCCGCTGGTCGCCGAGCACAAGGTGCCGCTGGTGGCGCCGCTGACCGGCGCGATCACGCTGCACCGGCCGGTGAACCGCTACGTGTTCAACGTGCGCGCCAAGTACCAGGATGAAGTCGCGCGCGCGATCAACCACCTGGCCACCACCGGCATGAGCCGGATCGGCATCTTCCACACCACCGACGGCTTCGGCCAGGACGTGCTCGAAGGCTATACCACCGCGCTGCAGGCGCGCGGCGTGCAGCCGGCGGCGAGCGTCAGCTTTGCGCGGCCCATGGGCGACATCAGCCAGGGCGTTGCGACCATGAACAAGGCCAACCCGCAGGCCGTGCTGGTGATCGGCTCGGGCTCGGAAGCCGCGCGCATCATCCGCGAACTGCGCCGCGCCGGCAGCCAGGCGCAGTTCGTCACGCTGTCGAACAACGCCGCCGACTCCTTTATCCGCGAGCTGGGCGACGATGCGCGCGGGCTGATCATTACGCAGGTGGTGCCGGGGACCAACTCCAGCCAGATGACGCTCGCCAGCGAATACCGCAGTCAGGCCCGGCAGCAGGGCGTGGAGCCGTCAAACGCTGGCATGGAAGGCTTCATGTCGGCCAAGGTGCTGGTGGAAGGACTGCGCCGCGCCGGGCCCGAGCCGACGCGCGAGCGCCTGGTCAGCGCGCTCGAGGGCCTGCGTGACTACGATCTCGGCGGCATCCTGATCAGCTACAGCGCCACGCGCCATACCGGGTCGTCTTTCGTCGAGATGTCGATCGTCTCGTCCACCGGCAAGCTGATCCGCTGAGCGGGCGGGCTTTGCGGCATTTGCAGCAGGCTGGCCCACGCAACGCGGCCCGGCCTGCTGCGGTATATTCGCCCGCATGGCTACTCCTACCTCATCTCCTACCTCATCTCCCGACGCCGCCGCGCGTACCCCGTTCTCGTTGCATGGCCGCGTCGCGCTGGTAACCGGCGGCGCGCAGGGTCTGGGCCTGGCGATCGCCGCCGGGCTGGCCGATGCCGGGGCTCACGTACTGGTGGCGGCGCGCAGCGAGGCACGCGTGCATGACGCGGTCGCCACCCTGGGCGCGCGCGGTGGCAGCGCCGAGGCGCTGGTGCTGGACATCACCGATGAAGCGGCAGTCGAGGCAGCGTTCGCGCGGATCGACTCCGCCCACGGCCGGCTCGATGTCCTGGTCAACAACGCCGGCGCGCGCAACCGCAACGCGATGGCGCATCTCGATGCCGGCGACCTGCGCGCCATGCTCGAGACCAACCTGGTCGCGCCCTACACGCTGTGCCGCCACGCCGCGCAACGGATGCAGCGCGGGCAGTACGGCCGCATCGTCAACGTCAGTTCGATCGCGGGCCAGGTCGCGCGCGCGGGCGACGTGCTCTATCCCGCCACCAAAGGGGGGCTGGATGCGCTGACGCGCGCGCTGGCCGCGGACCTGGGCCGCTACGGCGTCACCGTCAACGCGATCGCCCCCGGCTACTTCGCCACTGAACCGAACCAGCCGATGGTCGACGACGAGGGCGTGGCCGAGTGGCTGCGACAGCGCACGTCGCTGGGCCGCTGGGGCCGGCCCGAAGAAATCGCAGGCGCAGCAGTGTTCTTGGCATCGCCGGCGGCGTCGTACATCACGGGGCATGTGCTGGCGGTCGACGGCGGCTACCTCGGGCACTTCTGACACCTCCTCCAGACGGCAAAGCGTACCCAATTCTGCGTGCCGCGTTTCAGCGCCGCGCCGGCGCCTTGCCGCCACGGTAGAACGCCTGCAGGCTTTCGATCATCGCCGCGGCGGCCGCGGAGTCGCCGCGGTCCTTCATGCGCACCAGGCAGATATCGCGCACCAGTGACGGCAGCTGGAGCGGCCGGATCGCCAGGCCCTCGCGCCGGAACTGGAACAGCGCCAGCGACGGCACCGCGCTGATCCCGAGCCCCGCCTGCACCAGCGCCGCCACGGTCGCCAGATGCTCCACCTCCATCACGCTGTGCAGCCGCAACGGGTGCAGCGCCGCGTCGAGATGCTGGCGCACGCTGGTCGTGCGCGACAGCTGGATAAACGGCTCGCCCGCCAGGGCCTGCGGTGCGATGCGGCGCTTGCGCGCCAGCGGATGGTCGGCCGGGCATACCAGGTGGAAGGTGTCGCGCACCAGCGGCTCGACGCGCAGGTCGTCGTCCTGCGCCGGCGCGGGTGCCAGCGCAAAGTCGGCGCGGCCCTGCCGGACCAGTTCGATGCAGCCATCGGCGAGTTGGTCAAACAGCTCCAGCACGATGCCCGGGTAGCGTGCGCGGAACTGCGCCAGCAGCGGCGGCAGGTCGCCGCCCGCCAGCGACGGCAGCGCGGCGATCGATACGCGGCCCTTGCGCCGCTCGGCATGCGCGCGCAGGTCTTCGAACGCCGCTTCGAAATCCGCAAGCAACCGCCGCGCAGTCTGCTCGAAGCGCACGCCATCAGTGCTCAGCTCCACGTGGCGCGTGGTGCGCTCGAACAGGCGGCTGCCGGCCTGCTCCTCCAGCGTCTGCACCAATGCGCTGAAGGCCGATTGCGACAGGTGGCAGGCGCGCGCCGCGCGGGTGAAGTTGCGGTAGGTTGCCAGCGCCACGAAGGCGCGCAGGTGCTTGACCGACAGGTTCATCGAGATTTTTACTTATCCAGCAAGTCGATAGATTAATCCAAATAATCCGTTTTTTGGCTGGACGGGCTCGACCTAGAATGGCTTCGACTCAGCCAACAACCTTGCCCCGACCATGACTGCTCCCTTGCTGATCGGCTCCGGCGCCGGCTTCTCCGGCGACCGCACCGACGCCGCATTGCCGGTGGTGCGCACGCTGATCGCCGCCGCGCAGCCCGCGGCGCTGATCTTCGAGACGCTGGCCGAACGCACGCTGGCGCTGGCGCAACTGGCGCGACGCAACGACCCGGCGCACGGCTACGAGCCGCTGCTTGATGCGCTGCTGGCGCCGGTGCTCGGCCTGTGCCTGCGGCACGGCATTCCCATCGTCGGCAATTTCGGCGCGGCCAATCCGCACGCGGCGGCGCGGCGCGTGCTGCAGCTTGCGGGCGAACTGGGCCTGCCTAACCCGCGCGTGGCAGTGGTGGAGGGCGACGATCTTTCGCACGATGCCGGCCGCTCGCTGCTGCAGGGCATCCTTGGCGACGCCTTCGATGCCGATCGCTTTGTCTGCGCCAATGCCTATATCGGCGCGCAAGGCATTGCCGCGGCGCTGGCCGACGGCGCGCAGGTGGTGGTGTGCGGCCGCGTAGCCGACCCGGCGCTGGCGGTGGGACCGGCGATGGCGCATCACGGTTGGTCGTGGGACGACTGGGACCGGCTTGCCGCCGCCACCATGGCCGGCCACCTGCTCGAATGCGGGGCCCAGGTCACCGGCGGCTACTTTGCCGATCCGGGCATGAAGGACGTACCCGATGTCCACGCAGTCGGCTTCCCGATCGCGCAGCTTGACGGCGACGGCAGCATCGAGATCTTCAAGGCGGCCGATACCGGCGGCTGCGTCGACCTGCGCACGGTCAAGGAGCAATTGCTGTACGAAGTCCACGATCCCGCCGCGTACCTGACGCCGGACGTGGTCGCCGACATCAGCGCCGTCACCGTCACGCAGCTAGGCCCCGACCGCGTGGGGGTGCGTAACGTGCGCGGGCACGCACGGCCGGCACAGCTCAAGGCCAACGTCTTCAGCCACGGTGGCTGGCTGGCCGAAGGCGAGATCTCCTATGCCGGCCCCAATGCCGCCGCCCGCGCGCGCCTGGCGGCCGACATCCTGCGCCGGCGCATGGAGATGCTGGGCCATGACGCGCCGATCCGCTTCGACCTGATCGGCGTGCTCAGCGTATTCGCGGACGATGCCGGCGCGATGCTTGCCCGGCGCCAGTCGAACGAGGCCGACGTGCAGGACGTGCGCCTGCGCGCGGCGCTGGCGCATGACGATGCCGCGGTGGCGCAGACGCTGCTGCGCGAGGTCAACGCGCTCTACACCTGTGGCCCCGCAGGCGGCGGCGGCGTGCGCACGGGACAGCGCGCGCGCCTGAACGCGGTGTCGTGCCTGGTGCCGCGCGAAGCCATCACCGCCACGCATCGCTTCATCGCCTGAGGAGGACGACGCCATGACCACGATCGATACTGCCACCGCCGCGCTCTACCAGTTCGCCCACGGCCGCACCGGCGACAAGGGTGACCGTTCCAACATCAGCGTGATCGCCTACGATGCGCGCGACTACGAGCACCTGGTTGCCCACGTGACCGAGGACGCCGTGCGCGCGTTGTTCAGCGAGCGCCGGCCCAGCGCCGTCACGCGCTACCTGGTGCCATCGCTGCACGCCATGAACTTCGTCATCGACGGCGTGCTCGACGGCGGCGTCAATGATGCGCTCAACCTCGACACCCACGGCAAGGCGCTGTCGTTCCGCCTGCTGCAGCTGCAGATCCCGCTGCCGCCGCGGCTGGTGCCGCCCGCACCCTGAATCCACACCAACAACGATTTCGACAGGAGACAACGATGCACCGATTCCTCAAGCCATTGGCCGCCGCCGCGCTGTGCGCGCTGGTCCTGCCCGCCGGACAGGCGTGGGCCGAATTCCCCGACAAGCCGATCCGCTTCGTGGTGCCGTTCGCCGCGGGCAGCGCCACCGACCAGCTCGCGCGGGCCATTGGCCAGGCCATCACGCTGGACAGCAAGGTCACCGTGGTGGTCGACAACAAGCCCGGCGCCAATGGCTTTATCGCGGCGTCTGACGTCGCCAAGGCCGCGCCTGACGGCTACACCGTACTGATCAGCACCAACACGACGCATGCCGCCAACGAGCACCTGTTCAGGAAGCTGCCCTACGACCCGGTCAAGGACTATGCGCCGGTGACCGCGCTCGGCCGCGGCGGCCAGATCATGGTGGTCAATCCGCAGGTGCCCGCCAAGACCGTGGGCGAGTTCATCGCGCTGGCAAAGAAGCAACCGGGCAAGCTCAGCTTCGGCAGCGGCAGTTCGTCGTCGCGCATTGCCGGCGAGCTGTTCCAGCAGATGGCGCACGTCGAGCTGTTGCACGTGCCGTACAAGAGCAACCCCCTGGCCATCACCGACCTGCTCGGCAACCAGATCCAGATGATGATCACCGACACCGCTACGGGCCTGCCGCAGGTCAAGAGCGGCAAGCTGCGCGCGTTGGGCGTATCGGGCAAGGCACGCTCGCCGCTGGCGCCCGACGTGCCGACCATCGACGAGGCCGGCATCAAGGGCTACGAGATGAGCTATTGGTTCGCGGCGTATGCGCCAGCCGGTACGCCGCAGCCGGTGGTGGCCAAACTCAACGCGATGATGGTGAAGGCCGCGCGCAGCGACACCGCGGCCAGCTTCTACCAATCGACAGGCACCGAAGTGTTTACCAGCACGCCCGCCGAGCTCGCGAAATTCCAGGCGCAGGAGTCTGGCAAGTGGGGTCGCATCATCAAGGCGGCGAATATCCAGCCTGAGTGACGACGAGCCGTTGCAAGCTTGCATGAATGGAAAACGGGGCCACGTGGCCCCGTTTTTTACGCAGAAGTAGGTACGCTTTGGTCGAGCGTACCCATTTCTGCGTGGCTGTCCTGTGTGGTTCCGTGTCGTTCATTGCCGCGGTCCTTCGCGTCCTGCGTGGTTTTCCGGTGCGTCGACATCCGGCTTAACATACGCTTTTGTCTCCCTCGACAACAACCAACAACAAGGAACCAGACATGAAGCCACAGTCCGCCGCGCGCCACGCCATCGGCCGACCTGGCCACGCCATGCACAAGGCTCTGCGCCTGCCTGCCATCGTGCTGGCCGCCGCGATGGCAACGGCTCTGCTGCCGGCCACGACCGGCACCGCACATGCCGCCGCGGCGCAGCAGAAGACGCAGGTGCCGGGCTACTACCGCATGATGATCGGCCAGCTGGAAGTCACCGCGCTGTACGACGGCTACATCGACCTCGACCCCAAGATCCTCAAGTACACCAGCGCGCGCGAGGTGCAAAGCCTGCTGGCACGGATGTTTGTCGAGTCGACGCCGGGCATGCAGACCGCGGTCAACGCTTACCTCGTCAATACCGGCAGCCGCCTGGTGCTGGTCGATACCGGCGCGGCCGCATGCTTCGGGCCCACGCTTGGGCGCATCGGCGACAACCTGCGCGCGGCGGGCTATGCGCCGGAGCAGGTCGATGCCGTGCTGCTGACCCACCTGCACGGCGACCACGCCTGCGGCCTCGCCGCGAACGGGCAGCCGGTCTTCCCCAACGCGACGGTCCATGTCGACAAGGCCGACGCCGATTACTGGCTCAGCGAAGCCAATGCCGCCGCAGCGCCGAAGGAAGCACAGGGGCTGTTCGCGATGGCACGCGCCGCGGTTGCGCCGTACCAGGCCGCGAACCGGTTCCGTACCTTCACCGGCGGCAACCACGCCGAACCGATTCCGGGCGTGCGTGCGCTGCCCGCCTACGGGCATACGCCGGGCCACAGTGGCTACCTGTTCACCTCGGGCAAGGAGAGCCTGCTGCTGTGGGGCGACATCATCCACAGCCATGCGGTCCAGTTCCGCCGCCCGCAAGTGGCGATCGAGTTCGATACCGACAGCCATACCGCGGTGATCACGCGCCGGCGCATCCTGGCCGATGCGGCCAAGGGCAAGCTGTGGGTGGGCGGCGCGCACCTGCCATTCCCCGGGCTGGGCCATGTGCGCCGCGACACCGCCGGCTATACCTGGGTGCCTGCCGAATTCGGCCCAATCCGCGCGGATCGATAGTCCGGAGCGCACGCCCGGCTTTTCGCCTAGAGTCATGCCATGGGCCCGCGCCGGACCGGCACGGGCCGCCGTCCCCTGCCGGAGGCGCGCCATGGCTATCCCTGCATCCCCGCTCAATCCCAAACGGCGCCTGTTGCTGGGCGCCGCGGCCTGCACCGCGCTCGCCGTCAGCCTGCCGCGCCCGGCGAGGTCGCAAAGTGCCGGCCGCAATGCCGCGGCGCAGCCCATCGGTGTGATCGGCGCGGGCCGCATCGGCGGCACCATCGGCGGGCTGTGGGTCAAGGCCGGACACCCCGTGCTGTTCTCCTCGCGCCACCCCGAAGCCCTTAAGCCAATGGTCGCAGAAATGGGTACGCTTGCCCGGGCCGGCACCGTGGCCGAGGCCATCGCCTTCTCCGACGTGCTGTTCCTGGCCACGCCCTATGGCGCACTCCCGCAGCTTAGCCGCGACCATGCCGACGCGTGGCGGGGCAAGATCGTGCTCGACGCCACCAACGCCTTCGACCACCGCGACGGGCCGATCGCCGAAGAGACCAGGCGCGACGGCATCGGCCTGACCACGGCGCGCTACCTGCGCGGCGCGCGCGTGGTGCGGGCGTTCAACTTCATGGGGGCGGCGCAGTTCGCCAGCGAGCACCACCGGCAAGGCGGGCTGGTCGCGGTGCCGATCGCGGGCGATGACAAGGCTGCGCTCGACGTGGCGGCGCAACTGGTGCGGGATGCGGGCTTCGAGCCCGTGGTGGTGGGGCCGCTGTCCAGCGCCGACCGCTTTGCGCCGGGCGGGCCGCTGTTCAGGCAGGTTGGTACGGCCGAGGAATTCCGGCGCAAGATGGGCGCGCAGTGAGGCGCGCAAGTGTGGATGGCGGCCGGAACAGGCCGGCTGCCGTGCCGGCTCAGGGCCGGCGCCGCTCCATCGCCACCATCGACGGCGTAAAGCCGAGCTGGCCGAAGAATGCCGCTTCGGAAGAGCGCGCCGCGCGCAGCACCCAGGTGATATCGGGATCGTTGCCCATGACGTAGCGCACCAGCGCGCGGCCGATGCCGCGCCGGCGGTGGCTCGGGGCCACGGCAACCATCGACAGGAAGCCGTCGGAGACGTCGTCGCACAGGGCCCGGGCGAAGCCGACGATCTCGCCGCCTTCCACCGCCACGGCCACGCGCTGGGAATTGGCCAACAGCCGCGCGAACTTGTCGGGTCCGCCTATCCGGTTGGACCAGCCATTGGCGATCAGTAGTTGTCTGGCTGCCTCGATGTCCCCGGGCAACAGGTTACGGATTTCCATTGGCGGCTCTCCCAGTCAAGCATGTACGGCCCCTCGCCGCCCCTTGCCACCAGGGGCGCCGCGAGTCGAGAACGGCACGGGAACCCGTGCCGCGCAATTGGCGGAGTGTAGCGAGCGGGCGCGGGCGCGTCAATTTGGCTTCCGGCTGGGTGGGGATGCCGCTCACGCCAGCGCGCGAGCGCGGTATCATGGCCTGCATGAATGCCCCCGTCTTCTCCTCAGCCCATCCGGCCGACCAGCTCGCCGAATTTTCTGACGCGGATGCGGCGCTGGCGCGCATCCGCGAGATCTACGACGCCTCGGTCGGCGCGGTGCGCGCGCGCTTCGATGCATTCGCCAGCGGCAAGCCGCTGCCGTCCGCCGCACACGCCTGCTATCCGTACCTGGGGATCTCGGTGAACATCGAGACCATGGTCACCGACAGCCGCCCCTCCTGGGGCACGGTGGCCTACCCCGGGGTGTACGGCACCACGGTGACCCGTCCCGACCTGCTGGCAGACTACTACCGCGACCAGATCGAACGGCTGATGCGCTACCACCGCGTCCCGGTGGTCGTTGGCCTGAGCCGGCGCCCGATCCCGCTGCCGTTCGTGATCGAGGCCTCGACCACCGACATCAGCTATACCCAGGCGCGCGAACTGGAAGCCTCGTTTGTGCTGCCCGAACTGAGCCGCATTGACGACGGCATCGCCAACGGCACTTACGAGCCGATCCCGGGCGAGGCCTGGCCGCTGTCGCTGTTCCCCGCCGAGCGCGTGGACCTGGCGCTGCAGCGGCTGTACCACTACACCGGCACGGCCCCGCAGCATTTCCAGCGCTTCGTGCTGTTCACCAACTACCAGCGCTATGTCGATGAATTCGTCGCGCTGGGCCGTGCGCTGATGGGCAGCAGCGACGGCGGCGGCTACACCCGCTTCGTCGAGCCCGGTGACGTGGCACAGGACCTCGGCGGCGCCGAGCCGGAAGACGCGACCCGCCCGCGCGCGCTGCCGCAAATGCCGGCCTACCATCTGGTGCGTGAGGACAAGCTCGGCGTGACACTGGTCAATATCGGCGTGGGCCCGTCCAACGCCAAGACCATGACCGATCATCTCGCCGTGCTGCGCCCGCATTGCTGGCTGATGGTTGGCCACTGCGGCGGCCTGCGCCGCTCGCAACAGCTGGGCGACTACGTGCTGGCGCACGCCTACGTGCGCGACGACCACGTGCTCGACCACGACCTGCCGCCGTGGGTGCCGGTGCCGCCGATCGCCGAGATCCAGGTGGCGCTGCAGGAAGCGGTGGCGCGTGTCACCGGCCTGTCCGGCAACGAGATGAAGACGCGCATGCGCACCGGCACCGTGGTCTCCACCGATGACCGCAACTGGGAGCTGAAGTCCAAGTCGCTGTACGCGCGCTTCAACCAGTCGCGCGCCATCGCCATCGACATGGAGAGCGCCGCGGTGGCCGCCAACGGCTTCCGCCTGCGCGTGCCCTATGGCACGCTGCTGTGCGTCTCGGACAAGCCGCTGCACGGCGAACTCAAGCTGCGCGGCATGGCCAATGCCTTCTACCGGCAGCGTGTCAGCCAGCATATGACCATCGGGCTGGAGGCGATCCGCATCCTGCGCGAGAACGGCGTCGAGCAGCTGCATTCGCGCAAGCTGCGCAGCTTCGACGAGCCCGCATTCCGCTAGGCCGCGACGTCCTGTCTCGCCAAAGCAAAAGGCCGGCGCCATCGGGCGCCGGCCTTTTTGCATGGCAAGCCACCAGGCTCAGAAGCGATAACCCACGCCCATGCTGAAGACCCACGGATCCAGGCTGACGTGCGACACCTTGACGTCGCCGGCCTTGACGTCGCTCTGCAGCCACATCTTCTTGATGTCGGCGTTCAGGAACCAGTTCTTGGTCAGCTTGTAGTCCATGCCGATCTGCAGCGCCGGGCCCACGCTCCAACTGTCGAGCGTCAGCGTGTCATTGGCGATGTTCTCGCCGTAGATGCGCGTGAAGTTCAGGCCGGCGCCGATATACGGGCGGAACGTGCCGTTCGGAATCAGGTGGTACTGGAACAGCAACGTCGGCGGCAGGTGCTTGAAGGTGCCGACCTTGTTGCCGTCGAGATAGACGTTCTGCTTCTGCGGCACGGTCAGTACCAGCTCGGCGGCGAAGTGCGGCGTGAAGAAATAGGTGACGTCGAGCTCGGGGATCCACTTGTTGTTGACCGTGATGCGATTCGAAGCGCCCACGCCGCCGACCGGATCGGAGCTTTTGCTCATGTCGAGATAGGTGCCGCGCAGGCGCACCATCCAGTTGCCCTGGCCGTCGTCTGCGGCCAGGGCGGGCGTGGCAAAGGCGCCGAGCATGGCGCAGGCGGCGATGGCGGAGCAGGTGACCCGGGTACGGAGAGAGAGCTTGTTCATGATGTTTTGTCTTGGTCTGGTAAGGAGTCCGTGGCCAGTTTGGCCGAGCGGGTCCGTACGGACCTTGATGCAGAACAAGTCGGGAAGCCGCCACACACGGTGCGTCGCGATCGCGCGACAACGCTGTTGCGGCAGCAATCCTCCGCTAATAACCACATGCGGAATCATTCGTGGCACGCCGGCGCGCCAGCCCTTACGCTGTGCAGGAGATCAGCGCCCGCAAGCTTCCGCGCGAAGGCGGGCGCCGTGGCACCGGGCATGTCGTGGGCGTCCGCAAGGGCGTCTTTCCGGGTGTGTCCCGTGGGGGCGGGGCACACCGGTTTTCTTCGGATCCCTCTCGGCGAGCGCCGTGTCAGGCCGCGGCGGCTTCGTCTGCCGGCTGGCGCGGTGTTACGCCAAAGCCTGCCTGCAGGTGCCGGTTCACGCCCGAGACCACCGCACGCAGCGACGCCGTGACCAGGTTCGCATCGATGCCCGCGCCGAAGCCCGTCGGCGAATCGCCCACCCGCACCTCCACATAGCAAGCCGCGCGCGCATCGGCGCCGGCGGTCATCGCGTGTTCGTGGTAGTCCATCACGCGCACCGGCAGGTCCAGCGCATTGACGAAGGCATCGATCGGCCCGTTGCCGGTGCCGCGCACGCTGCAAGGCTGGCCGTCGCGCACCATCTGCACTTCGATCTCCACCGCGCCGCCGCTGTCAGACACCAGCTGGTGCGAGACATAGCGCAACGGCGTTTGCTGCTCCAGGTACTCGCGGCTGAACAGCGCATACAAGTCGTCCGCGCTCGCTTCGAGCCCGGTGTCGTCGGTCATGGCCTGCACCGCGCGGCTGAACTCGATCTGCAGCCGTCGCGGCATGTAGATGCCATGCGCCTGTTCGAGCAGAAAGGCCATGCCGCCCTTGCCCGACTGGCTATTGACGCGGATCACCGCATCGTAGCTGCGGCCCAGGTCGGCGGGATCGATCGGCAGGTACGGCACTTCCCAGATGCCGCCGGGCTGCTGCTGCGCAAAGCCCTTGCGGATCGCATCCTGGTGCGAGCCGGAGAATGCGGTGAAGACCAGGTCGCCCACGTACGGATGGCGCGGATGCACCGGCAGCTGGTTGCAATGCTCGACGCACTGGCGCACTTCATCGATATCTGAAAAATCGAGGCCGGGCGCCACGCCCTGCGTGTAGAGGTTCAGCGCCAGCGTCACCAGGTCGACGTTGCCGGTGCGCTCGCCGTTGCCGAACAGGCAGCCTTCCACGTGGTCGGCGCCCGCCATCACCGCCAGCTCGGCGGCCGCCACCGCGGTGCCACGGTCGTTGTGCGGATGGACCGACAGCACGATGTGTTCGCGCCGTGCCAGGCGGCGGTGCATCCATTCGATCTGGTCGGCAAACACATTGGGCGTGCTGCATTCCACCGTCGTCGGCAGGTTCAGGATCATGGGGCGCCCGGGACCGGCTTCCCACGTCGCGGATACCGCGTCGCTGACTTCCAACGAGAAATCGAGTTCTGCCAGGCTGAAGGTCTCGGGCGAATATTCGTAGGTCCATGCGGTTTCCGGCATGGCATCGGTCAGTGACTTGATCAGGCGCGTGCCCGAGACCGCGACTTCCTTGATCTCCTCGCGCGTGGCATTGAAGACGATGCGCCGCCATGCCGGCGCGATGGGATTGTAGAGATGCACGGTGGCGCGCGCGGCGCCGCGCACCGATTCCACCGTCCGGCGGATCAGGTCTTCGCGCGATTGCGTCAACACCACGATGGTGACGTCCTCGGGGATGCGCTTCTCTTCGATCAGCATGCGCACGAAGTCGAAGTCGGTCTGCGACGCGGCCGGGAATGCCACCTCGATTTCCTTCAGGCCGACCTTCACCAGTTGCTCGAAGAAACGCAGCTTGCGTGCGGTGTTCATTGGCTCGATCAGCGACTGGTTCCCGTCGCGCAGGTCGGTGCTCATCCAGATCGGGGCACGCGTGATGCGGCGGCTGGGCCAGGTTCGGTCGGGAATGTCTACGGTGGCGGCAGGCTGGTACTTGATGGCGGGATGGCTGAGCATGGGCATGAGCGGACTCCTTCCTCGCTAAGGAAGATAAAAAAAGAAAAACGGAAAAAGGGTGGCGAATGGCTGCCGAACTGCCACGGGGCTCTAGGCCCGGCAACCGATCGGTAGGCTTAGCAGTAGCGAGGAAGCGCGCAGCGCGCGGCGCGATGCCAGGGCAGCCAGCACGCGCGCGCGGGCAACGATGCGGGTCGCATCGGCAGCCTGGCGGAGGGTACTGGCGTAAAGGTTCATCGTGCCGGAATGGTGAGGGCAGCAGCCGCTCTTGGTGGGTGCACGCGGCGGGTACACGCGGCGGGTGCCGCGCGGGTGCCACATGACTGGGCAAGATTAGACGACGAGGGCGCCGATGGTCAAGCGCTGACTCGCGCGGGTACGCCCTGGCTCGCGCCGGCGGCGCGTCCGAACCCGATCGGGGTAAGGGCTGCACCAAACGGCGGTGGCGCGCCGGTCCGCCTCGACCGAAGGACGGTCGCGTGTGCGCTGAAAGGATGAATCATGCGCCGTTCCGTACGTTATCCCTCAGTCATCTGGCCGGTATTGCGCTGGCGCCTTTGTACCTAGGCTGGTAGCGCGGGAAAAAATCAAACGGGGGAACATCATGAAACTGAGAACGTGGGCAACCTGGTTGGCAGGCACTGCCATGACATTCTTGCTGGCTGCCTGCGGTGGTGGTGGCGGCGGTGGCTCGAGCTCGCCCTCCACGCCTGCCGCGACCACGCCGCTGACCTTCACCGTCAAGATGAGCACGACCTCGGGCGAGGTAGGCGTGGGCCGCACGCTCACGATCAGCGCGCTGGCGGTGGACAGCAACGGCGTCGATGTCAGCGGCAATACGGTGTTCACCTGGACCAGCGCGGACAATGGCGTCGCCACGGTCGAACCGGTCGCGGCCACGCCGGCCAATGCGGTGGTCCGCGGCGTCGCCACCGGTACCACCAACGTGCAGCTAGTCGCGACCGTCAAGAACGCTGACACCACCACCACCACGCTGCCTGCGCAGACCGCCACCATTACCGTGGTGCCGGCTTCCGCGGTCAGCTACAGCCTGTCGGTTCCCAATACCAGCCTGTCGATGAGCGACGGCCAGGAATTGCCGGTCAAGGTGTCGCTGATCGACAGCAATGGCAATGACGTCTCGGCCAGCGTCAACAGCTGGGCGTGGGCGAGCAGCGCCACCGCGGTCCAGGTCACGGCCAACCAGAACAGCGCCACGCTGAAGGCGAGCAACAGCTCGACCACCACGGCGGTGACGGCTGACGTGTCGGTGTCGGTCACGGCGCCGGACGGCCGCGCGATCGGCGGCGTCATCGTGGTGACGGTCGCGAAGAATGGTTCGGCCACCTATCGCGTGGTGACCACGCGCAATGGCCAGCCGGTGGATGCGCTGCAGGTGCTCAACGACCGTCCGGCCAAGTTCACCTCGCGCGTGCTGCGCAACGACGGCCAGGATGTTACGGCCGACTTCGACGGCACCTGGACCTACACCGCCACCTCGCCGACGCTGTCGACGGCCGAAGCCGCGGGTACGCGCGACGCCACGGTCAGCAGCAGCCTGGCCAAGGGCACTGGTCCGGTCCAGAGCACGCTGACGGTGACCGCCGTGAGCACCAAGCTGGCTGCGCGCCCGGCTGCCGCCCTGTCCGTGACCGAAAATCCGACCTGGTCGCTGGTCGACGACAACCAGCAGCCGATGACGCTGTTGCTGATGCCGGCGATCCCGGTGGAAGTGACCGCGCGCATGCGGCACCTGGGTGACGACGCGCAGTACACCCAGTGCAAGGACTGGGCATGGACCAGCACCGGTCCGGTGTCGCTGACGCCTAGCATGCTGGGATTGCCGAACCAGGTGCGCGCGACCGGCACGGCCGCCGGCGACTTCACCATTACCGCGACTTGCACGGTGATTGCAGACAACACGCCGTTGAAGCTGGTCTTTGTCGGTACCGTCAAGTAAGCCGCAACATTCCCGCGCGCAAGTGAAACGCCCTCCGATCCGGAGGGCGTTTTGCATTGGCGCAGCGATCAGCGGCCCCCGTCACTCCGCTTTGCGCCCCCGCCCGCAAGCCGGGGAGGGGCCCGCGGCTCCACAAGCAACGGCGTGCTCCCCAAAGCGTACCCATTTCTGCGCAGCAAAAAAAGTCGCTCTCCGCTGCCAATACAGTTTCCAAAACCGCCCCACGACCACACGACCGTCCAGTGCCGCAGCCCGCGTCGACCATGTTCCGTTCCCAAAGCGTACCCATTTCTGCGTGCCGCTTTGCAAGCCTTCACTGCCCCTGACGCACCACCATCAGCCCGCGCGCAGACGCGCGCATGCCACCGCCAGCGCATGCCGTGCAAGCAGTTGCCGTACCCGTTTCTGCGTAAGGCGCCCCGAGGGGAAAAGGAGGGAAAAGACGCGCCGTTCAGCGCTTGCGCACGAAGCGCACGACCTGTTCGGCAGGCCTTTCTTGCGCGTCGGTGACGTTTGCGGTGTTGGATCCGCAGGTGTTGCAGCCGCCGTCGTCGCAGCCGCTGGCGCAGCCGGAGGCTGCCTGTGGCGCCAGCCAGCGTACCAGCCGGCCGCGCCAGCCGCTCGCGGCGGCGCCGCCCAGCCGCGCCGCCAGCGCCGCCTTGACGCGCTCCCGCGTGCGCGGCGCATAGCGCGCCGCCACCGATACCGCGCACGCCAGCACGATCAGCGGGACCAGCAGGGTTTCGATGGCGTGGTAGAGCGTCATGGCGGCGATGGCGTCAGCTGAACAGCAGCGCGACGCGATAGGTCACGAACGCGGCCAGGTAGGCCAGCCCGGTCAGGTACGCGGTCGAGGCGGCCATCACCTTCCAGGAGTTGGTCTCGCGGCGGATCACGGCCAGCGTCGAGATGCACTGCGGCGCGAATACATACCAGGCCAGCAGCGCCAGCGCAGTAGCCAGCGACCATTGCGCCGCGATCATCGGCGCGAGCTGCGTGGCCATGGCTTCCTCGCTCCCCGACAGCGCATACACCGTCGCCAGCGCGCCCACCGCCACTTCGCGCGCGGCCAGGCCCGGCACCAGCGCGATGCAGATCTGCCAGTTGAAGCCCACCGGCGCGAACACCTTCTGCAGCGCGTGGCCGATCATGCCGGCAAAGCTGTAGTCGATGGCCGGCGACGTCGCACCCTCCGGCGGCGCCGGGAAGGTGGAGAGGAACCACAACAGCACGGTCAGCGCCAGGATCACCTTGCCGACCCGCGCCAGGAAGATCCGGGCACGCTCCCACAGGCCGATGGCCACGTCGCGCACATTGGGGATGCGGTACGACGGCAGCTCCATCAGCAGCGGATGGTCGGTGCGGTCGCGGCGGAAGAACTTGAGCGCGTAGGCCACCGCCAGCGCGCTGACGATGCCGGCCACGTACAGCGCGAACAGCACCAGCCCCTGCAGGTTGAACAGGCCCATCACCGTGCGTTCGGGAATGAAGGCGCCGATCAGCAGCGCATACACCGGCAGCCGTGCCGAACAGGTCATCAGCGGCGCCACCAGGATGGTGGTGAGGCGGTCGCGCGGGTCCTGGATGGTACGCGTGGCCATGATGCCGGGGATCGCGCAGGCAAAGCTCGACAGCAGCGGGATGAACGAACGGCCGGACAGCCCCGCGCCCATCATCAGCCGGTCCAGCAGGAATGCCGCGCGCGGCAGGTAGCCCGATTCTTCCAGCGTGAGGATGAACAGGAACAGGATCAGGATCTGCGGCAGGAACACCACCACGCTGCCCAGGCCCGCGATCAGGCCATCGACCAGCAGGCTCTTGAGCAGGCCGTCGGGCATATTCGCGCCAAGCAGTTCGCCGGCCCAGTGCACGCCGCCCTCGATGCCGTCCATCAGCGGCTCGGCCCAGGAGAACACTGCCTGGAACATCAGGAACAGCAGCACCGCCAGCAGCAGCAGGCCGAACACCGGGTGCAGCACGATGCGGTCGATCCGGTCGTCCAGCGCGGCGGTGCGCGCCGGCATGCTGACCGATGCGGCCAGCAAACGGTTGACCTCGGCGTGCACGTCAATATCGCTGGCGGGCTCGGGCGTGGACGGCGGCGCGGCAGGCAGGGTGTCGTCGAGCAGCTCCAGCAGCGCGGCCGCGCCGTCGCGCTTGACCGCCACGGTGCTGACCACCGGCACGCCCAGCGCGGCAGCCAGCTTGTCGCGGTCGATCCGGATGCCGCGGCGCGCGGCGGCGTCGCTCATGTTGAGCACCACCACCATCGGCAGGCCCAGCCGGCGCAGTTCCAGCACGAAGCGCAGGTGCAGGCGCAGGTTGGTTGCGTCCACCACCGACACCAGCAGGTCGGGACGCTGCTCGCCGGCGCGCACGCCCAGGCAGACGTCGCGCGTGATGGCTTCATCCAGGCTCGCCGCGTGCAGGCTGTAGGCACCCGGCAGGTCCAGGATGCGCACCTGGCGTCCGGCCGGCGAGACGAAATGGCCTTCCTTGCGCTCGACGGTCACGCCGGCGTAGTTGGCCACCTTCTGCCGGCTGCCGGTCAGTCGGTTGAAAAGTGCGGTCTTGCCGCAATTGGGATTGCCTACCAGCGCGATGCGCAGGGCAGGTGTCGGGGAGGCTGCTGCAGACATATTCCGGAAGGGCTCAGGCGGTCCGCTTGGTCCGCTCGTTCGGTGTGGACGCCGTGGCGCCGGCCTGTTCGCCCGCCTCGGCGGGCGCGATGCTGGTCACCGAGGCGCTGGCAAGCTCGACGCCGATGCGCGCCGCTTCCACGCGGCGCAGCGCAAAGCGCGTAAAGCCAACCTGCGCGACCAGCGGATCCATGCCGAAGGGTCCATAGGCGATGATCTGGACGATCTCGCCAGGGACAAAGCCTAGCTCTCGCAGGCGGCGCGCAACCGGGTCGCCGGGCGTGGCGTCGTCCACCGATTGCACTACGGCGGGCGTGCGCCGTGGAAGTTCAGACAACCGCATCATGCTTCCAGTCCGTTGGCGCGGTCGTCCAATTCGGCCGTGATGCGGCCGGCATGACCTCGCCAGATACGTAAATGAAAATCGTTATCATTGTATCGCAAATAAGGCATGACAATGCCCCTACACTTGGCGGGCACGCCAGCCGCCGCGCCAGCGCGGCAGGAGGCGAATGATAACCGTTGAAGACGTGCGCGCCGAAGGGACAAGGTTAGGGGCTGGCGGACGCATGTCAGCGCGGCGGCACACATATACAGTCGGCATTCCGAAGTTCGGCTGTCCGAAACCTAATGCAACAGGTTTCATGCAGCGCTATGCAATTACTACATTTGCGTTATTGGATGCCGCTAGCCTGCGGCGTTAAGCTGCAAGCACGCTGAACACCCCGTTCCACGCGTACTTCACAAGCCATCGGCCGCCGTGCCGGTGGCTTTTTCTTTGAACGCCGCTTCTTTGGACGCCGCTTCCTCGGGCGCCACCTGCGCGGTCACCATTGCCACAAAGTTGTCGCGGGCGGGATGGTCGGGTGCCGTCTTCCACACGCAATAGACTTCGGAGCGCACCGCCGTGCCCGCCAGCGGCCGGAACGCCGCGCCTGCCATGCCCGAGCGCGCCAGCGCCGCCGGCACCACGGCCACGCCCATGCCTTGCGAAACCAGCGACACCACCGAGAGCCAATGGCGCACTTCGTGCCGGATCTGCGGGTAAAACCCCTGCACCGCGCACATATCGAAGATGCGGCTGTAGTAATCCGGCGACGCCTTGCGCGAGAACAGCACGAAGGCCTCGCCGCGCAGATCCGCCAGCGCCAGTTCCGGCTGGGCCGCAAGCGGGTGGTCCGCCGGCAGGCAGCAGACGAACGGTTCGGCGTGCACCCGCGTGGCACGCAGCGCGTCGGGCACCCGGCCGGTGTGGATGAAGGCCGCGTCGAGCTCGTCGTGCAGCAGCGCATCGATCTGCTCCTGCGAGTTCAGTTCGGTCAGCGCCACCTGGATCCCAGGGTTAGCCGCCTCGAAGCCGCGCAGGATCTGCGGCAGGCCGCGATACAGCATCGAGCCGACAAAGCCCACCCGCAGCCGGCCGATGGCGCCCGCTTCGATCTCGCGCGCCAGCAGCCGCGCCGCCTCGGCCTGCGCCAGCAATGCCGTGGCCGATTCACGGAAGGCACGCCCGGCCGCGGTCAGGCGCACGCCGCGGCTGTCGCGGTCGAACAGCCGGGCGCCGACCGAGGCTTCGAGCTGCTGGATGTTCAGCGACAGCGGCGGCTGCGAAATGGCGAGCCGGCGCGCGGCCCGGCCGAAGTGCAGTTCCTCTGCCAGCACAAGGAAATAGCGTAGGTGGCGGAATTCCATGGCGATACAAAATTTATATGGATCGAGCCAATTTTAGAATTAGACGCAAATCCTTGGGGTTTGAATAATGCAGGCCACAGGGCCGCAGCGTGTTCGTCAACCATGCCGGTCCACCCGCCCAAGGAGACCAGACATGCCGACCAGCGCCGTGCGCGATAGCGCACCTCACGCCCAGCCCGACAGCCTCGCCGCCCATCCGGTGCCCGATCGCCAGGGCGGCAGCCTGTTCGCCGCCGACCCCGAGTTGCGCGCACTGCTGCCGCTCTACCTGCCGGCGGACCTGTTCAGCCACCTGCTGCCGCACCTGGAGCGCATGGGCGCGCTGGCTGGCGGCGTGCTCGACGAACTGGCCGCCGTAGCCGACCATAACCCCCCGACGCTGAGCTACCGCACCCGCAGCGGCGTCGACGCGCAGCGCATCGACAAGCATCCGGCCTACGTCGAAATGGAGCGCGTGGCCTTTGCCGAATTCGGGCTGGCCGCTGCCTCGCACCGCGGTGGCGTGCTCGGCTGGAACAAGCCCATGCCGCCGGCGGCGAAGTACGCGCTCACCTATCTGTTCGTGCAGGCCGAGTTCGGCCTGTGCTGCCCGTTGTCGATGACCGACTCGCTGACGCGCACGCTGCGCAAGTTCGGCGATCCGGCGCTGGTCGAGAAATTTCTGCCCAACCTGACCACGCAGGTGTTCGAAGACCTGTACCAGGGCGCCATGTTCATGACCGAGCAGGGCGCCGGCTCCGACGTGGCCGCCACCGCCACGCGCGCGGTGCGCGACGCAGAGGCCGAGGGCGGCTGGCGCCTGCATGGCGACAAGTGGTTCTGCTCCAACCCCGACGCCGCGCTGGCGATGGTGCTGGCGCGCGTGGAGGACGAAGCCGGCAACGCCGTCCCCGGCCACAAGGGTGTGTCGCTGTTCCTGCTGCCGCGCAAGCTGGCCGACGGCAGCGACAACCATTACCGGATCATCCGGCTCAAGGACAAGCTCGGCACGCGCTCGATGGCCAGCGGCGAGATCCGCCTGGAAGGCGCGCAGGCTTATCTCGTCGGCGAACCCGGCCGCGGCTTCGTGCAGATGGCCGACATGATCAACAACTCGCGCTTGTCCAACGGCGTGCGCGCCGCCGGCCTGATGCGCCGCGCGTTGACCGAGGGCCTGTTTATCGCGCATGAACGCCGCGCCTTCGGCAAGCGCCTGGAGGACATGCCGCTGATGCGCCGCCAGTTGCTCAAGCTGACGCTGCCCACCGAGCAGGCCCGCACCATGGTCTTCCAGACCGCCGAGGCGTTGCGTCGCGCCGATGCCGGCGAGGCCGATGCCTACCCGCTGATGCGCATCCTGACGCCGCTGATCAAGTTCCGCGCCTGCCGCGACGCGCGCAAGGTCACCGGCGACGCGATGGAGATCCGCGGCGGCTGCGGCTATATCGAGGAATGGAGCGACCCGCGCCTGGTGCGAGACGCGCACCTCGGCTCGATCTGGGAAGGCACGAGCAATATCGTCGCGCTCGACGTGCTGCGCGCGATCCGCCGCGAAGGCGCGCTGCCGGTGTTGCAGGCACACTTGGCCGGGCTGCTGGCCGATACGCCGATGCACGCGCACGCACGCGCCACGTTCGAAGGCGCCATCGCCGCTGCCGCGAAGCTGGCCGCGCATGCCGCCGACGCCGGCGCCGATGGCGACCTGCTGGCGCGCCAGGCTGCTTCCGCGCTGTATCACGTGACTACCGCGGTGGCAATGGCGTGGGAAGCCGGCCGCATCGGCTCGGTGCGCCGCATGCGACTGGCGCAGCTGGTGCTGCGTCATCGCGTGCTGCCGCAGGATCCGCTGGCGGCAAACACCGAGCCGGAATGGCTGGCCGAGACGGTGGCGCCTCCCGCCGATGGCGTGGTGCGCGCGGCCGGCGCGGTCGCCGACGTCAACGTGTTCTGACGCGGTAGCCACTCCCCTTTGTTTGCTCCCCTACCCCGCCTGCGGGAGAGGGGCCGGGGGAGAGGGCAGGCGGTGGCATACCGATACGCCTCGCTTCGTTGATGCTCACGCCCTCTCCCCAACCCTCTCCCGCAAGCGGGAGAGGGAGCACCCCCCAAGACGCCCCAACCATCCCGCCCCCGCGGGAGACGTCCTACACCAGGAGACAACGCCATGAAACTCTGGCACCGCCTCGCGGCCATTGCCGCGTGCTCGCTCTGCATCGCCCCCGCTTTCGCCCAGAAAGACTTCCCGACCAAGCCCATCATGATGGTCGTCACCTACCCGCCGGGCGGTCCGACCGACGCCATGGCCCGCACGCTGGCCGCCGCGCTCAAGACCAGCCTGGGCCAGCCGGTGGTGGTGGAAAACCGTGCCGGCGCCGGCGGCAACATCGGCGCGGAAGTGGTCGCGCGCGCCGAGCCTGACGGCTACACGCTGATGTTCGGCACTTCGGCGCCGCTGGCGATCAACGTCAGCCTCTATCGCAAGATCAACTACGACCCGGTGAAGAGCTTCGCGCCGGTGATCCAGATCGGCCAGCTGCCCAACGTGCTGGTGGTGAACCCGGCAGTGCCGGCGAAGAACGTCAACGAGCTGATCGCCTACGGCAAGGCGCATCCGGGCAAGCTGACCTATGCTTCGTCCGGCAACGGCGCGTCGTCGCACCTGGCGGGCGTGCTGTTCAACAACGTCACCGGCACGGACTTCCAGCACATCCCGTACAAGGGCACCGGCCCGGCGTTGAACGACCTGCTCGGCGGCCAGGTCAGCATGACCTTCACCGACGTGCTTACCGCCATGCCCTTCATCAAGAGCGGCAAGGTGCGCGCGCTGGGCGTCACCACCAAGGCACGCTCGCAGGCGCTGCCGGATGTGCCGACTGTCGCCGAGCAGGGCGTGCCGGGCTTCGACGTTTCGGTGTTCTTCGGTGTTGTGGCGCCGGCGGGCACGCCGCCCGAAGTGATCGGCAAGCTCAACCGCGCCTTCGCCGATGCGCTCAAGCAACCCGAGGTGCGCAAGACGCTGCAGGCGCAGGGCCTGGAATTCGCGCCGTCGACCACGCCGGAGCAGCTCGGCGGCTTCGTCAAGGCCGAGGTCGGCAAGTGGCGCGCGGTGGTGCAGAAGTCCGGCGCGCAACTTGACTAAGCGACTTGAGCGACTTGAGCGACCAGTGAACAGGAGCCAGCCATGACCCAATCCAGCCCCGGCGCGCTCGCCGGCATTCGCGTGGTCGATCTGTCGCGCATCCTGGGCGGCCCGTACTGCGGCCAGATCCTGGGCGACCACGGCGCCGATGTACTCAAGATCGAACCGCCGCAGGGCGACGACACTCGTACCTGGGGCCCGCCCTTCAAGGACGGCGTGGCGTCGTACTACTTCGGCCTGAACCGGAACAAGCGCGTGATGCGGCTGGACCTGACCACCGAGGCCGACCGCACGGTGCTGCTCGCGCTGCTCGCGGACGCCGACGTGCTCGTCGAGAACTTCAAGACCGGAACCATGGAGAAATGGGGCCTGGGCTACGACACGCTGTCACAGCGCTTCCCGCGCCTGGTGCATTGCCGCGTGTCCGGCTTCGGCGCGGACGGTCCCCTCGGCGGGCTGCCCGGCTATGACGCTGCCGTGCAGGCCATGGCGGGCCTGATGAGCATCAACGGCGAGGCCGACGGCGACGCCCTGCGCGTGGGCCTGCCCGTGGTCGACATGGTCACGGGCATGAATGCCGCCCTGGGCGTGCTGCTGGCGCTGCAGGAACGCGAGCGCAGCGGGCGCGGCCAGTTCGTCGAGGCGGCGCTCTATGACTCCGGCCTGTCGCTGCTGCACCCGCATGCGGCCAACTGGTTCATGAGCGGCAAGACGCCGGTGCGCACCGGCAACGCCCATCCGAACATCTACCCGTATGACACGGTGGCCACGGCCACGGACCCGATCTTTCTTGCGGTCGGCAACGACCGGCAGTTCCGCATCCTGTGCGAACACCTGCAGGTCGCGCCGCTGGCCGACGACGAGCGCTATGCCACGGCAGGCGCGCGCTCGGTGAACCGGGTGGCGCTGAAGGCCGAACTGGAGGCGCGCACGCGCGCGCTGGATGGCAAGGCATTGGCCGACACGCTGGTGGCTGCGGGCGTGCCGTGCGCGCCGGTGCTGTCGGTGGCCGATGCGTTGCAGCATCCGCATACCGTGCATCGGGAGATGGTGGTGGAAATGGAGGGCGGCTACAAGGGGCTGGGCGCGCCGGTCAAGCTGAGCCGGACGCCGGCCACCTACCGGCATGCGCCGTTGACGGAGGGGGATGCGTTTTTGGATTAGGCGCAGCCGAGTCTGCTGACAACGCCCGATCCGCGCGTGTTGCCTCCCCTCTCCTATTTATGGGAGAGGGGCGGGGGAGAGGGCCGGAGTCTCCACGGAGTGAAGGCGGTCGCTCTTGCATGCGCTGGCCCTCTCCCCCAACCCCTCTCCCGCAGGCGGGAGAGGGGAGCAAACACTCACCCGGGAATCATCCCCGGCAGCCAATAAGCCTGCACCATCGTGATCACACCGATGATCACCGCAAACAACAGGCTGTGCTTCACGGTAAACCGGAACAGCTCCGACTCCTTGCCCACCAGCCCCGTCGCCGCGCAGGCCACCGCGATCGATTGCGGCGAGATCATCTTCGCGGTCACGCCACCGGTGGTGTTGGCCGCCACCATCAGCGTGTCGGACACGCCTATCTGGTGTGCGGTGGTGTTCTGCAGCGAGCAGAACAGCGCGTTGGACGACGTATCCGATCCGGTCAGGAACACGCCCAGCCAGCCGAGGAACGGCGAGAAGAACGGGAACGCGGCACCGGTGCCGGCGAGCAGCAGCGCCAGCGTCGAGGACATGCCGGAGTAGTTCGCGACGAAGGCAAAGGCCAGCACCAGCCCGATCGACAGCACCGGGCGCGCCAGTTCCACCAGCGTCTCGCCGAACGTGGCAACCAGATCGCGCGGCTTCATGCGCAGCAGTACGGCCGAGATCAGTGCGGTCAGCAGGATGGCGGTCCCCACCGCGGACAGCAGGTCCAGCTTTAGCACGGCATCATAGGCCTTGGGCGTGGCCACGATCGGGGCGGCCTTGATCACCATCTGGTCCAGCCCCGGCACCTTGAATTTCAGCACCGTGCCTGCCAGCGCGCCGTTGGCGGCGAACAGCGCCTTGAACGGCTGCAGGCTCCATACCGTGACGATCGCCGTCAGGATGCCGAACGGCGCCCAGGCGCGCAGCGTCTGCGCCAGCGTGTAGGGCGATGCCTTGCGGCTTACCGGGGCAGCGCCAAAGCCGCCGCCGAAGCCGGCCAGCGCCACGGTACCGCCGCTGACCGTGCCGCCTGCGCGTTGCGATGCGCTGCGCGGCTGCCAGACCTTCAGGAACGCGGCCAGCGACACCAGGCTGACCAGCGCCGAGGTGATGTCCGGCAGTTCCGGCCCGATATGGTTGGAGGTGAAGTATTGCGTCACCGCAAAGCTGCCGCCGCACACCAGCGCCGCCGGCCAGGTTTCGCGCACGCCCTTGGCGCCGTCCATCATGAACACCAGCCAGAATGGCACCAGCAGCGACAGCAGTGGCAGCTGGCGGCCGGCCATGGCGCCGATCAGGAAGGGATCGATGCCCGTGACCTGTCCGGCCACGATGATGGGAATGCCCATCGCGCCAAATGCCACCGGCGCGGTATTCGCGATCAGGCACAGCCCGGCGGCATACAGCGGATTGAAGCCCAGGCCGACCAGCAGCGCAGCGGTGATCGCCACCGGCGCGCCGAAGCCTGCCGCGCCTTCCAGGAACGCGCCGAAGGCAAAGCCGATCAGCAGCATCTGCAGGCGCTGGTCGTCGGTGATCGCGAGCACCGAGGCGCGGATGACGTCGAACTGGCCGGTCTTGACCACGATCTTGTAGAGGAACACCGCGGTCACGATGATCCATGCGATCGGCCACAGCCCGTAGGCAAAGCCGAAGCCGGCGGAGGCCAGCGCCTGCTGCACCGGCATGCCGTAGGCGAAGATCGCCACGCCGAGCGCCAGCAGCAACGTGACTGCGGCGGCGACATGACCCTTCATGCGCCACACGGCCAGCGCGATGAAGAAGAACAGGATGGGAATGGCCGCCGCCAGCGCCGACAGCCACAGGCTGCCTAGCGGCGTATAGAGTTGGGTCCAGGGTTGCACGGTTAGTCTCCTGTTTCAGTGGTGTTTCGGGAAAATGTTTGTTGTTCTGGCAAGCGCGACGGCTTGATTCCGGCCGCCCGTTTGCTCCCCTCTCCCGCTTGCGGGAGAGGGGCCGGGGGAGAGGGCCGGCGCTGGCTATGCGACAGCGCTTTACTTCGTGGAGGCTCCCGCCCTCTCCCCAACCCTCTCCCGCAAGCGGGAGAGGGAGCACACAATCGGGAGTTGGAGGGATCGGGGCGCCTACTCCGGCTGCCCCTTCTCCTTGAGCAGATCCGCCAGGCTCTTCGCCGCCGGCTTCAGCGGCGTGCGATGCTGCGTCCATCCCATCTGCTTCGACGGCGCCAGCGCACGCAGCCGCGTGGCCGCCCAGCGGAACAGCCTGTAGGTGGCCGGGTGCGAATACGCCCCGCTCCAGAAGCGCCACACCAGGTGCTCACCCTTGCTGTACTTCGCGCCCTGGCCACGCAGCGGGTTGGCCACCCGTTCCTCGGGATCGCGGTTGGCTTCGGTGCGCAGGCGCACCAGCAATTGCGGGATCGGGATGCGCACCGGGCAGACCTCGCCGCAGGCGCCGCACAAGCTGGATGCGGTGGGCAGGTCCGCAGTGGCTTCGAGTCCCAGCAAATGGGGCGAAATGATCTTGCCGATCGGACCGGGATAGGTCGTGCCATAGGCATGGCCGCCGATGCGCGTATAGACGGGGCAGTGGTTCATGCATGCCCCGCAGCGGATGCACTGCAGCGTGGCGCGCAGCTGCGCGTCGGCGTAGGCCTGCGTACGGCCGTTGTCGAGCAGTACCAGGTGCACCTCGCGCGGCCCGTCGCGCTCGCCGTCGCGGCGCGGGCCGGAGATGAGGTTGAAGTACGTGGTGATCGCCTGCCCGGTGGCCGAGCGCGTCAGCAGGCTCGACAGCGGCACGATGTGCTCGAGCTTCGCCACCACCTTTTCCATGCCCATGATGGCGATATGCACATCGGGGACCGTGGTGGAAAGGCGGCCGTTGCCCTCGTTCTCGACCAGCCACAGGGTGCCGGTGTCCGCGGCGGCGAAGTTGACGCCGGACAGGCCGATATCGGCGCCGACGAACGCCTGCCGCAGCGCGCGGCGTCCGGTCTGGATCAGCGCGTCGACGTCCTCGGTATAGGGCGTATCAGGAATATGCTGCTCGAACAGCGCGGCGATATCGCCCTTGGTCTTGTGGATTGCCGGCATCACGATATGCGACGGCTTCTCGCCCGCGAGCTGGACGATGTACTCGCCCATGTCCGACTCGATGCATTCGACGCCGCGCTCCGCGAGGTAATGGTTCAGCTCGATTTCCTCGCTGGCCATCGACTTGCCTTTGATCACGCGCCTGGCCTGCCTTGCTGCCGCGATGCCGTGGATGATGCGGTTGGCATCGTCGGCGGTCTCGGCCCAGTGGACTTGCACACCGGCGGCGGTGAGCCTCTCCTCCAGTTGCACCAGCAGGTCCGGCAGGTTGGCGAGCGCGTGCTGACGTATCGCTTCGCCCACGTCGCGCAGCCGCTCCAGCTCATCGGCGTCGGGGAACTGCGCCAGCCGTTTGCCCTGCAGGAAGTCCATCGCGCCGCGAAAGCTCTGGCGCAGCTTGGGATCGTCCAGCGCCTCGCGCGCGCGCGCCTTGAAGTCTTGCGGCGCGACGAAATGCAGTGTGCCCTGGCTCATTGCGCGGCCTCCGTATTGTCGATGTCCTGCACGATGACGACCCACAGCCGGCGTGGGCCGTGCGCACCGTAGGCCAGCGTCTGCTGGATATCGGAGGTCTTGGACGGGCCCGAGATCATCACCAGGTTGGTCGGCATGCCGTCGCGCCAGCGTTCGGCGCGCGCGGCCAGGTGCAGGTCCTGGTGCAGCGTCGATGCGCGCACCAGCGCCACGTGCAGCGGCGGCACCAGCGATACCGTGCGCGGCGATCCCGCGTCCGGTGCAACGATCAGCGTGCCGGTGGCGGCAATGCCCGAGCGCGCCACGGTGAAGCCGGCATCGACGGTGTCGAACAGCTCTGCTTTCCAGGCTTCGATGGGGCGGTCATAGCCGATGGCTTCAACCTGCGGCGGCAGCGCGGCGGCCAGCGCCGCGCCGGCGCGGCTCGCGGGATCGAGCAGCAAGCGCCGGACGCCGGCGTCGGCCAGCGCGGTGGCCAGCAATGCCGGCCACGCTTGCGCATCGGTGCACCAGACTTCTGCGTGCGAGGTTTCCAGTGCAATACGCATCGCAGCGACCAACTCGTCGACGCTCGGCGCCGCGGGCCGGCGCGCCTCGAAATGGCCATCGATGCGGCGATCGAGTTCAGCGGTGGAGGATGCAGGCGCGGGGGCAGCGGCGCGCAGCCTGCCGAGCATGCGTTCGCGGGCGCCGGGCGTGCTCATGCGGCACCTCCGGTACGGCGCCACAGGAAGCTGGCCAGGTGTTCGACCTGCAGCGGCGCGCCGTCATGCGCGGCGGTGTGGCCGATATTGAGCAGGCAGCCGCAGTCGGCCGACACCAGCCGATCGCAGCCGGTGGCGCAGGCGGACGCAACCTTGTCGCGCACCATCGCACCGGAGATATCGGGATGCTTGAGCGAGAACGTGCCGCCGAAGCCGCAGCATTCTGACTCGCGCTGATGCTCGACGCGGGTCACGCCAGGCAATGTGTCGACCAGCGCCACGCCATGCTGGCGCGTACCCATTTCGCGGCGGGCGCCGCAGGAGGTATGCAGCACGATCCGCTCGGGCGCCTGGCCCGGCTGCATGGCGTCATGGAAATCGACGTGGAGCACGTGGAGCAGGAATTCGCCCAGTTCATAGATCCGCTCGGCCAGTGCGCGCGCCTTCGGGCCGGCCACGGGATCGTCGGCGAACAATTGCGGCCAGTGGTGGCGCATCATGCCGGCGCATGACCCGGACGGCACGACCACCGGCCACGGCTGGCTGAACAGGTCCAGCTGCGCGCGGGCTACCGCACGCGCGGCGTCGGGGTTGCCGCTGCTGTAAGCCGGCTGGCCGCAGCAACTCTGCGCACGCGGAAAGTGTACGGTGAGGCCTTCGCGCTCGAGCAGCCGCACAGCGTCGAGCCCGGCCTGCGGCACGAACAGGTCGACCAGGCAGGTGGCAAAGAGGTAGGCCTGCGTGGGGGCAGGGCCGGGGGGGTACTGACGATCCTTCATGTCTCGCTCCGGATGTGCTGGGGTTGCGCTGCTTGGCGTCGCACATTTGGGCGCATAATTCCCGCTTCCGCGCGGCGGTTCAAATTGGTTGGACCAGTCGGCGGCGTAACTGTGGAGCGAGGACGGACGGCATGACGGTGGCGGCACAACGGAGCGGGCGCACCCGCGGGCTCGTGGAGGCGGTCATGCGCCAGATGGAAACCGCGCTGCTCGACGGCACCTGGCCGCCAGGCACGCGGCTGCCGGCCGAGCGCGTGCTGGCGGAGCAGTACGCGGTGGCGCGCAATACCGTGCGGGAAGCCATCCAGCGCCTGGCCGCGCGCGGCCTGCTGCAAAGCCGGCGCGGCGCGGGCGTTTTTGCCACCGACCAGTTGCGCGCCGGTATTGCTTCCCCATGGGGCCAGCTGGTGGCCGACCATCCCGCGCTGCGCGACGACATCCTGGAGTTCCGCCGCGTGCTGGAAGGCGCCACGGCCTACTTCGCCGCACTGCGCGCCGACGCCGCCGACGTCAAGCGTATCCGCTCCCTGATGGACGAACTCGAACGCGCCCGCGCCGCCGACGACAAGGAAGCCGAGGCCGATGCCGATGCGCGCCTGCATGACGCCATCGCGCTGGCCTCGCACAACACCATGTTCCTGCACCTGCATACCAGCGTGATCGGCATGCTGCGCGAACACATCACCATCAACGGCACCGGGCTGCGCGAACAGGACGACAGCGCCTCGGCGCTGTTGCTGCTGCAGCACCGGACGCTATGCGAGGCGATCTGCGCGCGCCGGCCGGAAGAAGCGCGCACGGCCATGCAGACGCATATTGACTTTGTGCGCAGCCGGGTCGAGCAGGACGGCAGCTGAGGCCGAAAATTGGTCCGACCAGCTGGCGCTCCGATGCTGGCATCGAAAATGTCGCCAGTGCCAGCAACGGCTGCGGCACATTGCCCTACTGCTGCGTGCTGCGCGATCGCTTGGTCCCGTTGCGTTGTTCTGCGGGCAACGGTCAGGGCGCCGTGCTCATATCAGGCCGGCACCGGCCAGTTCCCGCTTCAGGTAGGCATAGAAGATCGGGCCGGCGATCACGCCGGGGATGCCGAACAGCGTCTCCATCAACAGCATCACGATCAGCAGCTCCCACGCCGCCGCCTGGATGCGCGCGCCGATGATGCGGGCGTTCAGGAAATACTCCAGCTTGTGGATGACCACCAGGAACACCAGCGACGCCACCGCGATCGGTAGCGACACTGACAGCGACGCCACCACGATGGCCGTATTGGAAATCAGGTTGCCCAGCACCGGGAGCAAGCCAGCGACGAAGGTAATGACCACCAGCGTCTTCGACAGGGGCAGGTGCACGCCGAACAGCGGCAGCACCAGCAGCAGGTAGATCGCCGTCAGCACGGTGTTGATCGTCGAGATCTGGATCTGCGCAAAGATGAACTGCGAGAACGCCTGTTGCAGCGTTCGCGCCCGCGCCACCAGCGCAGCAGCCAATGGCCGGCGGTTCGGCCGCGCCACCGCGCGGTAAAGCGCCACCATGGCGCCGATCACGAGGCCGATCAGGATATGCACAAGCGTGCGCAACACCTCCGCCCCCAGCTTCTGCGCCATGGCCGCATGCGCGCGCAAGGCTTCGATCAACGCATTGGCCAGTTCGTCCACGCCGTTGGGCAGCGCGTCACTGAGCCACGGTGGCAACTGTCCGCGCGACTGGTCGATGATGTCCGCGACATGATTGAGCAGGCCATCCAGCGTATTCCCTTCCCCGCTGACAAAGCGCACCAGCAGCCAGCCGGCCAGCGACAGCCCCAACAGGATCAGCGCCGACAGGATCGCCACCGCCAGCGCATCGTGCCGCTGGTTCAGCCGCTTCAGTCGCGGCGCCAGAACATCCACCAGCGAATACAGCAGCAGCCCGGACAACAGTGCTGCCACCAGGTTGACATGGAGCGCCGTCCAGAGCGCCAGAGCAGTCAGGACATAGGCGACGGCACCGACGCTGTACCACGCGGCCGGCAGCAGGCGCGGGGCGTTGGTCGTGTCGGGGTCTTTCATTTTTACGGTCTCCGGCGTTGATGGGCTGCCACGACGCGCGCGGCGCGTAGGGCGCGTAGAGCGGATAGGGCGGGTAGGGCGGATATGGGCGGGTCTGAGTAAGGCTGCCTGTCAGTTTGGGTTGGCCAGGCTAGCGCTCGATTGTCGGGGCGGTGGCGGGGTTAGGCAAGTGGTGGGGTGGTTGGCGGCCAAGTATCCATTGCCTCCTCGGATCGTAGCGGTCTTCAGGGGCTCTGGACCGAGTCGTGCGCTTCGGCGCCGGGTGCTGCCTTCGCCATCAGGACGACGAACGCCGGGTCGTATTCGAGGTCGGGGCTGCCAGTGCGCGAGAGTCCCAGCACCTCTGGTCAGGTTGAGTAACCCTCCGCGCCAGCCCAGACTCTGGAAATGATATCTGACGAGGTTCGTTCCTTGTCTTTTTGATATTAGATTTAATCCAATTTCATTGTAAATATGAAGGCTCCTATTGTTTTGCATGGAGAATTGTGTGGTTTGTCATCGTTGCCACGTATTTCGATGAAAATATTCGCGGCGGGAGATGCAGATCATTGTGGCATGAGTCCGGCAATGGTAATTGCGCGCGAGACGGTTCGAGTTATTTCGCAAGTGTAGTAATTAGAAATTTCTCGAGTTGCGATATGAGTATTCGGATTATCGACGCGATTGCGGTCCTGAAGATTTATCAATAGTCTAAGAAAACAAAAAGCCGACAAAAAGCGAGCGCTCATGCAGCCATGGTCGAAGTCGCAAGGCACTCGAATTGGCATCGAGGGCGAATCTCAGGATTCGTCTCACAGGAACGACATCGAGGTGCTCCCGATGGCAAATAGCAACCACCTGCTCCGGCTGGCGCAGCCGGTGATCTGGGTGCTCGACGAGCTGACGCCGGAACTCGATTCCGCGGCGCGTCTGGAGACGCTGCAGGAAGCCGCGCACACACGCCTGGCGAACTTCCGGCAGGCCTGTCGCGCGGCGGCGTTGCCGGCGGAGGATGCGGAGGCGGTCCACTATTGCCTGTGCGCGGCGCTGGACCAGGCGGGCCGCCGCGTGCAGGGACGCTCCGGCGCCTGCCGTGGGGCCTGGCTGCGGCGCGGCCTGCTTCCGGCGCACTACGGCGAGGCGGATGGCGGCAGCCGCTGCCGCGCACTGGTCGGCAGGCTGCAACAGCGGGCTGGCGCGCACGCCGACGCGCTTGAAGTCATTGCGTACCTGGTCGGACGCGGACTCACTGACGAGAACGGGCGACCACCGGCAGAACTGGTGCCGCGGCTACGGCCGGCGACCCGCGAGATCATGGCGCTGAGGCCGGTACCGCCAAGGGAAGTGCAGCCCGAAGTGCACCCCGAAGCGCCGCCGCGAGTGCCGGCGCCCACAGGCACCCGGCTGCTGCTGCTTGCGGTCGCTGCGGCCGCTGCGGCCGTCTTTCTTGTTGTTGCCGTCGTCGTGGTGGTCCAGGCTACGCGCCAACACGTTGCGACCGATGCGCTTGCACTGCGGGTGGAGCGGCTGGCACAAGCCGTTTTCCCGTCGGCAGGCACGCTGGAGCGGGACATCGAACAGGCTTTCGCCCAGCAAGTCGCCAGCGCAGCCATCCATGCCGATGTGCGTAGCGGCCGCCTGCACCTCGTCTTCCGGGACGGCCTGTCGTTTCCGCCCGGGCAGGCGAACCTGCCGCCGGCGCTTGCCGAACAGCTCGACAAGCTGGCGGACCTGCTGGAGGGCCGGGCTGACTGGATCACGGTGGTCGGGCATGCCGACGATTCGCCGGTGGCCCGCGGCGCGTACGGGTCGAACCGGGCCTTGTCGCAAGCGCGTGCCGAAGCGGTGGCCAGCTACCTGTGGGCAAGCAGTCCGGTGCAGGTGCGGGTCGAAGCTGTTGGGCGGGGCGCCGCGCAACCCGTTGCGGACAACCGGACTGCCGAAGGCCGGATGCTGAACCGCCGGCTAGAGATCTTCGCCGGCATTCGCTAAACCATGCGCCAGGCGCGGCGCCGGCTGCCCGCCAGCCGGCATGGGAAATGCGGCGCCTCTTGCATCGCCACGCCGGCCAGGTGCTCCAATGGTGACTATATTAGGGGCATCGGCCTCGATATCGGAACGGCATTCCCATGGCATATACGCACACCATTGGCAGCCAGCGCCATGTTTTCGACGACCTGCGCACGCTGCTGGCCAAGGCCAGCCCGGCGCGCTCCGGCGATGCGCTTGCTGGCATCGCCGCCGCCAGCGAGCAGGAACGGATGGCCGCGCGCCTGGCGCTGGCCGACGTGCCCCTGAACCGGTTCCTCGACGAGGCGCTGGTGCCCTATGAAGAGGATGAAGTCACGCGCCTGATCGTCGACCGGCACGATGCCTCTGCGTTTGCCGCGATCGCCGCCACGACGGTCGGCGACCTGCGCAACTGGCTGCTGCGGCACGAGACCGACACCGCCACGCTGGCGCGCGTCGCAGCGGGAATCACCCCCGAGATCGCGGCCGCAGTCAGCAAGCTGATGCGCAACCAGGACCTGGTGACGGTGGCGCGCAAATGCCAGGTGGTGACGCGCTTTCGCAATACTGTCGGCCTGCCCGGGCGGCTGGCGGTGCGGCTGCAGCCGAACCATCCTACCGACGACCCCAAGGGCATCGCCGCTTCCATCATCGACGGCCTGCTCTACGGGTGCGGCGACGCCACCATCGGCATCAATCCGGCCTCGGACAACCTGGGCGCCATTGTCTCGCTGCTGCATATGCTCGATGCGCTGCGCAGCCGCTTCGATATCCCGACGCAGTCGTGCGTGCTGACCCACGTCACCAACACGCTGCGCGCGATCGCGCAGGGCGCGCCGGTCGACCTGGTGTTCCAGTCGGTGGCGGGCAGCGAACGCGCCAATACGGCCTTCGGCATCAGCCTGGCGCTGCTGGCCGAAGCGCACGACGCCGCGCAGGGCCTGGCGCGCGGCACCGTCGGCGACAACGTCATGTATTTCGAAACCGGACAAGGCAGCGCGCTGTCGGCCAACGCCCACCATGGCGTCGACCAGCAGACCATGGAGGCGCGCGCCTACGCCGTGGCGCGGGCGTTTTCGCCGCTGCTGGTCAATACGGTGGTGGGCTTCATCGGGCCGGAATATCTGTACGACGGCAAGCAGATCATCCGCGCGGGGCTCGAGGACCACTTCTGCGGCAAGCTGATGGGCGTGCCGATGGGCTGCGACGTCTGCTACACCAACCATGCCGAGGCCGACCAGGACGACATGGATACGCTGCTCACGCTGTTCGGCGTGGCCGGCATCAATTTCATCATGGGCGTGCCCGGCGCCGACGACATCATGCTGAACTACCAGAGCACTTCGTTCCACGATGCGCTGTACCTGCGCGAAGTCCTGGGCCTGCGTCCCGCGCCGGAGTTCGAGCAGTGGCTGCAGCGCATGGGGATCGCCGATGCCGCCGGCAGGCTGCTGGAGCCGTCCGAGCGCCAGCCGCTGCTGCAGATGGCGCACAGCCTGTAGGGCCGGCCCCGAGCCATTCTTTACGACACCCCATGTCCGACCTCCCTTCGCCCCCTGCCAATATCTCCGATACGCACGACGCCGATCCCTGGCAGCGTCTGCGCCAGTTCACTCGCGCGCGCATCGCATTGGGCCGCACCGGCCATAGCCAGACCACTGATGCCGTGCTGGCTTTCGGCCTGGCCCATGCGCAAGCGCGCGATGCCGTGCACCTGCCGCTGGACGCCGATGCCATCACCGGCGCACTGCGGCAGGGCGGGCTCGATCACGTGGTTGTGCACAGCGCAGCGCCCGACCGCACCCATTACCTGCGGTGCCCTGACCTTGGCCGGGCCCTGGATGGCGGGAGCAGGGAGCGCCTGGCCGCGGCGCGGCCGCAACAGGCGCCCGATGTCGTGTTCGTGATCGCCGACGGACTTTCGGCTCTGGCCGCGCAAACGCACGCGCTGGCGGTGCTGGAAATGACGCGCCAGCGGTTACCGCGGGAATGGCGTATCGGACCGGTGGTGGTAGCGGAACAATCGCGCGTGGCGCTCGGCGACGATATCGGCGCCGTGCTGGGCGCGCGTCAGGTGGTGATGCTGATCGGCGAACGGCCCGGGCTGAGTTCGCCCGACAGCCTCGGCATCTACCTGACCTACGCCCCGCAACCCGGGCGTACCGATGCCGAGCGCAACTGCATCTCCAATGTGCGGCCCGAAGGGCTGTCCTATGCGCAGGCCGCGCAACGCCTGGTGTTCCTGCTGCGCGGTGCCGCGGCACTCGGGCGCTCGGGCGTGGACCTGAAGGACGACAGCGAGCACGCCTTGGCCGGCAAGGCGCCCCCGGCAGCGGCATTGCGGGACCAAAAATGAAAACGGCCACCGCGGGTGGATCCGCGGTGGCCGCAGCGCAACGTCGCCGCGCTACATCATGCGGCGTGAGAAGTGCCCGGGCGTGGCATCCGACATCAGGTCCATGAACTGGTCCCGTGTCATGTGCACCAGTTCCTGGTGGTCGCCGCCCTCGAAATACACTTCGGGCTGCTGCATCAGGCTGTCGTCCACATAGGTTTGCATGCCATACGCCATGGCGACCGGCGGGATCGCGCCAAGGTCGCAATCCTTGAAGATCTCGCGGATTTCATCCTCGTGCGCAAGCACCAGGTCGCGGCCGGTCAGTTCGCAGATTGCAGCCAGCTGCAGGTGATGGCTCGAAGGGATCACGGCGGCGACATAGCCGCGCTCGTCTTCGAGCAACAGGGTCTTGGCCAGACGGTCTCCGGGAATGTGCGCCGCTTCGGCAGTGGCCATGCTGCTGAGGGTGTAGGGGTGGCGGATGATGTCGTACTGGGTATTCTTGCTACTCAGGCAGTTTGCGAGTGTGCTAGACAGGGCCATGGTTGCTCCTCAGGACAGGGATACACCTACGGTTATCCTTGTGTTCCTAATATAGTGCCTGGCGCCGTGCCCAACGGCTCCCGATCCGCCTTGCAATGCTAGCGGTGCAGCCGCGGCCACACCGCCTGCAGTTCCGTTTTCAGGAAGTTCAGCAGGTAGCGCGTCGCCAGCGTCTGGTAGCGGTTTGGCATGGTCAGCATGTACAGCCGGCTGCCGAACACGCTGATGCGGTAATCCGGCAGCAGCTGCACCAGCCCGCCGCTCGCCAGTTCCTCGCCGATCGCGTAGATCGGCGTGATGCCGATGCCCAGGCCGGCCACCACTCCTTCCTTCAGGAAGCCGAAATTGTCGGAACTGAGTGTCGGTTCCAGCACCACCTGGTCGCGGGCTTCCTGCGCTTCGGTGCCGGGCCGCGTTCCCGCGACCTTCAGCTTTTGCCCGACCGGCGAGGCGCAAACGATCGCATGCTCTTGCAGGTCGGCGAGCGCCTGGGGTGCGGGATGGTTTGCCAGGTAAGCGGGCGAAGCGCAGATGACCCAGTCTACCGTGCCAATTTCCGTGGCGATCACCGAATCGGGCGGCGTGGAAATGATGCGCAGCGCCACGTCCACATCCTCGGACACGAGGTTGTGCACGCGGTTGTCGAAGACGACATCGAGGGTGATGTCGGGATAGCGTTGCTTGAACTGCACCATCAGCGGCGATAGCAGTGTATGGCCAAGCCCGGTAGGGACCGAAAGCCGCACATGGCCCTGCAGGCTCTTGCCCATGTTGCTGATCAGCGCATTGGCTGCCGCCACCTCGCCGAGGATATTGCGTCCGTGCTCGTACAGCCCGGCACCCACCGGCGTAGGCTCGACATGGCGGGTGGTCCGCCGCAGCAGCTGCACGCCCAGCTCTTCCTCCAGCGCCTTCAGCCGGTAGCTGACATTGGCGCGCGTCATCTTGAGCTTGCGCGCGGCTGCGCTCAGGTTGCCGGCGTCGACGATGTCGACGAACAGGCGCAAGGCGTTGAGGTCCATGGCTAGAAGGAAAGAAAAAGGGCCGGCGCCGCCGCGTGGCGGGCGCCGGGCCCCGTATATTGCCATGCTGGCGCGCGCACGCGCAGTATGGCCGGTGCGTTAGTGCTCGTGGTGCAGGTACTTCGCCTGGCGCGGCAGGCGCAGGCTGACCAGGAAGGCAATCGCCATCATCGCGGTCACGTACCAGTAGAACGCGGTTTCGTGGCCGAGGGTCTTCAAGCCGAGCGCAACGTATTCGGCCGAGCCGCCGAAGATCGCGTTGGCAATGGCATAGGCCAGGCCCACGCCGAGCGCGCGCACCTCGGCCGGGAACATCTCGGCCTTCACGATGCCGCTGATCGACGTGTAGAAGCTGACGATGGCCAGCGCAACGGCGATCAGCACGAAGGCCAGCTCGGGGCTGCTGACCGTGCCCAGCGCGGTCAGGATCGGCACCGTGAACAATGTGCCGGGCGCAAGCGTAGCGCGCCTGCCGGGTCCTGCCCACCCCCGGCTTGTGCTGCAATGCAGCATGCCGCGAGGCGCGGCACGGTGTCATCAGGGTTTTGTGGGGGATTGTCCAGTCAGCGGGACAGTGTATTCCGCGTTTCGGCCGCCGGTGACGGCTTTCCGGCTGCGCATCGCTTGCACGGCGGGCAACTCTGGGCAATGATGCGATCCACACCATCAACCGGCCTGACGCGCCCCCGTTTGCCATGCACCGCTTGATGCGCCGCTGGCTGTGCCTGCCCTTGTTCGTTGCCGGCGCCAGCGTCTCCGCCCAGGACCTGGTCGAATGCAAGCGGATCGAGCATGACCAGCTGATTGCCGCCACCCAGGAAACGCTGCTGTTCCTGCGCTGCCGCGCGCGCCAGGTTGCCTACGAAGCGCCACGCCTCAAAGGTGTATCGCAGCGCTTCAAGGACGACCTGATGTTCGCTTGCCTGGACCAGGCGGACGCGGTCGAACACCAGTTGCGCGTACGCCATGGCTATTCGCGCGACGGGCTGGCGCGCCAGCGCTGCAACCCGCCGGCCGGCGCGCCTGGCTGAGCTACGCAACGGCCATCAGCAGGCCGTCGCGTCGGCACGGCTCACACTACTCACACTTCCCGCGTCATGCCGGCCAGGTCGATCCACTCGCGGAACTGCGCCTCGGTCACATGTCCGGACGCGATCGCCGCTTCCCGCAGCGACAGGTTGCGCTGCACCGCCAGCTTGGCGATCTCGGCGGCCTTGTCATAGCCGATATGCGGGTTGAGCGCCGTGACCGGCATCAGCGATCGTTCCAGCAGCTCGGCAATGCGCTCGCGGTCGGCCTCGACGCCCTCGATCATATGCTCGGCAAAGCTCGACGCCGCCCCCGCCAGCAGGCTGACCGATTGCAGCAGGCTGTAGATGATCACCGGCTTGTACGCATTCAGCTCCAGCGTGCCCAGGCCGTTGGCCAGCGTCACCGTGGTGTGGTTGCCGATCACGCGGCAGCACACCATGGCCAACGCCTCCGCCTGGGTTGGGTTGACCTTGCCCGGCATGATTGACGAGCCCGGTTCGTTGGCCGGCAGGATCAGCTCGGCAAAGCCGGCGCGCGGCCCCGAGCCCAGCAGCATGAAATCGCGCGCGATCTTCAGGAACGACGAGGCGGTGGTGTTGAGCGCGCCCGACAGGTCGGCCAGCGCGTCATGCGAGGCCTGCAGCGCATAGCGATTGGGCGCGGGCTCGAACGGCAGTCCGGTGTAGTCGGCCAATGCGCGCGCGAAAGCCGCGGCGAAGCCGTGCGGTGCGTTCAGCCCGGTGCCGACCGCGGTGCCGCCCTGCGCCACCGGCATGGCACGCAGCATGGCCTGCTGCAGCCGCGACTGCGCATCGGCGACCTGCGTCATGTAGCCCGAGAACTCCTGGCCCAGCGTCAGCGGCACCGCGTCCTGCAGGTGCGTGCGGCCCACCTTGACGATATCGGCGAAGGCTTCCACCTTGCGCGCAAAGGTCTGCTGCAGCTGCTCCAGCGCCGGCAGCAGCTGTTGCTGGATCACACGCGTTGCGGCGATGTGCATCGCGGTCGGGAAGCTGTCGTTGCTTGACTGGCTGGCATTGACGTGGTCGTTCGGGTGCACCGGCTTCTTGCTGCCGATTTCGCCGCCGAGCATCTGGATCGCGCGGTTGGCGATGACCTCGTTGAGGTTCATGTTGGTCTGCGTGCCCGATCCGGTCTGCCAGACCGACAGCGGAAACTCCTGCGGCCAGCGGCCTTCGATCACTTCCGTGGCTGCCTGCTCGATGGCCTGCGCCAGCTCGGGCTGAAGCACGCCCAGCTCGCGATTGGCGCGGGCCGCGCACAGCTTCAAAATGGCAAAGGCTTCGACCAGCGCGGGCGGCATCTTCTCGTCGCCGATGCGGAAGTTCTGGCGCGAGCGTTCGGTCTGCGCGCCCCAAAGGTGGTCGGCGGGCACCGGGACATCGCCCAGGCTGTCTTTCTCGATGCGGGTGTTGCTGGCGGAAGGGTTGGACATGGACAGACTCCTTTGCGAGGCAAGAGACGCCGCTGCGGGCGCCCGGTATCGCCAAACAGAAGGAACAGTGGCAAAACGCGGGCGCCGGCTGGTCACGCTGGCTGAAGGGCACGCGCAGCAACTGTGCGCGCAGTCCGCCAGATTACGCCGCAGGCGCGCGGCACGCGGTCAAGTCCATGCTGCCCGCCGGGTTAACCGCGGGTTAGCCGTGATGGGGCCTATGCGGTCTATGCGGCGGGCGAGGGCGCGGCTACGCCGTCATCTTGAGGCACTGCTCCATGCACACCGCGCAGGCCCGCGCGCACTCCTGGCAGTGCTCGGCGTCATGGCGCTCGCATTCCTCCTTGCACCACTTGCAGACTTCGGCGCAGTCCTCGCAGACCAGCGGCGCGAACTCGCTGTTGCGCAGCATGTAGGAGGCGGCCAGCTGCGCGATGCCGGCGACATCCATGTCCAGCGCGATGCAGCGCGCCATCCTGCGCACATCCTGCTCTTCCAGGCAGGCCGCGGCGCATTTCAGCGCGGCGGCGGCACAGGCATTGCACGCGGCGATGCAGTCGGCGTAGCGGGCGGCATTTTCCTGCACGGTGGGTCGGATCATCGAGCGTCCTCCTTCGGGGGTAGGTGGATGGAACCGTGAATGCCGGCGCGGGGCCGGCAGGCGCGCGGGCCCACATCGCGCCGCCCTGGGGGCGGCAAGCGCGGTCCCGTGGCATGCCCGCAGTGACCCGGGCGCCGCAAAGGTGCCGTCACGGGGCATCGTTATCCACAATAGCAGGCGAAAGTCGATCCTGCGGGCCCGGTACTTGCAGCGCCGTGCTGGTTACAATGCCGGCTGCGCCAGGCGTTCCGGATAAGAGGGCGCGGGTAGCGTGCCAGGCACCGGGCGCGGTCGTCGGGCACCACCGTCCCCCGAATCGCATCTAACAGGAAGCCGCAGACAAAACATGACGCACGCCTCGGCTTTGGCCCGGCATGCGACAGGCCGCCAGGCGGCCATCCAACAACACACCGCACCGCGCGGCCGCCGTGGCCGCGCCGGGGCAAGCACACCGGCAGCACGGGAAGGAAGGACATCATGGGCGAGGCGAAAAAACGGGGCACCCCCGAAGAGCGCGCGGCACAGGCGCGCGCGAAGATCGAAGCCTTGCGTCCGGCGCAGCTGGTCTGCGGGCACTGCAAGACTGCGTTCAAGCAGTTCGACACCCTCAACGTGCCGGGCCTGCCGGGCATCGACGCCGTGTTCGGCGGGGAATGCCCCAGCTGCGGCAATGACGTGGTGGTGTTCAAGGGCGCGCCGGAAGCCGTGGCGCAGGCCATGATCGCCTGGGAGAAAATGCTGGGCGCCGACGCCCAGCTTGGCTACCAGTCCAGCGACGGGCGCCATGTCCCGTTCGAGCCGGAGGGCAGCGGTGCGGCACCTGCCGGCGCCGTGCCCGGCAAGCCCGGCGGCACGCTGCACTGAGGGCCGCCGGCCTTTGTGGCCGGCAGCCTCGGCAACTGCTCTGCACGGGCCTACCGGTGGCTGACCTACTGGTGGCGCTACTGGTGGCTGAGTTCGCCGGCCAGTTCAGGAGGACCGATTTCATAGCGTCCGCGCCCTGCGCCCTTGGCCCGGTACAGCAGCACGTCCGCGAGCCGCATCAGCTCGCGGTCCTGCGCCGGCCCGCCTTGGTAGAGCGCCACGCCGATGCTGACGTCGACGTCAGCTGACACGCCTTCGACGCTGAACGGCTCGTCCATTGCCTGCAGGATCGCCTGCGCCACGCGGCGCGCCGCCGCCGGCTGCGCCAGGTCTTCCAGCACCACCGCGAATTCGTCGCCTCCCAGCCGGGCGACGGTGTCGGTCGCGCGCACGCAGGCGCGCACGCGTTGCGCGAACGCCTGCAGCAGCTGGTCACCGGCGGCATGGCCGTGGATGTCGTTGACCGCCTTGAAGCGGTCCATGTCCAGGTACAGCAGCGCCATCAGGCTGCCGTGGTCGCGGCTGCGCGCCATGGCGGCCTGCAACTGGCCTTCGAAGGCGCTGCGGTTCATCAGCTGGGTCAGGTGATCGGTGCGGGACATGCGCGCCAGGCGCTGGGTTTCGAGCTTGCGCTGGGTGATGTCCTGCACGTGGATATGCACGCCGACCACTTCGCTGCCGTCGCCGCTCCATTCCGGCCGCAGGCTGGTCTCCATGCAGTGGTATTCCGGCTCTGGATCCTCGGACTCGAAGGTCACCGCGGTGCCGGCCAGCGCGCGTTGCAGGAAGGGCTGCGCGCGCGCATAGCGCGCCTCGCCCAGCACTTCGCGCACGGTCTTGCCGCGCAGTTCGTCGAGCTTCAGGCCAAACACGTGCTCGTAGGCGATGTTGTTGAAGACGTAGCGCTCGTCGGGATCGATAAAGGCCAGCAGCGACGGCAGTGTGTCGGTCACCGCGCGCAGGCGCCGCTCGCTGCGATCCAGCGCCTGGCGGCGCTCGCGCACGTCGCGCATCAGCTTGACGAAGGCGCGCGACAGGTCGCCGATCTCGTCGCGCTGCGGCCGTGCCGGCAGCCGCTCGAACGCCGACAGGTCATTGGCGCTGGCCAGTACCACCTTGTGCAGCCGGGTCAGCGGTCCCAGCTGGCGCCGCACCGCCAGCCAGATCAGCATGGCCACCAGCGCCAGCGCCAGGCTGGCCAGGCCCAGGAAGCGCTGCTGCATCTGGCGCAGCGGTGCGTAGGCTTCGCGTGCCGGCAGCAGCGCTACCAGTTCCCAGCCCGTGGTCGACATCAGATAGCGCGCGATCACCGGGCGCGCCGGCGTCACGAATTCCAGCGTTGCCGGGCTGTCGTCCTCGCCGCAGGTGTCGCCCACGCTCAGCGCCGGCTGGCGTGCCTGCGCGGGGTCCGGATGGCGGATATAGACCGGATCGCGTCCGGCCGAGACCAGGCAGTAGTAGCCGGTGGTGCCGAGCCGGTTGTGCAGGATCTCGACCAGGAAATTGGCGCTCGCCATGTCCAGCCAGCCGCCGACGAGCCCGACGAAGGCTTTCTGCGGCGACAGTACCGGCACGGCCACCATGATGCCGAGCTGGCCGGTGGTGCGCGAGCGGATCGGCGGCGAGACCACCGGCGCGAGCGTGCGCGCCGCTTCCCGGAAATAGCCGCGGTCGCTCACTTCCGCAACGGAACCGACATTGCTGACGATGTTGCCCTGCACGTCAGCAACCAGCAACGCATTGAAGGCGGCCGGCAGGGGGATCGCCGCGGACAGCGCGTGCAGCGCCTGCTGCCGGGCCGCGCCGGCTTGCGCGCCGTGTGCCTGCGCCAGCAGGCCGCCGAGCTGCGCGGCCTGGTGCGACAGCAGCATGATGCGGTCCGACATGGCAGTGTCGAGCTGGTCGGCGGTGAGCTTGACCACCGAGTCCTGCTGGTCCTGCAGCGCATCATGCAGGTCGCGGTGCGCGTCATACAGTGCCGCCAGCACGATGCCGGTGCCAAATACCGCGGCCAGGATGGTGGTGATGAAGGCAATGCGCGCTTTCAGCGTGGGCGTATAGACAGGCATGTGGGCGCGAGGTGGAGGCGCAAGGTGGGCGAGAGGCAGGGCGCAACGCAAGCGCCGGGTCGATTGCGGGATGGCGCGGCATGCCGGGCGCCTCGCCGGCGACGCCTCGGTTACTAGCTACCATAGCGCATCGCGACATGGCCGGCACGCAATGTGGGCCCGGCGGGACATGGGCAGACATTGGGCCAACACCCTACACCCGTTCGGGTCATCGGTGGCGCACGAGACTGTGCCTTGTGCATCCGGCGCGGTATAGTGCCGCGTTATTGCAAGGCACGCAGCGCAAGACAAGTAGCCGTTTCCCGGACGCTGGCCAGCCTGCCGGGTTCCGTGGCAGGCGCGTCGCCGGCGCCGGACCGTTACCGAAGACCATGAGACTGACTGCGCTTCCTCCTGCCTTGCTGTCGCTGCTGGTCGCGGCAGGCGGGGCGCTGCTGACCGCGGGGGCGTGGCACCAGGTACAGCGGTTCGAGCAGCGGCTGGCCCAGCAGCATTTCGATGCGCAGCTGAGCCAGGCCAGCAGCGCACTGCGCGAACGCATGCTCGAGAACGAACGGCTCCTGCGCGGCGTGGCGGGTCTGATGACGGCCAATCCGGCAACTTCGCGCGCGCAATGGCGCAACTATCTCTATACCGCCCAGCTCGACGAGCTGCCGCCCGGCACGCAATCGATCGGCTACGCACCGCTGACGGCACCGGGGCAGGTCGAACCCCTGATCGCGGCCGCGCGCGCCGATGGCCTGGCCGATTATTCGATCCGTCCCGCCGGCCCGCGCAGCCTTTACGCACCCATCCTCTATGTGGAGCCGCTGGCGGGGCGCAACGCCCGCGCCGCCGGCTTCGACCTGCTTTCCGAGCCGTCCCGTCGTGCCGCGTTGGAAGCGGCGCGCGACAGCGGCGAGCCCCGGCTGACGCGCGGGCTGGATCTCGTGCGCGAGTCCGAGGCGATGGAGCGCCAGCGCGGCGCGCTGTTGTTCCTGCCGGTCTACGGTGGTGGCGTGGCCGCCAGCACGCTGGCGCAGCGGCGCGAGGCGGTGGTCGGCTATGTCTATGTGTCGCTGCGGCTGGGCGACCTGATGCGCGGGGTCGGTGCGCCGGCACTGGCGGACCTCGAGCTGTCGCTGCACGAGGGCACGCTTGCCGTGCCCGGTCCGATGCTGTCGGATACGGCTGGCACCGCGCAGCGCGATGACGGCAACGCCCCGCTGCTGCGCGGCGAACGCCAGTTCTACTATGGTGACGCTGCGTGGACGCTGCGTGCTGCCACGCGTCCCGCCTTCGAAGCAGCATATGGCCCGCGCCAGGCGTATGTCGTGCTGGCCGCGGGCGCGCTGGCCACGCTTGCGCTGGCCGGCATGACCTACGCGCTGGCACGCCAGCGCCGCACTGCCCGGCAACGCGAGGCCCAGACAGTCCACGCCGGGGAGGACGACAATGCCACCTTGCAGGCATGCATGGCGCAATCCGCTGATGGCTTTGTCCTCACCGATGCCAACGGCGTGGTCGTGCGTGCCAGCGAGCGCGCCGGCAAGCTGTTCGGCATCGCGCCGGCCGACCTGGTCGGCCGCAACCTCAATCTGCTTGCGCCTGGTGCCACCGGCGTCGCGGATGGTGCCGATGGCGCCGATGGCGCTGGCGTGGGTCGCGGCGTCGCGCAGCGCGAACTGACCGGTGTGCGCAGCGACGGCAGTCGTTTCCCGCTGCGCGCAAGCGCCGCGCAGCTGCCCGGCGCGGAGGGCGGCGCCCGCTGGCTGTGGGCAATCACGGACGTGGAGCCGCAGTACCGCGCGCAACAGGCCGCCGCGCACCAGGCGGCGCGCTATGCCGGCCTGGTCGACCATGCCAACTTCGGCGTCATCACCTTTGGCGACGACGGCGTGGTCACCAGCGTCAATGCCGCGGGCACCCGCATGCTGTGGTACGCCGCCGCGGAGCTGGTGGGCCGCATGCCGGTCACCGGCCTGCATCTCGCCGACGAACTGGCCGCGCACGCACGCGCGCTCAGCCAGGAGCTGGGCGAACCAGTGGCGGCCGGAATGCCCGCGCTGGTCGCCAAGGCGCGGCTCGGCCTGAGCGACGAACGCGAATGGACGTGGGTGCGCAAGGGCGGCTCGCGCTTGCCAGTGCAGGTATCCGTGTCGGCGCTGGCCGCGCAGCCGGACGGGTCGCCGGCAGGCTACCAGGCCATCGCCTACGACCTGACGGAGCGCCGCCGCGTCGACGAATACATCCGCCACCTGGCGCTGCATGACCCGCTGACCGGCCTGCCCAACCGTGCCGAGCTCAGCGAGCGCGCACAACCCGTACTGCTGCATGCGCGCCGTCATGGCGAACGCGTGGCATTGTTGCTGCTGGATCTGGACCACTTCAAGCACATCAACGATTCGCTCGGCCACCCGGTCGGCGACGACGTGCTGCGTACCATGGCCGACCGCCTCAAGGGCGCGGTGCGCCAGGGCGACCTGGTGGCGCGCATGGGCGGCGACGAATTCGGCGTGGTGTTGGGCGGTCTGCGCGCCGACAGCGAGGCCGAGCTGATCGCCGCCAAGATCCAGGCACGGGTCAATGAAGAACTGCTGGCCGGCGGGCAGCGCCTGCGCGTGACCCCGTCGATCGGCATGGCGGTCTTCCCCGACGACGGCGATTCGCTGACCGAGCTGATGAAGTCCGCTGACGCCGCGGTCTATGCCGCCAAGCAGGGCGGTCGCGCGCAGCTGTGCCGCTTTGCCGCGTCGATGGCTGAGGCCTCACTGGCGCGCTTCACCATCGAGGGCCTGCTGCGCCGTGCGCTGAGCGGCAACGAATTCCGGCTGCGTTACCAGCCCATCGTCGAAACCGCCACGAAAGCGATCACCGGCGTCGAGGCGCTGATCGCCTGGGAGACACCCGAACGCGGCCCGATGCAGCCGTCTGAGTTCATCCCTATCGCCGAGCAGAGCGGCCTGGTCGCGCAGCTTGGCGAATGGACGCTGGCCACCGCCTGCCGCGAGATCCAGGCGCTGCGCCAGGCGCTGGGCCGCGACATCGAAGTGGCGGTCAATATCTCGCCGCTGCAGTTGCGCCAGGCCGGCTTCCCGGCCACCGTGGCGCGCTGCCTCGAGCAGGCCGGCCTGCCGCCGCGGCAACTGGTGATCGAGGTCACTGAAGGCATCCTCGTCGACGGTGGCGAGACCACCATCGAAACCTTCCGCCGGCTGCGGGCGCTTGGCGTGGCGCTGTCGATCGACGATTTCGGTACCGGCTATTCGGGCCTGAACTACCTGACCCGGCTGCCGATCGACCGGCTCAAGATCGACAAGTCCTTCGTCGACGACGTGGCCACGCCTGGCCACGACCAGGCGGTGGCTGCCGCGATCATCGCGCTCGGGCACCAGCTGCACCTGAAGGTGGTTGCCGAAGGGGTCGAAACCGCGGCGCAGTTCGAGTTCCTGCGGTCGCAGGGCTGCGACGGCGTGCAGGGCTTCCTGTTCTGCCAGGCGGTGCCGTCGCAGGCCTTGCGCCAGCTGATGGAGATCGGCCTGGAAACGCCGCCGGCCGACCAGGCGTCACCGCGGCAATAGGCCGTCCGCGCCGGACCGCAACCCCGCAGAAACGGGTACGCTCAGTCTCGGTGAACGAAGTGAGGAACGCGCGGATCGGTCAGGTTTCGCGCGGAATGCCGGGGGTGGGAACGTCGGCGTGCAGGCGGCGGTACAGTTCGTCGATGCGCTGGCGGCTGGCGGCCAGCTCATCGCGGCCGCGCTCGGTCAGTTGATAGACGCGGCCGATGCCGTCGCGCAACACGCTTTCGAGGTAGCCCTCCATCTGCAGGGCGCGCAGCAAGGGACGCACGGTGCCGATGTCGACCTGAAAGCCGTACTCCAGCAGCATGTCGGCGAGCGTGGCCACCGTGGCGGGGACTTCCAGGGCAAATTGCAGGACGTAAACGCGGGCAAGCAGGCCAAGGAACTGTCGTTTCATGAAATCTGGCAACGCGGCAGCCGTCCCGGCGGTTGACGCGGACGGCGAGCTGGATGTTCGGGTTTGCAGACGTTGTGCCGGCAAACGCAGCAGCGGTGCCGGAGCCGGGATTTTACGGTGCCATGTGTGTCTTAAGAGTCACTTTAAGTGACGCGGGCAAAAAAGAAGCCGCCAGGGTTCCTGGCGGCTTGTCGGGAATGCGTCGGAGGGGTCAATTAACTCTGGCGCAGACCAGAGTTTAATTTAATTGAATACGGATTGTCACCTGTCTGATTCGGCACCCCCCTAGGGAGGGGTATGGGTGCAGGCAGTTCGAAAGGAATGCCGGACAATTGTCTGCCATTGTGCCCAAAAAGGTGCGCTAATGTGAGGTAGATCCGTCAACTGCAGCGAAAAAGCGACGGCTAAAGTGCGGCATGAATCGCATGTAAACGGATTCAGACGTCCGGATCCGGCTTGCGTCCCTGCCACCACGGGCGTCAAATCGCGACACCCCACCTTGCCGTGGCGCCGCAGTACGCCACCGCCTTCCATGAAACCCGCCGATCTTGCACGCCTGCTCGCGCTGGCCGCCATCTGGGGCGCCAGCTTCCTGTTTATCCGCATCGGCGCGCCGGTGCTCGGGCCGATGCCGGCCGCCTTCCTGCGTGTGCTGATTGCCGCCGTCACGCTGGCTGCGTGCCTGCCCATGCTGGGCCTGCGCTGGGACATGCGCGGCAAATGGCCGGCGGTCCTGGTGCTGGGCGTGACCAATTCAGGCATTCCATTCACCATGTACGCGGTGGCGGCGCTGTGGCTGCCGGCGGGCTATTCGGCGGTGTTCAATGCCATGACGCCGCTGATGGGCGTCATGATCGGCGCGCTGGTCTTTTCCGAACGGCTGACGCGCGCCAAGGCGCTGGGCGTGATGTTGGGCGTGGCGGGCGTGGCGGTGCTGACGCGCACCGGCCCCGTCGCTTTCTCGACCGAGTTGCTGCTCGGCGCCCTGGCTTGCCTGGTGGCGACCGCCTGCTACGGCCTGTCCGGCTTCCTGGCGCGACGCTGGATCACCCAGCGCGGCGGCCTGGACAGCCGCCTGATTGCGGCCGGCAGCATGGTCGGCGCGACGCTGTTCCTGCTGCCGTTTTGCGCGGTTGCGCTGTGGCGCCACAACACGCTGCCCGATGCCGGCGCTGGCGTGTGGTGGGCCATGGCGGGTGTCGGCGTGCTCTGCACGGCGCTGGCCTATATCCTCTATTACCGGTTGATTGCCGACCTTGGCCCGGTGCGCTCGCTGACCGTGACCTTTTTGATTCCGCCATTCGGCATTGTCTGGGGCGCGCTGTTTCTGGGGGAAGCGCTGTCATGGGCCCATGCCGTGGGCGGCGCGCTGATCGGCCTGGCGGTGTGGCTGGTGTTGCGGCCAGTGGCCGCCGACGTGCCGGCGGCTGCGGCGGTGCGGGCGGCCGCGAAGCGCTGAGCTGTCAGCAAGCCGCCCTTGAGCGCGCCGCCGTTACCGTCCCCGCCCTCGTCCCCGCCCCAGTTCCCGCGGCGACGTTGTACTGCTCCCGCACCATCATCACCACGCGGCGCGCCTGGCGCCAGTGACGGACGGCGTCGGCCTCGGTGCGTTCGGGGAAATCGACCTCGGCACTCCAGTTGCAGCCGGTGTGGTCGGGCCGGTGCACGCACACCGTCCGCAGCTGGCAGTCATGGCAGCCGGGTTCCTGCCTCAGGTACACGCTGAGCAGGCGTTTCAGTTCGGAAAGCGGCTTGGTCAGGCGCTCCATGATGGCTCCGTCAGGGCGCGGCATCGATATTGCCAATGCGGACCTCGGGCGTACTCAGGCTTGCGTGGGCAGCGCCGCGGACATGTGCGATTCGTCCGCCGCATTGGCACGGCACTCGGGGCAGACGCCGTACAGCACCAGCATGTGCTCGCGCAATACAAAGGCGTTGTCGGCGGCTACCTGGCGCTGGCGCTGCTCGATGCTCTCGTCGCGGAATTCTTCCACGCGGCCGCAGGCAACGCAGATCAGGTGGTCATGGTGGCCGCCTTCGTTGAGTTCGAACACGGCGTGGTCGGACTCGAAGGTGTGGCGCAGCAGGATGTCGGCCTGCACCAGTTGGTTAAGCACCCGGTACACAGTAGACAGTCCCGCATCCTCGTCCTGGGTCAGCAGGATGCGATAGACATCTTCCGCACTGAGATGGCGCCGTGCGCTGGTGCGGAACACTTCAAGGATCCGCATCCGTGGCGACGTGGCCTTCAGGCCGGCGCGCTTGAGGTGGATCGGGCTGGACCGTTCGGATGACATGGCGGATGACATTGGGATGCTGCGATTGCCCCACGGCGGGCAGGGCGGTACCGTGCCCGGCGCCGCGCACAGGCGGCGTCGATGGCTTGGCGGGATATTCAGGATGGAGCGCCAGGGCCGGCCGCGCGCGGCGCTGGCGTCCCTGGCGGCGCGCCGTACCTGCACGACGCGCTGAATAAAAAGGCGGCCTGGCTTGCCTCCGGAAGACGCGATCGGGAAAGCGGGGTCTGGTTGCTTTCCCGATCTTCCTGAGACTGGCTACTGCCAAACGCTCCGCGTGACGGAGCGGTCCCCACAAAAGTCGGTGTCGGATGCCGCGTGGGATTGCCACGTTGCGGCGTCCGGAAATTCTGTGCCTGCCAGTGTTCTGGCCAATGCCGCTTGCCGCGGCGGCCTTCGGTGCTGGCCGGGCTGCCTGGGTGGTGAAGCACCGTGCGTCAGGCAGTGATCGAATAGTAAATGGGAATCGATCTCATTACAAGGAAAATTTTCGCAGGCTTCGGATTTTTTGGACGTTGTCACTTGGGGCAGGGCTAACGGACAGGCCACTCGCGAGCCGAACCGATCGTGCCAGTGGCGAACGCCAGGCCTGCGGCCGCGGCAAGCGCTGCGCTGTAGGCATCGGCGGAGGCATTGCGCGCCAGCAGTAACTGGTTCTGCGCGAGGTTGGCGTCTGTGACGGACCCCACGCCCCAAGCCGGATGCCGAGACGGTGGTGCGCAATGCGCGATCGTCTTTGCGCATTCCGACGCGCAGAACCTTCATGGCGCCCGAACTTCGACGGGACTGCCGGCACGCCAATTCGTAAGTCCTGCAGCAGCGACTATGTTTCTAATGTATGTCATTGAGAATATTAATGAGAATTGTTATCATTCATAACGATTTCGATCCACGTTCTCGTCATGCGTCGCACCCCTCGCCGTCGTCCGGCCGGCCGCTCAATACCTTCGTTCCTGCCACGCGCGCACACCCTGCATGACGCGCCGGAGGCCGGCACATGAGCAAGGCCCATTCCATCGGCTGGCGCTACCGTGCGGGCGTCGCATCGCGCGCGGTCGCGGCGATCGGCGGTGGTTATGCCCTGGCTGCGCTGTCGACCGCCGCGCTGGCGGTGTCGCTGCCGCTGCCGCGCGCCGAGGCCGTGACCGCCGCGACGCTGCTGTCGTTTGCCGTCTATGCCGGCGCGGCGGTCTGGGTGTTCGCGGTACGCAACGCATGGCGCGCCTGGGCCGGCCTGGCCCTGCCGGCCTTGCTGCTGTGGGGATTGCTGGCGTTGGGGCAGGGTGCGTGATGCGAACAGGTTTCCGGCAATCGATGGCGTGGCTGCACACCTGGACCGGCCTGCTGGTGTGCTGGGTGTTGCTGCTGATGTTCTGCGGCGGCACCGCCAGCTATTTCAAGGACGAGATCTCGCTGTGGATGCGCCCGGAGCTGCATCGCAATGCGGCGGCCGCTCCTGACGTGCCGGCGGCGCAGGCGACGGAAGGTGCGGTGCGCTACCTGAACAGCGTGGCGCCCGATGCCGCGCGCTGGTCTATCTCGCTGCCCGATGAGCGCCAGCCCTATGCCAGCGTGCTGTGGGTCTACCAGCCGGGCAAGGGGCCGCGCGATGCCGAGGGCAAGCCGCGGCGCTTCGACACGCGCCTGCTCGACCCCGCCACCGGCGCGCCGCTGCAGGCCGCGCGCGAGACCCGCGGCGGCGAGTTCCTCTACCGGCTGCATTTCGACCTGCACTACATGCCGGCCAAGTGGGCGCGCTGGATTGCCGGTTTCTGCGCCATGTTCATGCTGGTGGCGATCGTCAGCGGCGTGATCACGCACCGCCGCATCTTTGCCGATTTCTTCACCTTCCGCCGTGGCAAGGGCCAGCGCTCCTGGCTCGATGCGCACAACGCGCTGGCGGTTCTGGCGCTGCCGTTCCACCTGATGATCACCTACACCGGGCTGGTCACGCTGCTGTTCATGTACATGCCCTGGGGCATCGAAGCGGCGTATCGTGGCGACCAGCGTGGCGATCCGCGCGGCGACCAGCGCGCGTTCCAGGCCGAGGCAATGCAGCGGCCGCCGCAGCGCAAGCCGGCCGGCACACCGGCCGAGCTGGCGCCGGTCGGCGCGATGGTGGCGCAGGCGCAGCAGCGCTGGCAAGGCGCCGAGCCGCAGCGCGTGGTGGTCAACCTGCCGGGCGATGCCAATGCCACCGTCTCCATTACCCGCGCCGAGCCGCGCGCGTTGGCGCACGTTGCGCCGACGCTGGAGTTCTCTGGCAAGGATGGCACCCTGATGCAGGGTTATGCCGAAGACCAGCCCGGCGCGGAACTGACCCACAGCGTCATGACCGGCCTGCATATCGCCGGCTTCGCCTCGCCGGGCCTGCGCGCGCTGTTCTTCCTGTGTGGGCTCGCCGGCACGGCCATGGTGGCGACCGGCGCGATCCTGTGGGCGGCGCGCACGCGCCAGCAACAGGCCAAGGCGATTGGCGCGGGCGCACGCCCGAGCGTTGGCCTGCGTCTGGTCGAGGCGCTCAACATCGGCGCCATCGCCGGATTGCCCGTCGCCTTTGCCGGTTACTTCTGGGCCAACCGGCTGTTGCCGGCAGAGATGCTGCAACGCCAGGAAACCGAAATCCGCTGGTTCTTCATCGCCTGGGGCGTGTGCGCGCTGCTGGCGCAAGTTCGCCCGACCGGCGCGATGTGGCGCGTGCAACTGTGGGCCGGTGCGCTGCTGTTCGGCGGCATTCCGGTGCTCAATGCGCTGACCACGGATTCGCACCTGGGCGTGACGCTGCTGCAAGGCCGGGGCCCGGCTGCCGTGGCGGGATTTGACCTGGTCACGCTGGCGCTGGGCATCGCGCTGGGTGCCGCGGCGTGGATGACGGGACGCCGCCAGCCCGCCGCACGCAGCCCGCTCCAGGCGCGCGCGCAGGCACGCGGCGCCAAGGTGGCCGCTGGCCAGGAGGCCGCATGAGCGCGCTCGCCATGGTTGCCGCCTTGGCCTTGTCGATGGCCGGTTTCGTCGCGCTGGCGCTATCGCTAGAACGTCATCATGCCGACCTGCACGGGCGCGGCAGCGTGCAGGCGCCGGCCGCGGTGCTGCGGCTGCGCGCTGCGGGGGCGTTGGCGCTGGCCTTGGCCTGGTCGGTCCATATCGGCGCCGACGGCTGGCCGCTGGGTACGGTGTCATGGCTCGGCACGCTGACGGCCAGCGCATTTGCCGTGGCGCTGGGCCTTTCCTATGCGCCGCGTGTGGTGCAGCGGCTGCTGCCGGGCATGGCCGGCGTCGGCGTGGCCGCGCTGGCCGGCGTCCGCTTGTTCGCTGGCTGAGGATGCCGTCCTGACCGAATCCCTTGCCGTTGCCGCCGTCGCAAGGCGGCAACGCGCATCCTGTCGTCCAGGTTCTCCGGAGTTTTCCTGTGCATTCCCATCTCGACCTGCGCCACCCACGCAGCCGCTGCCGCCGTGCCGCGCGCATGACCCTGCATCCGCTCGTCGCCGCGATCGCACTGGCATTGCCGGCGCTGGCCATGGCGCAGGCCAGCGAGGGCGCTGCCGCTCCCGATGTGGCGGAGCTCCCTGCAGTGACCGTCAGCGCCAGCGGCGATGCCGACCAGGCGCCGCCGCCGGCAATTTTTCCGAGACTTTCGTCGTGCGCGGCTTCCAGCTCTCCGGCGACGACATCGGCTACAACGGCCTGTTCGGCATCGCGCCGCGCCAACTGGTGGCGGTCGAGGGGCTCGGCCGGGTCGAGGTGTTCCGCGGTGCCAACGCCTTCCTCGGCGGCGTCAGCCCGACCGGCACCGGCCTGGGCGGCTCGATCAACCTGGTGCCGAAGTACGCCACCGATGCGCCCACCGATGCGCCCACCGATGCGCCCATCACGCAGGCCACCATCTTGTCGGCGGCAACATGGCCGACCCCGGCGTCACCGGCCGCACCAACCTGAGCAGCTACGCGATCTCCGATACGCTGTCATTCTTCGACGAGCGCGTGCTGCTGACCGGCGGCGTGCGCCACCAGACCATCAAGGTGCGCGGCTACAGCTACGCCGGCGTGCAGAACGCCGACTACAACGAATCGGCGACCTCGCCGGCCTTTGGCCTGGTGGTCAAGCCGCTGCGCAATGTATCGCTGTACTACAACTTCATGGAAGGCCTGGCGCAAGGCCCGACCGCGCCGAACACGGCGCTGAACGCGGGCCAGGTGTTCGCGCCGATCAAGAGCAAGCAGAACGAGGCCGGGATCAAGTGGGATGCGGGCAAGGTCGCCACCACGCTGGCGATCTACGAGATCAAGCAGCCGGTCGGTGTGACGCAGAACGGCGTGTTCTCGGTGTCCGGCGACCAGCGCAACCGCGGCATCGAGCTGAGCGGCTTCGGCGAGCCGCTGCGCGGCGTGCGCGTGATTGCCGGCATTGCCTATATCGACAGCAAGCAGACCAATATCGGCGTGGCCACGACGGAGGGCAGGCATGGCGTGGGCGTGCCGAACTACACCTTCAACGCCAGCGCCGAATGGGACCTGCCGTGGCTGGCGGGAGTGACCGTGTCGGGCCGCTACCTGCAGACCGGCGCGCAGTATGCCGATGTCGCCAACCGGGTGCGGGTGCCATCGTGGAACCGCTTCGACCTGGGCGCGCGCTACAGCTTCAAGACAGCGCAGCAGCGCTACACGCTGCGCGCCGCGTGCGCGCCGGGGTGCTTGCCTCCGATGATGGATTTGTCGGCGTCGTTATAGAAGTAATGCAGCGCCTCGCGCCAACCGATCCAGATCGGCTGGCGCGAGGTCAACATGATGCGGATTGCGGTCTTCAGGCCGTGGGGCCACGCTTGCGGCGGCCCCAGCGGGGTGGCGGACCAGTCGTGCGCGCGGATCAGCGCGCCCATCTCGCCGCCTCCGGCCAGAAAGCCAGGCATGTCTGCGGAGGCACTGCCGCTGGCCGTGGCGGGCGCTTGCGGCACGGTGCCGTCGGGTCTGCTCATGGTGGTCTCCCGAGCCGCGCCGGCGTTGCACCGTGCGTCTCGCAAGACTTTGCCTAGCCTGGGGGGCAACGCAAGCCGGCAAAACGGCCTACAGCGGCGGGCTCATCCAGTACGGGTCGCGCCCGTAGTACTCATGCAGCGACTTGCCCCACTGCGGATCGGCCATGGCCGGCCAGCTGTCCTTGTTGAAGCCGGGCGCGGACTTGATGCGATCCGCCGTCACCGCAATCCGGAAGCACTTTTCGTCGGTGTCCATCACCAGGGCGTTCCACGGGATGGCGTGCAGCGTGTCGCCAATGCCGAGGAAGCCGCCGGTGGTCAGCACCGCGTAGGCGATGCGGCCGTGTGGCACGTCCAGCATGATCTCGGAGATCTTGCCGACGTGTTCGCCGTCGGACGAGTATGCCTTGGTACCGTCCAGGCTGGATGCCGCCATGACTTCCGGACCGGGGCCTTCGCCCACGCCCGAACCGACGATGGCCGCGCCTTGACTGCTGGGAGTTTGGGTTTGCATGTTGGGCTCCTTGTGCCATTGAACGCAGGAACATGGGGCGTGCGCAATGACCATGCCTGACCCGCAAGCAGCCACACACAGGGCTGCGCAAGGCCGTCGCATCGCGTTCGGGCACGCGGCAACGTAATTCTTTCGCGCCGGATTGCAAAAAAGGCGCGTCGGGACGGCCGCGTTCAGAACTGGTGGCGCATCCCCAGCATGACGCCCACGCGCGTGCTGCTGTCCACGCCGGCGGCCGGGGTGCCGGCCCAGTATTCGGTCTCGCGGCCGACCGCGCCGCCGCGCGCATGCACGGCGTCCGCTTCCAGGTACACGCTGGTGCGTTTGGACAGCGCGTAGTCGGCTACCACGGCAATGCTGTCGGCGTTGCCGCTGCCGAGCAGCGCCGGCACGTCCTGGAACTGCGTGGTCACGCTGTCGCCCTGCCAGTAGCGGTAGTAGGCGCCGGACAGGTGCAGCGCGGGCGTGAGCTGGTAGCCCAGGCCGGCAAAGGCGATGTTGAAGCGCGCGTCGCCCGCCGATTCTCGCCGCCCCATGTGGCCGAGGTATGCGGTGGCCTTGCCGAATGCGTACGAACCGCCGACCGAATAGTTGCGCACCGAATTGCTGCCGTCGTCGCTCTTGCGCTGGTCATAGGCCACGCCCAGCGCGAGCGCGCCCTGCTGGTACATCACGCCGCCGCCCAGGGTGGTGCCGCGGGCCAGGCTGCCGCGCTGCTCGCCCACGCCATAGTCCAGCTGCACGGTCAACGGGCCGATGGCGCGCTTGTAGACCACGCTGTTGTCGATGCGATAGTCCTGGAAAAAGATATCGCCGCCGATATACAGCGGATCGGACCAGAAGTTGCCCCAGCCCTGCGCCAGCGGGTTGAAGGCCCAGCCGATATTGTTCAGCGCGTTGTACTGGCGCCCGACGGTCAGGCTGCCCCAGTCGCCGCTCAGTCCGACGAAAGCCTGGCGGCCGAACAACGCGTTGTAGCTCACGCGGCCATTGTCGCTGCCGATGCCGGCCTCGAACTGGAACAGCGCGCGGTTGCCGCCGCCCAGGTCTTCGTCGCCCTTCAGGCCGAAGCGGCTGCCGACCAGGCCGCCGGAGACCAGCGCGGCCTGGTCGTTGTGGTGTCCGTCCAGGTTGGACGTATAGCGCACCGCGGAGCTGACGATGCCATACAGGGTCACGCCCGGCTCGGCGTGGGCAGAAGGGGCGGCAGCGGACAACAGTCCGGTCGCCAGCAGCCAGGGGCTGGCTGTCTTGCGCATGGATTTCCTCCGGAAAGCGGATTCCGGCCGGGCGGGTGCGGCACCGGCATGGATCCGGGCAGGCCAGCTGGCCTGCGGGTTCCAGTCGCGCGCGGGAGCGCGCGGGTCGTCTTCGGGCGCGCGCATGGGTACGCGCGGCCCGGGCGAAGGGCGAAGCGGGCGGCGAAGCCAGGAGGCGGCGAATGCCGGCAGCGGGGCCGGGCAAGCCAGTTGCGGCGCTGTCGGACAGCGCCACGGGGGTGGCCCGAAGGCCATGGGGTAGGTTCGCCGGCGCCCGCTTCGCGGTCATGCCGGCAACTGCCGGCGTGACGTATCAGGCTGGTTCCGGGTCGGTCCCGGGGCGGCGAACAGGCGCTAGTTTACCCTGTCCGCGCGGGCATTCTGAAAAAGTGCCGCATCAGGCGCCGTGCGGATGGGTCTCGTCAGGCGTCGGACGCGTCGACCGGAATGTCGCGCGACAGGCCCAGGATCCAGCCGCGGAACGCCGCCAGCGCCTCCGATTCCGGCCGCCCGTCGGGGTAGGCGAAGTAGTAGCCCTGGTGCTCGTCCAGCATGCCGGCGAGTGGGATCACCAGTTGGCCGGTCTGCAGTTCGCGCTCGATCAGCAGTCGTGGCGCCAGGCCGATGCCGAGCCCGGCGGCGGCGGCGGCCGTCATCATCGTGAACAGCTCATAGCGCGGCCCGCGCGAGGCCGCGAGGCTGAAGTCCCAGCCCTGCGCCGCGTACCAGTCGCGCCAGGCGTTGGCGCGCGTGCTCAGGTGCAAGTGACGGCAGCGTGCCAGGCTGGCGGCATCGGTGACGGGATGGTCGGCATGGTCGGCGAGGAAGGCCGGGCTGCACACCGGCACCATGCCGCCTTCGCGGAAGATCACGCCGCCGCGCGTGCCGGGCCAGAACTGGTCGCCGAAATAGATGGCGGCGTCGTAGGCGCACTCCTGGAACGAAAACGGCTGCGAGCGCGCCGACAGGTTGACGGTGACGTTGGGGTGGCGCCGTGCAAAGTCCGGCAGCCGCGGGATCAGCCACTGCGTGGCGAAGGTGGGCACCACCGCCAGTTCCAGCGTGTAGCCCATGGCCCGGCCGGTGCTGATTTCCAGCGTGTCGCGCTGCAGGTGGTCCAGGTGCCGGCGGATGCGCGCGGCATATTCGCGCCCGGTCTCGGTCAGCTCCAGGCGCCGCCGCACACGCGTGAACAGCGCCACGCCCAGGCGTTGTTCGAGCTGCGCCACCTGCCGTCCCACCGCACTGTGCGTCAACGCCAGCTCGGCTGCGGCGCGGGTAAAGCTGCCCAGCCGCGCCGAGGCCTCGAAGGCTTGCAGCGCGCCCAGGTTGGGGATGTCGTTTCTCATGGGGCGGCGGGGAAGGAAGTCCGACAGTATAAACAGCGGCGCGGCACCGGACGTCGTGCGCCAGGCGCACAACGTTGTGCGCAAAGCGCGCTTGTGCGGGGGCTGCGCGGGCCACTATCCTGCCCCGCAGGTCGTTGACTTATCGCCCGCCGGGGCGGAAGCCGGTCCGCGACGCCTACCTTCAAGCGCCCATGTCATCCAATATCTCCACGCTCCTCACCGCCAATGTCGGCGCCGCCCGCGCCGCGCAACTGATGTCGCTGGTCACGCTGCCGCCCAGCCTGCCGCAAGACCCGCAAGACCCGCAAGACCCGCAAGACCCGCAAGACCCGCAAGACTCGAAAGGCCGCGCCACCCGCGCCGAGATCGCGCAGGCGCTGAACATGGTGCTGTTTGGCGGCATCCTGGATCGCGTGCCGACCGGTCGCGCCTACACCGACGATGTTGCCGCCGCCGGCGGCACGGTTACTTTCGACCACGGCGCGCTGCGCACCGTCAAATGGCGCGATAACGGTGCGTTGCCCGAAGGCGAGGCCGCTTTTACCCGTATCCTGCGCCCGCTGGGATACGTGCTCAACGGCACCTATCCGCTCGACCGCATCGGCATGACCGGGCGCTCGTACGCGCACGCCGACGCACCGGAAGACATTGCCCAGTTCTTCGTCAGCGAATTCCACCCGGAGCGCTTCAGTGAAGACTTCCGCGCCGCGGTCAGCCGCGTCACCGGCAGTTCCGTCGATCCGCTGACGCCGCGCGCGCAGACGCTGCTGTGGCAACTGGAGCGCGACGGCGCGCTGGCAGTGGCCGACGGCGCTGAACTGGTCGGCCTGCTGGTGCCTTGCTTCGAGCGCCAGCACGCCGCGCCGCGCCTGGCTGACTACGAAGCGCTGCTGCGCGAATCTGCCGAAATGGCGTGGATCGCCACCGAAGGCAATGCCTTCAACCACGCCACCGACCGCGTCGACGATGTGTTCGCGCTGGCCGAGCAGCAGAAGCGGCTGGGCCGGCCGATGAAGGACAAGGTGGAGGTGTCGGGCAGCGGACGCGTCAAGCAGACGGCGTTTCGCGCCGATACCGTGCGCCGCACGTTCGTCGGTGCGCAGGGCGAGTCCGTCGAGCGCGAGGTGCCGGGGTCGTTCTATGAGTTCATCACGCGCGAGCGCTTTGCCGAAGCGGAAGCTGTGCCGCAGCGTTATGACCTCGGGTTCGATGCGGGCAACGCGCAGGGGATTTTCAGGATGACCGCGGCGGCGTGTTGAGCCGTAAATTGAGTTCTCTCTCTCCCGCTTGCGGGAGAGAGAGAGAAGCCAACGCGATTACCCCAGCTTCTTCGCCGAAATCACCGCTTCGGCTACGTTGGCCGGCGCCTCGGCATAGTGCTTGAACTCCATGGTGAACGTCGCGCGCCCCTGCGTCAGCGAGCGCAGCGTGGTCGAGTAGCCGAACATCGTCGCCAGCGGCACTTCGGCGCGCACGATCTTGCCGCCGCCACCGGCAATGTCTTCCATGCCGTGCATCATGCCGCGGCGTGACGACAGGTCGCCCATCACGTTGCCGGTGAACTCCTCCGGCGTTTCCACCTCGACCGCCATCATCGGCTCCAGCAGCACCGGCCGGGCCCGGCGCATGCCTTCCTTGAACGCTATCGAGCCCGCCATGCGGAAGGCGTTCTCGTTCGAGTCCACGTCGTGGTACGAGCCGAACACCAGCGTGGCCTTGATATCGACCACCGGATAGCCCGCCAGCACGCCCGCCTGCAAGGTTTCGCGGATACCCTTGTCCACCGCCGGGATAAACTCGCGCGGCACCACGCCGCCCTTGATCGCATCGACGAATTCGTACCCGGCGCCGTGCGGTGTCGGCTCCAGGTTCAGCACCACGTGGCCGTACTGGCCGCGGCCGCCGGACTGCTTGATGAACTTGCCCTCCACGTCCTTGACCGCCTGGCGGATGGTCTCGCGGTAAGCCACCTGCGGCTTGCCCACCGACGCTTCCACGTTGAACTCGCGGCGCATGCGCTCGACCAGGATTTCCAGGTGCAGCTCGCCCATGCCCGAGATGATGGTCTGGCCGGATTCCTCGTCGGTCTTCACGCGGAACGACGGGTCCTCTTGCGCCAGGCGATTCAGCGCAATGCCCATCTTTTCCTGGTCTGCCTTGGTCCTGGGCTCCACCGCCTGCGAGATCACGGGTTCGGGGAAGCTCATGCGCTCCAGGATGATGACCTTGTCCGGATCGCACAGCGTATCGCCGGTGGTCGCCTCCTTCAGCCCGACCGCCGCGGCGATGTCGCCGGCGCGCACTTCCTTGATCTCCTGGCGCACGTTGGCATGCATCTGCAGGATGCGGCCGAGCCGCTCGCGCTTGGACTTGAGCGGGTTGTAGACGGTATCGCCGGAATTGACCACGCCCGAATACACGCGGAAAAAGATCAGCTGGCCGACGAAGGGATCGGTCATGATCTTGAACGCCAGCGCCGAGAACGGCTCGTCGTCGCTCGGATGGCGCTCGGCCTCGCGGTCGTCCTCGGTGTGGCCGAGAATGGCCGGCACGTCGGCGGGCGAGGGCAGGTAGTCAATGACCGCATCGAGCATGCTCTGCACGCCCTTGTTCTTGAAGGCACTGCCGCACAGCATCGGCACGATCTCGTTGGCGATGGTGCGTTTGCGCAGGCCACGCTTGATCTGCTCTTCGGTCAGCGCCTCACCCGACAGGTAGCGCTCGAGCAGGGTCTCGTCGGCCTCGGCGGCGGCTTCGACCATCTTGTCGCGCCAGGCCTGCGCGGTCGGCAGCAGCTCGGCCGGGATCTCCTGGTACTCGAAGCGAACGCCCTGGCTGGCATCGTCCCAGACGATGGCCTTCATCCTGACCAGGTCGATCACGCCCAGGAAATGGTCTTCCGCGCCGAGCGGGATCTGGATCGGCACGGCACGCCCCTTGAGGCGGTCGGCGATCTGCGCCTGCACGCGGAAGAAGTCCGCGCCGACGCGGTCCATCTTGTTGACGAAGGCGATGCGCGGTACCGCGTACTTGTTGGCCTGGCGCCAGACCGTCTCGGATTGCGGCTGCACGCCGCCGACCGCGTCGTAGACCATGCAGGCGCCGTCGAGCACGCGCATCGAGCGCTCGACTTCGATGGTGAAATCGACGTGTCCCGGCGTATCGATGATGTTGATACGGTGTTCGGGGTAGTTGCCGGCCATGCCTTTCCAGAAGGCGGTGGTGGCAGCCGACGTGATGGTGATGCCGCGCTCCTGCTCCTGCTCCATCCAGTCCATGGTGGCAGCGCCATCGTGCACCTCGCCCAGCTTGTGGTTGACGCCCGTGTAGAACAGGATGCGTTCGGTCGTCGTGGTCTTGCCGGCGTCGATATGCGCGCTGATGCCGATGTTGCGGTAGCGCTCGATGGGGGTCTTGCGGGACACAGTGTTCTCCTGGGTACACCTCCCGAATAGAGTAGCACCACTGGACCTTTGCCGTTGCCCCTGCCGCACGCAGGGGAACGCGCGCGCGGCGCGTGGTCGTGCACGCAACCCGCTGCGCAGCGTCTGAGGCGGGCGCTGCAATACCTTGCGGAATCCTCCCATCCTGCGCGCCGCCGTGCCTCCCTATACTGGGGCTGCATCGCGCCGGCCGATGCCCCGACATACCCATTCACGCGAATCGATGCATGACCACCATCCTGATCGTTGACGACCACCCGGCGATGCGGCTGGTTCTCAAGACCCACTTGCTGCAACTGCTCGGCGTCGATGAAGTGATCGAGGCCGACAACGGGCAAAGCGCGCTCGAGCTGGCACGCGCGCGCATGCCCGACCTCGTGCTGCTCGATCTCGACATCCCGCGCTCGAGCGGCCTCGAACTGGCGCCGCGCCTGCGGGCGATCCATCCGCAGGTGCGCCTGCTGGTGGTGACGGCGCTGGACCCGGCGGTCTTCGTCAGCCGCGCGTTGCAGGCCGGCGCGCAGGGCTTTGTCAGCAAGACGCAGGACCTGAAGGAAATCCTGCGCGCGGTCGAGTCGGTGCTGGCCGGCTATACCGTGTTCCCCGCGATGGGGCGAGATGGCGGCTCGCGCCATGCCGTTTCCGCCGACGACGAGATGTTGCGCCGTCTTTCCGACAAGGAACTGGTGGTGCTGCAGATGCTGGCGCGCGGCATGTCGTACAAGGCCATCGGCGCCAGCCTGTTTATCAGCAACAAGACCGTCAGCAGTTACAAGGCGCGCATCATGGCCAAGCTGCAGGTGTCGTCGCTGGTGGAGCTGGTCGACTTTGCGCGCCGCTGCCGCCTCTCCTTGTAGGCGCCGGCCGCCGGCCATTGTTCAGACATCGTATGACTAGCGGCGCCCAGACGCCCTTGGGTGGCGTCCGGGCGTCAGGCCTGCGCGGTGCCCGAGCTCGAGCCCGAGGCCTTGCGCAGCCGCTCGCGGCTGTTGGTCAGGTGCATGCGCATTGCCGCCTTGGCCGCGTCCGGGTCGCGGCGCTCGATCGCGTCGTAGATGTTCTCGTGTTCGAACTGGACGCGTTCCAGGTACTGCTCGCGTTCCGGCGTATTGACCTGCAGCCGGCTGCGCGGGATCAGCATGGTGCCCAGGTGGCCCATGAGGTCGGTGAAGTAGCGGTTGCCGGTGGCGTGGGCGATGGCCAGGTGGAAGGCAAAATCGCTGTCCACCGCATCGCTGCCGGCCCCGGTATTGCGCTTGAGTTCGTCCAACGCCTGGCGCATGGCCGCCAGCTGGGCGTCGCTGCGGCGCGCTGCGGCCAGTCCGGCAGCCTCCGCCTCGAGACTGACGCGGAATTCCAGCATCGCCATCACATCCATGGCGGTTCCCAGCGTATCCGGCCCGATGCGGAACGGCGAGGGCGCTTCCGCCGCCCGCGCCAGCACGAACGTACCGATGCCGTGGCGGGTCTCGACCAGGCCGCTGGCCTGCAGCCGCGACAAGGCCTCGCGCACCACGGTGCGGCTTACGCCCTGCGTCGCCATGATTTCCGATTCGGTCGGCAGCTTGTCGCCGGGCTTGAGCTGGCCCTGGCGGATCTCTTCGGAGAGTGCCTGTACCACTTCCTCGGCCAGGGTGCGGCCGCGGCGGCGCAACGGCAGGCTTGCGCCAGCGTTGGGCGCACCGGCGGCAGCGAGGGACGGATCGGGCAGGGCAGAGTTGCGTGCGGTAGGCATGGCGGATACGGGCGGGGTTTCCCGGACTTGACCGGTTCGAGATGGCCTTATTATACTGGGTTATCAGTCATACGATGACCGATAACATAGCAATGCCGGAGACCAGACCCGAATGACCCATTCCGCCACTTCCGCGGCCCCCGCCACGTACGCCGGTGCCGGCCAGACCCCCGTGGTGACCGAACTCACCGTGGTGCCCGTGGCCGGGCACGACAGCATGCTGATGAACCTGTCCGGCGCCCATGGCCCGTACTTCACGCGCAATATCGTGATCCTGCGCGACAGCGCCGGCCACACCGGCGTGGGCGAAGTGCCGGGCGGCGAAGGCATCCGGCAGACGCTGGAAGATGCCCGCCCGCTGCTGGTCGGGCAGCCCATCGGTCAATACCAGGCCATCCTGAACCGCGTGCGCGCCACCTTCGCCAGCCGCGACGCCGGCGGCCGCGGCCTGCAGACCTTTGATTTGCGCATCACCATCCACGCCGTCACTGCGCTGGAGTCGGCGCTGCTCGACCTGCTCGGCCAGCACCTGGAGGTGCCGGTGGCGGCACTGCTGGGCGAAGGCCAGCAGCGCGACGCCGTAGAGATGCTGGGCTACCTGTTCTATGTCGGCGACCGCCAGCGCACCACGCTGGACTACCGCACCGAAACCGATGCCGACAACGCCTGGTTCCGCCTGCGCAATGAAGTCGCAATGACGCCCGAGGGGGTTGTCCGCCTGGCCGAGGCCGCGTACGAACGCTATGGCTTCAACGACTTCAAGCTCAAGGGCGGCGTGCTGCGCGGCGAAGAAGAAATGCAGGCGATCCTGGCGCTGGCCGAACGCTTCCCCAAGGCGCGCATCACGCTCGACCCCAACGGCGCCTGGTCGCTGGCCGAAGCCGTGCGCCTGTGCCGCGACAAGCGCGGCGTGCTGGCCTATGCGGAAGACCCGTGCGGTGCCGAGGACGGCTATTCCGGCCGCGAAGTGATGGCCGAGTTCCGTATCGCCACCGGCCTGCCCACGGCAACGAACATGATCGCGACCGACTGGCGCCAGATGGGCCATGCGGTGCGCCTGCAGTCGGTCGACATCCCGCTGGCCGATCCGCACTTCTGGACCATGCAGGGTTCAGTGCGCGTGGCGCAGATGTGCGCCGAATGGGGCCTGACCTGGGGCTCGCACTCGAACAACCACTTCGACATCTCGCTGGCGATGTTCACCCACGTGGCCGCCGCCGCGCCGGGCCGCGTCACCGCCATCGACACGCACTGGATCTGGCAGGACGGCGAGAACCTGACCAAGTCGCCGCTGAAGATCGAGAACGGCCTGGTACAGGTGCCGAAGACGCCGGGATTGGGCGTGGAACTCGACATGGACGCGCTGGGCCGCGCCCACGCCTTGTACCAGAGCAAGGGCCTGGGCGCGCGCGACGATGCCATCGCCATGCAGTTCCTGATTCCCGGCTGGCAGTTCAACAACAAGGCGCCCTGCATGGTGCGCTGATCCGGACACCAGTCCGGTCCGACATGCACGGCGTGCCGCCGCGACGGCGGCGCGCCGGTATCGACAAGACATAAAGACATAGCAGGAGACAACGATGTATCCCTTCCAACGCACGGGCGCGCTGCGCCCGCAAGACTGGCTGCGCGCGGTTGCCGTAGGCTCGGTGCTGACGGTCGCGGCGCTGGCCGCGCTGGCGGCGGGCAACGCCCAGGCTGCGCAAGACTGGCCGCAACGCCCGGTCTCGGTGGTGGTGCCGTTCCCCGCGGGCGGTTCAACCGACACCATCGCGCGCATGCTGACGGCGCCGCTCAATGAGAAGCTGGGCCAGCCGTTCGTGGTCGACAACAAGCCCGGCGCGACGGGCGCCATCGGCGCGACCTTCGTCAAGCGCGCGCCGGCGGACGGCTACACCATGCTGGTGGCGTCGATCGGCGTCTTTGCCGTCAATCCGTTCCTGCAGAAGAACCTGGGCTACGACCCGGTCAAGGACTTTGACCTGCTGACGGTGGCGGTGCGCGCGCCCAATGTACTGGTTGCCAATCCGCAATTTCCGGCGAAGAACGTGCAGGAACTGGTGGCGCACATGAAAAAGAACCCGGACAAGGTCAGCTTTGCCTCGTCCGGTGCGGGTTCGTCCGACCACCTGACCGCGGCGCTGTTCTGGCAGAAGACCGGCACCGACGGCCTGCACGTGCCGTACAAGGGCGGCGCGCCGGCCATCTCCGACCTGCTCGCCGGCCAGGTAGATGTGTCGTTCCAGAACATCAACGCGGTGCTGCAGCACATCCGCACCGGCAAGCTCAAGGCGCTGGCGGTAACGGCGGACAAGCGCTCGGCCGTGCTGCCCAACGTGCCGACCATGGCCGAGGCCGGGGTCAAGGAAGTCGAGGTCTATTCCTGGCAGGGCGTGGCCGCGCCGCGCGGTCTGCCCGCCGATGTGAAGACGCGCCTGCATGGCGCGCTGGTCGGTGCGCTGAACGATCCCAAGATGCGCCAGAAGTTGTCGGAGAACGGCTTCGAGGTGGTCGCGAACACACCCGAGCAGTTCAGCCAGTTTGAAGCGCAGGAACTGCAGCGCTGGAAGACCGTGATCGAGAAGGGCCGCATCGTGCTCGACTGAGCGCAACAAGGCACCGACTCTACCTGACCAACACACCGATAGCGCCGGCCGCCGCACGATCACCGTGCCGTGCCGGCGCATTGCAACAACAACGGAGACACAACATGACCCAGGGACGCCGCACTTTCCTCAAGCACACATCCGCGCTGGCCGCGGGCATTGCCGCCGGCCCGCTGGCCGGCCTGGCCACCGGCGCGAACGTTGCCCATGCCGCGCAGCCCGCCTGGCCGACGCGCCCGATCCGCCTGGTGGTGCCATACACCGCCGGCGGTTCGTCCGACATCATCGCGCGGCTGATCAGCAAGCAGCTGGGCGAGGCGCTGGGCCAGTCCGTGGTGGTCGACAACAAGCCCGGCGCCAACGGCAACGTCGGCGCGGCACTGGTCGCGCAGGCCACCGACAACCACACGCTGATGCTGTGCGATATCGGCGCGCTGGCGATCAGCCCCTCCGTCTATACCAAACTGACCTTCAATATCGCCAAGGACCTGAAGCCGGTGACGATGCTGGCGTACTCGCCGCACCTGCTGGTGGTGCATCCGTCGGTGCAGGTCAGCAGCGTGAAGGAACTGGTCGAGCTGTCCAAGCGCAGCCAGCTGAACTTTGCCGTGACCGCGATTGGCAGCGCGCCGCACCTGGCCGGCGTGGCGGTGGAGCAGGCCACCGGCGCGAAGTGGCAATACGTTCCGTACAAGGGCGGTTCGCAGGCGATCGCCGATACCGTCGGCGGCAGCGCGCAGGTGCTGATGAACGGCATGCTGGCCACGCTGCCGCATGTGCAGTCGGGCAAGCTCAAGCTGATCGCCCAGTCCAAGCGCACCCGTATGCCGCTGCTGCAGAACGTGCCGACCATTGCCGAGCAGGGCGTGCCCAACTTTGAGTCGGGCACGTGGCAGGGCGTGATGGCGCCGGCCAGCATGCCCGATGCGCTGGTGACGCGGATCAACGCCGAGCTGATCAAGATCATCCGCGCGCCGGACCTGCGTTCGCAACTGGTGGCGCAGGGGGCTGAAGTGGTGACGATGACGCCGGCCGAGACCGGCAAGTTCTTCGTTGCCGAGCAGGCGCGCTGGGCGGGCGTGGTGAAGCAGGCGGGGATCAAGCTGGAGGCTTGATTCGCAGGGATCTTCGCCCCCGACACCCGCAGGGGCGCTGGCCCGCGTGTTGAACGCGGGCCGTTTGTCCTTGCGCGGGCGATTCAAAGCAAAAAGCCCGCACGAGGCGGGGCTTGGTTGCTGACAAAGTCAACGTCTGCGAATGTTGTCTCCCCTCTCCCATTTTTGGGAGAGGGGCAGGGGAGAGGGCAGGAGCTGCCACGAAGTGAGGCGCCACTGTGCTTGCCATGCGCCAGCCCTCTCCCCCAGCCCCTCTCCCGCAAGCGGGAGAGGGGAGCAAACAGCCTGGCATTTTCCCTTTGTCAGCAATCTGGTCCGCACAAGGCGGGGCCAGCCACTGCAAGCGGCTGCGCTTATCCCTGCAGTGCCGCCGGCAGCAATCCCTGCGGCAGGTTCTGGTAGCAGACCGGCCGCAAGAAACGATCGATCGCCGTGGCGCCGACCGAAGTCGAGCGCACGTCCGACGTCGCCGGGAATGGCCCGCCATGCACCATGGCATAAGCCACTTCCACCCCGGTCGGATAGCCGTTGCATAGCACGCGCCCGGCCTTGCGCTCCAGCACCGGCAGCAGCCTGCGTGCGGCCTCATGGTCGGCATCGTCGAGCTGCATGGTGGCGGTGAGCTGGCCTTCGAGCTCGCGCGCCAGCGCGAGCATTTCTTCCTGGTCGCGGCACACCACCAGCACGGTCGACGGCCCGAACACTTCGGCCTGCATGCGGTGGTCGGCCAGGAACTGCGCGGCGGTGGTTTCGAATATCACCGGACGGGCCTGGTTGACACCCGTGGCGGCAACGCCGTCGCCGATGCGCTGCAGGCCATCCAGCGACGACAACTGCGCCACGCCTTTTTCATACGCGGCATGGATGCCCGGCGTCAGCATGGTCGCTGCCGGCTTGCCGCCCAGCGCGTCGAGTGCCGCGGTACGGAACTGGTCAAGCGCCGGGCCATCGATGCCAATCACCAGGCCAGGGTTGGTGCAGAACTGTCCCACGCCCAGCACCAGCGAATCGACCAGCTGGCGGCCGATCTCGGCGCCGCGCGCCTGCAGTGCGGCGGGCAGCAGGAACACCGGGTTGATGCTGCTCATCTCGGCGTACACGGGAATTGGCTGCGGACGAGCGTTGGCTGCCTGCATCAGCGCTAAGCCACCTGAGCGCGAACCGGTGAAGCCAACCGCCTGGATTGCCGGATGCGACACCAGCGCCGTGCCAACGACATTGCCCGCGCCCACCAGCAGCGAGAACACGCCCTCCGGCAGGCCGGCGTCCTGCACGGCTTTCTGGATCACGCGGCCGACCAGTTCGGACGTGCCCAGGTGCGCAGAGTGCGCCTTGACCACCACCGGGCAACCGGCGGCCAGCGCCGAGGCGGTGTCGCCGCCCGCGACCGAGAAGGCCAGCGGGAAGTTGCTCGCGCCGAACACCGCCACCGGGCCGATGGCGATGCGTTGCATGCGCAGGTCGGGGCGCGGCGGGGTGCGCTCGGGCAGCGCGGCGTCGAAAGTCGCCTCTTGCCAGCGGCCTTCGCGCAGCACAGTCGCGAACAGGCGCAACTGGCCCGCCGTGCGGCCGCGCTCGCCCTGCAGGCGCGCGATCGGCAGGCCGCTTTCCTGGTGCGCGCGCTCGATCAGCGTGTCGCCCAGCGCCTCGATGCCGGCGGCGATCGCTTCCAGGAAAGCCGCGCGCTGCTCGGACGAGGTATTGCGATAGGTGTCGAAGGCCGTTTCGGCCAGCGCGCAGGCGCGCTCGACGTCGGCCTGGCCGCCGCCGTGGAAGTCGGGGCCTAGGACTTCACCCGTGGAGGGGTTGATAGCCTGCAGCGTCGATTGGTCGCCGCGCACGGCTTGCGCGCCGATCAGCATGTCGCCGGTGATGTGCATGGAAGGGTTCCTAGTCAGCGTTTGAGTGTGGCAGAAGAGGACAAGCCGGCCGGAGGGCAAAGTGCCCCGCGGCCGGCCTGTCGCTGTGCATGGCAGGACGGATTACTGCGGGCCGAGCTTGTTGATCAGCGTGCCCAGCATTTCCATCTCTTCGCCGGTCAGGTCGGTCAGCGGTGCGCGCACTGGGCCGCCGTCACGGCCAACGATGCGGGCACCGGCCTTGACGATGCTCACGGCGTAGCCGGCCTTGCGGTTGCGGATGGCCAGGTACGGCAGGAAGAAGTTGTCGATCAGGCGGCCCACGGTCTCCTGGTCGTCCGCGGCGATGGCGCGGTAGAAATCCATCGCGGTCTTCGGGATGAAGTTGAACACCGCCGACGAGTACACCGGCACGCCCAGCGCCTTGTAGGCGGCGGCGTAGACCTCGGCAGTGGGCAGGCCGCCCAGGTAGGAGAAGCGGTCACCCAGCTTGCGGCGGATGCTGACCATGGCCTCGATGTCGCCCACGCCGTCCTTGAAACCAATCAGGTTGGGACAACGGTCAGCCAGGCGGGCCAGCTGGTCGGCGCTCAGCCTGGAGTTGGCGCGGTTGTAGACGATCACGCCGATGTCGACCGACTTGCAGACCTCTTCCACGTGGGCGGCGATGCCGTCCTGGCTGGCTTCAGTCAGGTAATGCGGCAGCAGCAGCACGCCGGCGGCGCCAAGGCGCTGGGCTTCCTGCGCATAGGCGATGGCGGTGCGGGTCGGGCCGCCGGCGCCGGCCAGGATGGGCACCTTGCCGGCGCAGGTCTTGACCGCGGTGTCGACCACGGCGGTGTAGTCGGCCGGGGTCAGCGAGAAGAACTCGCCGGTGCCGCCGGCGGCGAACAGCGCGGTGGCGCCGTACGGGGCCAGCCACTCCAGGCGGGCGGCATAGGACGTCGCGTTGAAGTCGCCCTTGGCGTCGAAGTCGGTGATGGGAAAGGACAGCAGGCCTTCGGAGACGATCTGCTTGAGTTCGTGAGGTGCGAGCATTGCGAAATCCTGATCGGGCCGGCGGCCCTGGGTGGTGATGGCGGCGACCTGTCTAGTGTCGGGTCATCCGAGTTATCAGTCATCGTATGACAAGGCTCGGACAAAGGCAATAGGGTGGAAGGGCGTGCAGGGTTTACCGGGAGGAATGTACCGGGCGTGGCGGGCTAGCCGTACCAGAAGTCGTTCTAAGCGGGTCATGCGTCACTCTACATGGCTCGAACGCATGCCTCACAGTTGTAGGACAACGTAAGTCACGGCCAGTCAGTAATTTTGATGCTCCCGTGCAAAGCCGTCCATGCACCGGTTGCCGCCGGCTGGCACACTGGCACCCTGAACCAAGGGGGAAAGACGGTGGGAGAGTTACAAGCCTTGCTGGAAAACCATGGGCTGATGCTGGTATTCCTGAACGTGCTGGTCGAACAAGCGGGGCTGCCGGTGCCGGCGTACCCCATGCTGTTCGTCGCCGGTGCGCTCGGCATGCAGGAGACCGGTCCGTCGATCGGCGCGGTGCTGGCCGCGGTGATCGTCGCCTGCCTGATCGCCGATACCGGGTGGTACTTCGCCGGCCGGCGGCTGGGGCAGCCGATGCTGCGCACCATCTGCAAGGTATCGATCTCGCCCGATTCCTGCATCCGCCAGACCCAGTCGCTGTATTTGCGCGTGGGGCCGCGCTCGCTGGTGGTCGCGAAGCTGCTGCCCGGTGCCGGCGCGCTGTCCACCGCGATGGCCGGCATGACCGGCACGCCGCTGCCGGTGTTCTTGTTCTATGACGCGATCGGTGCGCTGGTGTGGGCCGGCAGCGGCCTGTTGATCGGCGTGGTGTTCAGCGACTTTATCGATGCCATCCTGGAGGGCTTCAGCACCTATGGCCATATGGCCGTGGTGGCGGTGGTGGGGGCGTTCCTGGTGTTCCTGGCGTGGCGCTCGTGGCGCCGCTTCCGGCTGCTGCGTATGACCCGGCGCGTGCCGCGCATGAGCGTGGATGAACTGGAGTCGCGCCGCCAGGCCGGCGCTCTGCCGGTGGTCATCGATGTACGCGCCCATGGCGACATGCCGATGGAGCGCATCCCCGGCTCGATGGTGCTAGACATGCAGGGCGCGCTCGACAGCCTCGACGCGCTGGGCGTGCCGCCCGCCGAGGCCGATATCGTGGTCTATTGCGCCTGCCCGAACGAGATGTCCGCGGCGCTGCTGGCCGAACGCCTGCGCGTTGCCGGCTATCCCAGGACCTGGGCGCTCGCCGGGGGCTTCGACGAATGGAAACGGCGGCACGGCGAGACCGTGCCGCCTGCCGTCACGCATCGCGATCCGGGCAAGGTGACGGCACGCTGAGCCGCAAGCCTCAGCGCTTGCCCGAGGTCTGGAACACCGACAGGTCCGGATAGATCGCGCGGATCTTTTCCCACTCGGGGGCATTGAAGAACTGGCACTTGCCGGCGCCGAAGCGCTTGGACACCTCCACGCAGAAGCGAACCGCCTCGGCGATGTCGATTTCGTGGTTGGCCGAGGTGGCGCTGCCCGACACCACCGATTGCGCGGTCACCGCCACGCCCACCACCGGCGCCCGCGTGGCGACGTGCGGCTGCATGATGCTGTTGAAGTGGTACAGGCCGTTGTGGTACGGCGTGATGTCCTGCAGCGAGATCGGGAACGTCACCGCCGGGCAGCCGGTGGTCGATTCCATCGTCGCCACCAGGTCCGGCGCCACGCGCAGGATGTAGCCCTGCATCGCCGTCGGCGAGATCGCAAAGCCGCGATGCTTGACGATGCTGTTGCCCTTGGACGCATCGATCGACAGGATCGCGTCCATTTCCGGCAGCACCTGGTAATCGTTCATGGTGTCGGAGGACACCGGCATGCCCATGAACGGCACCGGATCGTGCGGCACCATCGAGACATTGGTCGACAGATGCGTGGTCACGATCACGTCGCCCGCCACGTGGTCGCCGCGCGCCTTCATCTGCGCCAGCTTGAGCGCCACCGCCAGGCAGCCGATCGGGCCGTCTGCATCGGACACCAGGCCTACCAGCTCAGGGCGCGCGCCGATGGCGCCGTTGCGGCCGATCACGCCCAGCGTCGGCGCCTTGCCGCCGCCGCGCTTGCCGGCGGTGCCAGGGATCACGATGGTGATGAAGTCGGTGGTATTGGCCGTGTTCTCGGGCGGTGCGTTGTTGACGGTGGTGACTTGCACCGTCACGCCGGCGCCGGCGTAGGGCGCGAACAGTTCGCTGACGACCGCACCGTTGGCGTGCGGGCTGTCCAGGGCTTCGTGAATGACCAGCGTCTGCTGCAGGGCCATGGCTTTCTCCAGATGATGTGCCCGCCCAGCGCGGTGCGGGCGGGGCGTCGGTTGAATCGTTAGAACTGGTGGCGCAGGCCGACCATCACCGTGGTCTGGCTGTCGCGCCCGTCCAGCGGCGTGCCGCTGCCGCCGGTCCAGCTGGTGGTGTTGTTGCCGAACAGGCCCGACCAGTCGCCGTGGACGCGGTCATAGGCCAGTGCCAGGTAAGCGTCGGTGCGCTTGCTGAAGGCGTAGTCGGCCACGGCATACGCGGTGGTGCGGTTGCCGCTGAAGTTGTCGGCGCGCGTGCGGTTGTGCATCACGCTGCCGGTCAGGGTGACGTTGCCAGTCACGGCGTAGCTCGCGCCCAGCGTGAAGAAGTCGTCGTGGCGGCTGCTGCCGAACACCGAGTTGATCGCCGCGCGGTTGGTCGGCGTGGCCGCGGTCGACATGCTGGTGATGGTGGCCGTATCGGTGCCGCCCTTGGACGAGTCGAAGCCGGCGTCGCGGTCGCTGTGGATGTAGTTGGCGAACAGGCTGGCCCGGCCGACCGCGGCTTTCAGGCCCGCCAGGTAGATGCTCGCGGCACGGCTCTGGCTGTCGCGGGTCTGCTGGAAGTCGCCGATCGCGGTGATCGGGCCGGCTGCGTACTTCAGGCCGAATGACATCGACGAGGTGGCCCGGGTGTTCCCCGCGGTCTCGCCCAGCGCGTATTCGGCGATCAGCGACACCGGACCGAAGTTGCCGGTGTAACTGACGGCGTTGTCGTAGCGCTGGCCGGTCAGGTACACCATCCACGAGTTCGACGGTGCGGCGCCCACGCCGAGCGGATCGACGTAGTACAGCATGGTGTTGGCGGTGGTGTATTGCCGGCCCAGCGCCAGCTCGCCCCACTGGTTGCCGATCTTCACGTACGCCTGGCGGCCGAACAGCTGGCCCTGCTGGTCGAACCTGCCGGTGTCGGCCAGGAACCCGTTCTCCAGCACGAAGCCGGCCTTTACCCCGCCGCCCAGGTCTTCGATTCCCTTCAGGCCGAAGCGGCTGCCCGACAGGAAGCCTTCGCCGCCTTGCTGCAGGCCGACCTGCGCATCGCCTGCGGGGTTGGAATGGGTCTGGTACGTCAGCGCGGTATCGATGACGCCGTACAGCGTCACGCCGGACTGCGCCATCGCGGCGGCCGGCAGGCCCAGCAGCAGCGGCAATGCCATGCGCACGGCGTGGCGAAGGGTTTGGCTCATTGTGTTTTCTCCTCCTGAGGCAAAAAAAGGGGCCACGCGGGCGGCGCTGGGCGGCTCGCGGGGCAGGGTTTTGGTTGTGTGTTTGTTGTGGCCCGTCCTGGCCCGTGCTGGCCCGGAAATGAAATGGCTAGTCGCTAATCACGCATACGTCCGCCGGTTTGCTCCCCTCTCCCGCTTGCGGGAGAGGGGTTGGGGGAGAGGGCCGGCGCATGGCAAGCACGGTGACGCTTCACTTCGTGGCAACGCCCGCCCTCTCCCCCGCCCCTCTCCCGGAGGGAGAGGGGAGACAACAGTCTGTGCTTCAGCGTTTAACGCATCACTCAAGCCGCAAAACCCGGCCAGTCCTCCATCCCGGCCGGCCCGGTGATCTGCGACAGCGGGAATGGATTACCCTCGCGAATCGTCTCGACCTTGCCCTCCGCCGGGAACCACAGCGCATGCCGCTCGCCCAGCACCGTGCCGTTGATGCCGTCCGCATACAGCGCCGATCCTTCCGGCAGCGCGAACACCTGTTCCGGCGCGTTGATGTTCAGGAACTCCGCCAGTCGCTCTTCACGGCTTTCGCCGTTGTGCCCCGCGGGCTTGCCGCTGATGAAGTGCGGGTTGACCTGGAACGGCACCAGGCCCAGCGCGCGCAGCGACGGCGGCTGCACGACCGGCATATCGTTGGTGGTGCGGATGGTCGGGCAGGCCACGTTGCTGCCGGCGCTCCAGCCAACATACGGCGTACCCGCGCGCACCTTCGCACGGATCGCGTCGACGATGCCGGCGTCGTACATGCGCTTGAGCAGCGCGAAGGTATTGCCGCCGCCCACGGCGATGGCTTCCGCTTCCTGTACAGCGCGCAGCGGATCGGCGCTGTGGTGAATCGACTCGAGCGCGTAGCCGAGCTTCTCGAACACCGGCTTGACCATGCCTTCATAGGTATCGAAGCTGAAGGTCACGCCCGCGAACGGCACGAACAGCACCTTGCGCGGTTCGCGCTTCAGCAGCGTGTGGATTTGCTCGCCGGCGTGCTCCAGGTAGCCGAGGTTGTCCTTGCGCGAGCTGCTCATCAGGAGGATGCGTTGGGTCATGTCTTGGTTTCCGTCAGTTCGATATTGAGTTCAGGCGATGGCGGCGCGGATCAGTCCGGCGACACGTTCGATCTCTTCGTGCGTGTTGAAGTAGTGCAGCGACACGCGCGCCATGGTCGACACGCCATAGCGCGCCAGGATCGAATCGGCCATGAAGTTGCCCGCTTCGATGATGCATTGCTGCGCTTCCAGCGCGGCCACGATGCGCGCCGGGTCCACGCCGCGCACGTTGAACGGCACGATGCCGATGCGCTGGGTCACGTCGGTGGGACCGTACAGCTCGAAGCCCGGAATCGCGGCGAACTTCGCCACTGCGTACTCGGTCAGGTCGCGCACGCGCGCCTCGATGGCGTCGATGCCGATGGCGCTGGCGTAGTCGATGGCGGTGCCCATGCCGAGGATGGCCGGCACGATCGGGCAGCCGGCCTCGAAACGCTTCGCACCCGCCACCAGCGACAGCGCGCCGGTGCTGCGGTCGTACGCGCCGTTCCACCAGCCCACCAGCATCGGCTCGACCTGCCCGATCATTGCGCGGCGCACGTACAGGAAACCCGAACCCTCGGTCGCGCGCAGCGCCTTGCGCCCGCAGCCGGCGAGGAAGTCGCAGTCCAGCTGCGCCACATCGGAACGCAGCATGCCCACGCTCTGTGCGGCATTGACCAGCGACAGCACGCCATGCTTGCGCGCAACGGCGCAGATCTGCGCGGCGGGCTGCACGGCGCCAGTGGAGTTGGGCAGGTGCGAGAACGTCAGCAGGCGCGTGCGCGGCGTGATCGCGGTCTCGAATGCCTCTGCGCTCAGCAGTCCTTCGGCATTGGCCGGCACCATCTTCACCACGATGCCGTGCGATTGCTCCAGCCGGCGCCACGGCAGCAGGTTGCTCAGCATCTCGGTGTCGGCCACCAGCACTTCATCGCCCGCTTGCCAGGCGATGCCGCGCGCGGCGATGGAGATGCTCTCGGTGGCATTCTTGGTGAAGGCGATTTCGTCGGCCGCGCAGTTGAGCAGGCCGGCCAGCTTGCCGCGCACGGCTTCCACGCGTGCATACGTCTCCTTGCGGAACGCGGGCAGGTAGATGCCGACATGGCCGGTATCGAGCAGGTAGCTGCGCACGGTGTCGAGCACGGCGTCGGGCGGAATCGAGGCCGCGGCTGTGTCGAGATAGATGGTGGAAGCCGTCAGCGGAGTGTCGGCGCGGATTGCTTGGATATCCATGGAACGTCTCGGGTAATGACAGGCGGGACGCAGCGCGTGCGCCCCGGGATGACTGGCTGCAGGGCCTACTTCTTCAGCTTGGTGACCGAGCCGAAGAAGCTGAAGAGGGCATCGCCGGCGATCACGCCGCCGGCAAAGGCGCTCATCTCGGCGAGGTGTTTGTCGCCACGCAGGCGCTGCACCACGAAGCGGATCAGCAGGCCCGCGAGTACCGCCCAGCCGGCCAGCGGCGAGGCGATCAGCATGCCGGTCGAAAGCAGGATGCCGAGCTGGCGCTTGGAGCCGCCGACCCACTGCAGCAGCGCGCCGGGGATGGCCCAGATCACAAGGTTGCGTGCGATCTCGGCCGATGAGCCAGCCTTGATCGATGCCGCATAGACGCGGTCCACCGGCGGGATCAGGCCTTGCGAGAAGAAGGTGCCGTGGAACACGATCACTACCACCGCAGCCACGCCGAAGCCGACCATCGCCGCCAGGAACTGCTGCTTGCGGCCCGCGATCTCCGCCTCCATGTCGCGGCCCTCGCCGCGCAGCAGGTAGCCGGTCTTGAGGTCGTAGCCCATGTCGGCAAAGGCCGGGCCGGTGGCGGCCGAGAAGCCCACCAGCACCGCCAGCGCCGTCGGCGGGAAACCGATCAGGATGCCGATCGTCAGCGTGATCAGTGCCACAGCGAAGGCCGGGAACCAGCCCGAGTGCATCGCGGCGATGCCGACGATCAGTTCATGCACATAGGCGGCAAAGGCGGCGTACAGGACGAACACGACCAGCATGCCCAGCGACATGTCCGACACATGCCCGGCCAGCAGCGAGATCAGCAGCGCAATCGCCAGGTAGATGACAAAGCCGCCCGACAGGATGCGGCTGGCGCGAGAGGCAGGGATTTCAATCGTGCGCCCATCGGCCGCGGGCGCATGGCGCGCACGGCGGATTTCCGTGGCCACCTGGAACAGCGCGACGATGCCCGCGCCGATCATCAGGCCATGCGGGATATAGGCCTTGGCGATATCGATGCCGGTCACCGCCACCGAATAGCCGCGCACCAGCAGGCCGATGCCGAACATGGTCAGCGCCGCGAGGTTGCCAAGGAACGCGGCGCCGAACGCGGACATCGGCACGCCCAGCCATGCGCCGCCGACGCCCACGGCAATGCCCAGGCCCAGGAACGCCGCCTTGCGGCCGCCGCGGTCGCCGGCCCAGATCGCCTCGGCGGTGGCGATGCCCGCCGGCCAGGTGCCGGTGGCAGGGAAGATCTTGCTGCCGAACAGGAAGTACAGCATCGCCCCGTCGACAAACATGGCGATCACCGCGCCGATCAGCATCGGCGTGGCCAGCTCGGGCATGCCCATCGCGTACGGCACGCCGATCGGGATCATCAGCGAGTTGGCGGCGCCGAAGGTGGCCGACGAGATCGCGGTCTGCACCAGGTTCTGCCGCTCCAGCACGCGGAAGCGCCGCGTGATCTCCAGCGGGATGCGCGAGAACACGATCGCGATCAACGCGCCGATGATCGAGGTATTGGCCGAGATCCCCAGCGACACGATCAGCTGCATGCCGATCATGGCGCCGAATACCGACAGCGCCACCGATACCAGCAGCAGCAAAGGCTCCATAAAGCGCGACCGTGTCGCGGGCTGCGCCGCCACCGGCGCGTTCAGTTGTGTTGGCATGGTCATGTCTTCCACCGCTCCCCGTAGTGTTGTCTGGTTTTGTGTGTCGTGTGTGCGCGTTACCTGGGCGCGCCGCTATCGCATGAAGCCCGCCACCGGGCCGATCGTCTTCGTTGCCGCGCGCAGCGCTTCCAGCAGCCGCGGCACGGCCTCGCGCGTCAGCCGCTGCAGCGGGCCGGCGATGGCCAGGGACCCCACGACCGCCTGGCTCTCACGGCGGTGCAGCGGCACTGCCAGCCCGGCCACCGTGGCCGCGGATTCCTCGCAGGTATAGGAAAAGCCGTCGGCGCGGACCTGGGCCAGCTGCTCGGCCAATCCAGGCGCATGGCCGACGATCTGTCGCCGGAACGCTTCCGGCTGGAATGCCAGGATCGCCTTGGCATGCGCGCCGGCGTCCAGCGCGAAGCGCTGGCCCACCTCGATCGAAAAGCGCAGCTGGTGCTGGCTCTGGGCGATGTCCGTGCACAGGCCTTCGTGACCGTCCAGCCAGGACAGGAACACGGTTTCGCCGCTTTCCTGCGCCAGCGTCTCCAGCGCGGGCTGGACGACTTCTGACGGCGAAAACGTCTTGCGCATCACTTGCCCCAGCTCGAACCAGCGCAGGCCCAGCCCATAGCGGCCGACGCTGTCCTGCGTCAGGAAGCCATTGGCGGCAAACGTGGCGAGTACGCGATGCACGACGGCGTGATGCACGCCGCTTGCGCGCGCAAGTTCGCGCACGCCCCAGCTGGGCTGGCGAGCGGTGAAATGGGTGAGCAACGCCAGGGCGCCGTCCAGGGTCTTAAGCATGACTGACTGCTTTGTGTCTCTATTTGAGAGACATCGTCTCTAATACAGAGAAATGCTAGGCCTCGCTACGACCCGCAACAATCAGGGTTAACGCGCAGTCGCGCTCGGTGTCTGGGCGAATATCGACCATGCGCCGTTGCCTATACTTGGCACAGACCGACTGCTACGGCGGAGGCGCCCATGGCTGCGGAAGACCACGCGAAAGACCACGCTTTCGGCGACGAAGCGGCCCGCATTGCGCATCGCCGCCGCCAGCTCGGCATCGCGCCGCGCACGCATGAGGGCCAGCGCAACTGGGCGCTGGCGCTGTCCGGCGGCGGCATCCGCAGCGCCACGTTCTGCCTTGGCGTAACGCAGGCGATGGCGGGCACCGACATGCCGGCCAACCACTTAGCCATCACCGCGGACACCGAGGCTCCTCAAACTCCAGCAGCGAGCACCGCCGCCGCTGCGCAGACCGTGCCTGGGCTGGCCTCGCTACTGGCCCAGTTCGACTACCTGTCCACTGTCAGCGGCGGCGGCTACCTTGGGGCCTTCTTCGTCAGTCTGTTCGTGCCGGGGCGCCTGCGCCGCGGCACCGGCCCGGTCCAGGCCGCGGCCGACGCCTACCACACGCTGCAATGCGAGCCGCCGGGGCGCATCCACACTTCGGTCTCCTATGCCGCCGATCCCGGCCGCGGCGCGGTCGCGTGGCTGCGCGAGAACGGCCGCTACCTGTCGCCTACCGGCGCCGGAGACAACCTCTATGCCGCCGCGCTGGTGGTGCGCAACTGGCTGGCCATGCACTACGTGATCGGCAGCGCGCTGCTGGTGTTGCTGGCCATGCTCGCGTTGCTGCTGCATGGCGCCGCGGGAGCGTGGTACGGGTTCGGACGCTATGAGATGGATTTGCTGCACGATGCGCGGCAGGCCTTGAACCAGGGCGAGTGCGCGATCTGGTGGAGCCCCTGGCTGTGGCTGCCGCTGGCCACCGCAGTGATCGGCGCTGTGCCGCCTGGCCTGGCGTACTGGCTGGTCTACCCGCGGGCCAGCGACCCGCAGGCGCCGGGGCGCTTTTTCAGCCCCGCGCCGATGGTGGCGACGCTCCTGGGGCTGCTGTTGCTGGCCGCGGCGAGCTGGTCGGAATGGCTAGGTGCGGATCTGGTCTCGGCGCAGTTGTTTGCCGCGCTGGGCGTGCTGACGTGGCTGGGCGTGCTGAGTTGCCTGGTGATGCTGCAGGGCGAGCCGCGCACCGTGTCAGGCTACCGCGTGCGCGCCACGCGCGCGCTGCGCACGGCGGTCACGCTGACACTGTGGCTGGCGGCATTGGGCGTGGCCGATACCGCAGCACGAACCGCCTACCTGTATGCGCATGCCGCCGACCATCCGTGGGGCGCGGCGCTGCCCGCGAGCGTGCTGGGCGTGCTGGTCTGGCTGGTGCGCTATGGCGCGCGCTGGCTCGACGAAGGCCGCAAGGGTAGCGCCGACACCGCCTGGCGCGCACTGTGGGCACGCTTGCCGGTCTCGCTGCTGGCCGGCGCGGCAGCGGCGGTGGTAGCGCTGCTGCTGTTCGTGTTGTGGTCGTGGCTGGTGCTGTGGGTGCGCTGGGATGGCCGCGAGCCGGTCGACTGGCTGGTGTACGGCACGGCCTACACCGGGCCGGCGCTGGCCACGCTGACGGTCGTGGCGCTGGTGCTGGCGCTGGTCGCTGGCCGCTTTACCGGGTTCCTGAACCTTTCCACGCTGCAGCCGTTCTACGCGGCGCGCCTCACGCGTGCTTACCTGGGGGCGTCCAACGGCGAGCGCTTTGCCGCGCCCGATCCCGATCCGGTCGCGGACCGCCGCCGGCGCGCGCGCTTCAGCGTGGCGGAGCCCGTGCCCGGTGACCAGCTCAGCCTCAACGCCTACTACGATCCGCGCGTGCTGGCGCCGCTGCACCTGATCAACGTGACGCTGAACCTGACCGTCGATCCGGCCGAGCAACTGGTACAGCGCGACCGCAAAGGCAAGCCGCTGTGCCTGGCACCCGGCGCCAGCGTAGCCCAGCCGGGCGCCGCGACCACCCTCGCGCCGGATGCCTATGCGCGCTTCACCATCGACGGCTGGCAGTGCTGCCCGGACGCGTCGTGGCCTTCATCGGGCAAGCTGGCGCAATCGCTCACGGTGGGGGACTGGATCGCCATCTCGGGCGCGGCGGTGTCAACGGGGCTGGGCCGTGCCACCACGCTCGGCACATCCCTGCTGCTGGGCCTGGCCAACCTGCGGCTGGGCACGTGGTGGCCGTCCTATCCGGCCAGCCACGCGCGCCAGGGCGGGCGCGAGGGCGCGCGCTGGCGCCATCCCGAACGCGCCACGCATCCATGGCTGGCCGCCGGCATGTTCCGGACGCAGTACTACCTGGGGTGCGAGCTGAGCGCCCGCTTCCATGGCACGCGGCGCGGCTGGCAATACCTGTCGGACGGCGGGCATTTCGACAATACCGGTGTCTACGAGCTGCTGCGTCCGGGCCGGGACGTCGCGCTGATCGTGCTGTGCGACTGTGGCGGCGACCCGGACTATCGCTTTGGCGACCTCGCCAACCTGATCCGCCTCGCGCGCATCGACCATGGCCTGGAGATCGTGGTCGATACCGAGGCCGCTACCACGCACCCCGTGCTGAGCCGCGTCTTCGGCGTGCCGGATGATTTCCTGCCGGGTTTGGCGGCCAGCGGCCCTGCCGCCGACAAATGCGCGGTGCTGCTCAACGTGTACCGCACCGATCCGGCATGCGCGGCGCCGCGCGCGCGGGTCTGCCGCATCGTGCTGCTCAAGCCACGGCTGGTGTCATGGGCGCCGGCCGACGTGCGGCACTATGGCGCCACGCACCCCGCCTTCCCGCAGGAAGGCACCAGCGACCAGTTCTTCGATGAAGCGCAATGGGAGAGCTATCGGGCGCTGGGCCATGCGATCGGCCAGCGCGTGCTGGGCGGCGACGTGGGACAGGCGCTGCTGGCGTGATCGGGTGCCCTGAACGCCGGCGTTAGCGTTAGCGTTGGCATTAGCGTTGGCATTAACGTTGGCATTAACGCACGAAGCCGATCACGTCCTCCAACCGGCCGCTGGCGTCGCGCAAGGCCTCCAGCAGCCGCGGCACGGCGGCCTCGTCCAGGCGCTGCTGCGGCCCGGCAATGGCCACCGAGCCCACCACCGCGCTGCGGTCGCGCGACCACAGCGGCAGCGCCAGCCCGGCCACGCTGGCCGCGGCTTCCTCGCGCGTGTGGGCCCAGCCGCGTTCGCGCACCTCGGCCAGTTGCTGCTCGATGCGCTCGCGGTCCAGCGTGGTGTGCGGGCCCATGCGCGCCATGCCCTGGCGGTAGACTTCATCGCGGAAGGCATCGTCCTGGAAGGCGAGCATCGCCTTGGCATGCGCCCCCGCGTACAGCGCAAAGCGCTCGCCCAGCTCGATCGAGAAACGCAGCTGGTGCTGGCTCTGCACCAGCCCCACGCACAGGCCTTCATGGCCGTCGAGCCACGACAGGAACACGGTCTCGCCGCTTTGCGCGGCCAGCTTCTCCAAAACCGGGCGCACGATCTCGTCCGGCGAGAAGCTCTTGCGCACCACCTGCCCCAGCTCGAACAGCCGCAGCCCCAATGAATACTTGCCGGTCGCCGCGTCCTGCACCAGGAAGCCGTTGGCGGCAAAGGTCGCCAGCACGCGGTGCACCACGGCGTAATGCACGCCGCTGTGCTTGGCCAGCTCGCGCACGCCCCAGGTGGGCTGGCGCACGGTGAAGTGAGTCAGCAGGGCCAGCGCGCCGTCCAGTGTCTTGAGAGTCATCGATCGTTCCTTCGCATCGGGCTGAATGGTAAGGGCAAGCGGCGCGCGGCTCAATCCTTGCCGTCGGGAGATACCCACTCCGCGCGCAGGGCCGCAAATCCGTCGCCAGCACGATCCGCGCAGGCTCACTAACATAGCGAACCATCCGCACTGCCGCGGGACTGCGCACGTGTGGCGTACGCCGCCCGCCAGACCACAACATGAATCGCGACTCTCTCCCCACCAGCAACGGCATCGCTTATTCCGTACTCGACCTGGCCCCCATCCCGCAGGGCAGCGACGCCGGCCAGGCCATGCGCAACTCGCTCGACCTGGCGCGCCATGCCGAGCAACTGGGCTACCACCGCTACTGGCTTGCCGAGCACCACAACATGCCCGGCATCGCCAGCGCCGCTACCGCGGTGCTGATCGGCTATGTCGCCAACGGCACGCAGACCATCCGCGTGGGATCCGGCGGCGTGATGCTGCCCAACCATTCGCCGCTGGTGATCGCCGAGCAGTTCGGCACACTGGCCTCGCTGTACCCGGGCCGCATCGACCTGGGCCTTGGCCGCGCGCCTGGCACCGACCAGGCCACCGCGCGCGCGTTGCGCCGCCATCTGACCAGCGACAGCGCCGATACCTTTCCGCAGGACGTGGAAGAACTGCAGGCGTACTTCGATGACGTGCGCCCCGGCCAGCGTCTGCGCGCCGTACCCGGTGCCGGCCTGAAGGTGCCGATCTGGCTGCTGGGCTCAAGCCTGTTCAGCGCGCAGCTGGCCGCGGCAATGGGCCTGCCGTTCGCGTTTGCCTCGCACTTCGCGCCGGGCTTCATGCGCCAGGCGGTCGACCTTTACCGCCGCACCTTCCGCCCCTCGGAAGCGCTGGATCGCCCGTACGTGATGCTCGGCTTCAACGTCTTTGCCGCAGACAGCGCCGACGAGGCGCGGCGCCTGTTCAGCTCGCTGCAGCAGCAGTTCCTGGCGCTGGTGCGCGGCACGCCGGGGCAGCTGCGCCCGCCGGTGGACGACATCGAGTCGCTGTGGACCGAGAGCGAGGCGGACCATATCCGCCGCTCGCTGGCGTGCTCGGTGGTGGGCGATCCGGAGTCGGTGCGCGCCGGCATGCAGCGCTTTGTTGATGACCTGCAGCCGGACGAGCTGATGCTGACCGGCCAGATCTACGACCACCAGGCGCGGCTGCGCTCCTTCGAGATCGCCGCCGGCGCGGCGCGCAGCCTGAAGGCCAACGCCGCACTTTGAGCCATCTGGTATGGCGCACGCCGCACTTGCGGCGTGCACTTGCCGCCGTCTCGTGATTCCTGTCTGCCATTCCGGTTTGCATCTCGCCGACGCGCTCGGATACATTAGAAGGCCGACACCAGACAGAGGCGTGGCCACCCAGGCACGCGCCCGCCCAGTCCGCCCGATCTGACCGCCCCTTCAGCATATGCCCGGGGGCCGACGGCAGCGACGACCAGGAGACAGCGATGGACCTGCGGCAACGCGAGCACATCGAGACGGTGGTCCAGGCCACCACATACCTAGCCCCGCCCGCCGTGCTGGCGGACCGGATCGCGCACGACGCCATCATCCAGAACTCATGGCGGCGCTGCGTGCACCAGTACGGGCTCGATCCCTCGCGCATGCAGGAAGCGCGTATCCTGCCGCAGCCGCGGCTGCGTGAACACCAGGAACGCATCGACGATTTCGCCCGCATCGCGCGCCATGGCCTGCAAAGCCTCTACGGCCAGGTGGCGGCGCTGGGGTACGTGGTGCTGCTGACCGATGCGCAGGGCGTGACGGTCGACTATATCGGCGATGCGCGCACCGATGCCGCACTGCGGCACGCGGGCCTCTACCTCGGCGCGGAATGGAGCGAGAGCGGCGCCGGCACCTGCGCGGTGGGAACGGCGCTGGTCACAGGCCAGGCACTGACGGTGCACCAGGCCGACCATTTCGATGCGACCCATATCCCGCTGACCTGCACCGCCGCGCCGCTGTTCGACACGCACGGCAACCTGCACGCCATCCTCGACATCTCCGCGCTGACCTCGCCGCACGCCAAGGACAGCCAGGGGCTGGCGTTGCAACTGGTGCGCATCTATGCCGCCCATATCGAGAACGCCAACTTCCTGCGCGCGCACCGGCGCGACTGGATCCTGAAGCTGAACGTGGCGCCTGAGTTCGTCGACGTCAATCCCGAATACCTGCTGGCGCTGGACGAAGCCGGCCGCATCGTTGGCCACAACCACCGCGCCCGGCTGATGCTGGAGGGCGAGCTGGGCGGCGCGGCCGGCGCCACCGTGCTCGGCCAGCGGTTCGAGGCGCTGTTCGGCGCCCGCCTGGAGGACCTGGGCAACTACGTCTACTCCCGGCCCAGCGAGCAGCGGCTGGTCGCGCTGAACCGCAGCGGCGGGTTGCTGTACCTGAGCGTGATGCCGCCCGCGCTGCGCTGGCAGGCACCTGCGAAGGAAGCGCCGGTGGCCATGCCCGAGGCGCTGGCCGCCCTGACCGGCGGCGATGCAGCGCTGCAACAGCAATTGCAGCGCGCCGCGCGGCTGGTCGATTCGCCGATCAACCTGCTGATCCACGGCGAGACCGGCAGCGGCAAGGAGTTCTTCGCCAAGGCCCTGCACCAGGCCAGCGCGCGCCGCGGCGGGCCGTTCATCGCGGTGAACTGCGCGGCGATCCCGGAAACGCTGATCGAGAGCGAACTGTTCGGCCACCTGCCCAACAGCTTCTCCGGCGCCGGCCCGCGCGGCAAGCGCGGGCTGATCCAGGAAGCCGACGGCGGCACGCTGTTCCTGGACGAGATCGGCGACATGCCGCGCGAGCTGCAGTCGCGGCTGCTGCGCGTGCTGGCCGAGGGCGAGGTGCTGCCGGTCGGCGCCGCGCGGCCCGTGCCGGTGCGGCTGCGCGTCATTTCCGCGACGCACCACGGCCTGGAGCAACTGGTGGCCGAAGGACGCTTCCGCGAAGACCTCTTCTACCGCCTGAACGGCGCCCGTTTCGAGCTGCCGCCGCTGCGCGCACGCAACGACCTCGACTGGCTGATGGCGAAGCTGCTGAAGGAGGGCACTGGAGAACCTGTGACGCTGGCGCCGGCGGCTCGCGAGCGGCTGCATCGCCATCGCTGGCCGGGCAACCTGCGCGAGCTGCGCAACGTGCTGGAATACGCGCGCGCCGTCTGCACCGGCGGCTATATCGATGAGCACGACCTGCCCGACGGCCTCGGGACCGCGGCCATCCCCGCGGCACCGCCGCAAGCTGCGGAGATCGCCGGCGACAGCGCCGCCGCGCCGTTCGACCCGCACCAGCTGCCGCCCGAAGGCATGCTGCTGATGCAGTACCTGCGCGCTTCCGGCTGGAACCTGAGCGCGGTCGCGCGCCAGATCGGCATCAGCCGCATGACGCTGTACCGGCGCATGGAACGTTATGGCATCCAGTCGCCTAACCGGCGCGACGGGGCTGACGACGAAGGCGGCAAGCCCGTCCACTGATCGGGCTGGCGATACGGTTGTCCACCCGCTGTACACCTGTGCTGTGACACCTGTCACACCGCAGCGCTCCGCTTTGCCTATCCGCTGCGGGTAATCCCTCGGTTTTTTCGCATTTTTCGCCCTGCGCGCACTGGCACAGCCATTGCAATTTGCCTGTCACCACAACGACAACAGGAGACAGGCAATGGGGCACGCAGCCGTCGCCGGCACGCCACTGGTCGGCATCATCGCCAACCCGATTTCCGCGCGCGATATCCGCCGCGTGATTGCCAACGCCAACAGCCTGCAACTGGCCGATCGCGTGAATATCGTGCTGCGCCTGCTGTCCGCGCTGGCGGCGTGCGGCGTAGGCCGCGTGCTGATGATGCCGGACCGCGAAGGGCTGCGCGTCATGCTGTCGCGGCACCTGGCGCGCCGGCAAGGCCCCGACTCTGGCCTGCCCGCCGTCGAATACCTCGACATGCCCGTGACCGCGCGTGTCGACGACACGCTGCATGCCGCACGCTGCATGGCCGATGCCGGCGTGGCCGCCATCATCGTGCTCGGCGGCGACGGCACCCACCGCGCGGTGGTGCGCGAATGCGGCGGCGTTCCCATCGCCGGCCTGTCGACCGGCACCAACAACGCCTACCCCGAGATGCGCGAGCCCACCATCACCGGCCTCGCCACCGGGCTCTACGCCACCGGGCGCGTTCCCGACAAGTACGCCCTTGCCTCCAACAAGCGGCTCGACATCGTCATCCGCGACGGCGACGGCGGCTTTCGCCGCGACATCGCGCTGGTGGATGCGGTGATCTCGCACGAACACTTCATCGGCGCGCGCGCCTTGTGGAAGACCGACACCCTTGCCGCAGTCTATGTGTCGTTTGCCGATCCGCAGGCCATCGGCCTGTCCGCCATCGCAGGCCTGCTCGAACCGCTGGGCCGGCGCGATCCTGGCGGCCTGGCGATCGAGCTCGCCGCGCCGGGCGAGGGCGAATTCGACCTGCGCGCACCGATTGCGCCGGGACTGCTATGCACGGTGCCGGTGGCCGGCTGGGAACGGCTGGAACACGGCCGCCCGCACCGCGTGCGCCAGCGCAGCGGCATCGTTGCGCTCGACGGTGAACGCGAGCTGGCCTTCGGCCCTGACGACGAAGTCACCGTGACCCTGCATGAACACGCTTTTCGCAGCATCGACGTGGCGGGCTGCATGCGCTATGCCGCGCAGCATCGGCTGATGCGCAGCACCAACCCGTTGCTTACCTGCCTTTCCTGAAGTGCAACCCTTGATAGAACGAAGGAGACAGACATGACAGCCAGAGCTTCGCAAGATCCTGCGCAACATCGCGCCGCGCTGCCGCTCGACAAGGAAACGCTGCTGACGGTGTACCGGAAGATGCGCACCATCCGCGATTTCGAGGAGCGCCTGCACGTGGACTTCGCGCGTGGCGACATCCCGGGCTTCGTCCACCTGTACGCAGGTGAGGAAGCCGCGGGCGTCGGCATCCTCCACCACCTGCACGATGGCGACCGCATCGCCAGCACGCACCGCGGCCACGGCCACTGCATTGCCAAGGGTGTGGATCCGGTGGCGATGATGATGGAGATCTATGGCAAGAAGGGCGGCTCGTGCAACGGCAAGGGCGGCTCGATGCATATCGCCGACCTGTCCAAGGGCATGATGGGCGCCAACGGCATCCTGGGCGCGGGCGCGCCGCTGATCTGCGGCGCCGCGCTGGCGGCCAAGTTCCGCGGCAAGGGCGAGGTCGGCATCACCTTCTGCGGCGACGGCGCTTCCAACCAGGGCACCTTCCTGGAAAGCCTGAACCTGGCCGCGGTGTGGAACCTGCCGGTGATCTTCGTGATCGAGAACAACGGCTATGCCGAGTCGACCTCGCGCGACTACGGCACGGCAGTGGACAGCTACGTCGACCGCGCCGCCGGCTTCGGCATCCCGGGCGTGACGGTCGACGGCACCGATTTCTTCGCCGTGCACGAGGCCGCCGGCGAAGTCATCCGCCGCGCGCGCGAAGGCGGCGGCCCATCGCTGCTCGAATGCAAGATGGTTCGCTTCTACGGCCATTTCGAGGGCGATGCGCAGACCTATCGCGCCGCCGGCGAACTCGACGATATCCGCGCCAACAAGGACTGCCTGAAGCTGTTCGCCCGCACCGTGACCCAGGCCGGCGTGATCGCGCGCGAGGAACTCGACACCATTGACCGCGAAATCGCCGCGCTGATCGAGCACGCCGTGCAGGAAGCCAAGGCCGCGCCGCTGCCCGGCCCGGAAGACCTGCTCACCGACGTCTACGTCAGCTATTGATCCGCCGCTCGCCAACAAGACGGCTAAACGAACTATCAGGAGACAAACATGGCTCGCAAACTGAGCATCAAGCTGGCGATCAACGAGGCGATCGACCAGGAAATGACCCGCGACCCCAGCGTCATCATGCTGGGCGAAGACATCGTCGGCGGTGCCGGCGCGGACGGCGAGAAGGATGCCTGGGGCGGCGTGCTGGGCGTGACCAAGGGACTGTATGCCAAGCATGGCGACCGGCTGCTCGATACGCCGTTGTCAGAGTCGGCCTACGTGGGCGCGGCCATCGGCGCCGCGGCGTGCGGCATGCGACCGATCGCCGAACTGATGTTCATCGACTTCATGGGCGTGTGCTTCGACCAGATCTACAACCAGGCGGCCAAGTTCCGCTACATGTTCGGCGGCAAGGCCGAAACCCCCGTCGTGATCCGCGCCATGGTCGGCGCGGGCTTCCGCGCGGCTGCGCAGCACAGCCAGATGCTGACGCCGCTGTTCACGCATATCCCCGGTCTCAAGGTGGTGTGCCCATCGACGCCATATGACACCAAGGGCCTGCTGATCCAGGCGATCCGCGACAACGATCCGGTGATCTTCTGCGAGCACAAGAACCTGTATGGGCTGGAAGGCGAGGTACCGGAGGGCGCGTACGCGATCCCGTTCGGCGAGGCCAATGTCGTGCGCGACGGCAAGGACGTGTCGATCGTCACCTACGGGCTGATGGTCCACCGCGCGCTGGAAGCGGCGGCCGCGCTCGCCAAGGAAGGCATCGAAGCGGAAGTGATCGACCTGCGCACGCTGTCGCCGCTGGACATGGACACGGTGCTGGAGTCGGTCGAGAACACCGGCCGCCTGGTGGTGGTGGATGAAGCCAGCCCGCGCTGCAATATCGCCACCGATATCTCCGCACAGGTCGCGCAGCAGGCGTTCGGCGCGCTCAAGGCCGGAATCGAGATGGTGTGCCCCCCGCATACGCCGGTGCCGTTCTCGCCCACGCTGGAAGACCTGTACATCCCAAGCGCCGCGCAGATAGCAGCCGCCGCGCGCAAGACCGTGAAGGGAGGCAAGCACTGATGGCAACGGCACAATCTCCCACCATTACTCCGATCGTGATGCCCAAATGGGGCCTGTCAATGAAGGAAGGCACGGTCAATGCCTGGCTCGTCGACGAGGGCACCGAGATTACCGTAGGCATGCCGATCCTCGATGTGGAAACCGACAAGATTGCCAATGCAGTGGAGGCGCCGGACGCCGGCAGGCTGCGCCGCAAGGTGGCGCAGGCCGGCGACGTGCTGCCGGTCAAGGCGCTGCTTGGCGTGCTGGCTCCGGCGGAGGTGAGCGATGCGGATATCGACGCGTATGTATCGGCTTATGAAGCGCCCGCGGACGACGGCGACGAGGAAGACGCCGCCGCCGCGTACCAGTTCGCCGACGTGGACGGCATCCGGGTCCGCTACGCCCGCAAGGGCAGCGGCGCCGAGACCGTGCTCTTCATCCACGGCTTTGGCGGTGACCTGGACAACTGGCTGTTCAACCTCGATCCCCTTGCCGACACGTACACGGTCGTGGCACTGGACCTGCCCGGCCATGGACAGTCGTCGCCGCGGCTCGCGGGTACGACGCTGGCGCAGATGGCCGGCTTTGTCGCGCGCTTCATGGACGAGACCAATATCGACGCGGCGCACCTGGTCGGCCATTCCATGGGCGGCGGCGTGGCGGCGCAGCTCGCCGTGGACGCGCCGCAACGGGTGCTGTCGGTGGCGCTGGTGTCGCCGGTGGGCTTCGGCGAAGCGGTCAACAGCGGCTATACGGAGGGTTTCGTCAATGCGCAGTCGCGGCGCGAGCTGAAGCCGGTCATTGAACTGCTGTTCGCGGATGCCGGGCTGGTCAGCCGGCAGATGCTCGACGACTTGCTGCGCTACAAGCGGCTGGATGGCGTGACTGAAGCGCTGACCTCGCTGGGCCAGGATCTGTTCGCCGGAGGCAGGCAGAAGGAGCAGCCCGGCCAGCGGCTGGCCAACAGCGGCAAGCGCGTGCTGGTGGTGTGGGGCGGACAGGACCGCATCATCCCGGCCGAGCATGCCGAGGCCGCGCCGCCCGATGCCACCGTCAAGGTCTTTGCCGACGCTGGCCATATGAGCCAGATGGAGAAGGCCAACGACTTCAACGCGCTGCTCAGGCAGCACCTCGGCGGCTGATGCCGAGGCGCGGGCGGTGGCATGCGCTGCCGCCCGCTTGTGTCTCCCCTTCACCGAATCCCTACGGCAGTTTCCATGAGCACAGAACTGAAGACCCGCCTCGCCCAGATCAACAAGCAATTCGCCTCGCTCGCCCAGGCCCAGCCCGCAGCCATGAGCGCATTCCAGGGCCTGATGAAGGCCGCCACGCAGGAAGGCAGCCTGCCCGCCGCAGTCAAGGAGCTGGTCGCGGTCGCGCTGGCCGTGCAGAAAGGTTGCGACGACTGCGTGCTGTTCCACACGGCGCAGGCGCTGCGCCACGGCGCTACGCGCGAGCAGCTGGCCGAAGTGCTGGCCCTCAATATCGAGATGGGCGGCGGGCCGGGCGCGATGTACGCTTCGAAGGCGCTGGCCTATTTCGATGCGCTCAACGGCTAGCCTTGCTAGACTCGGCCTATCGCTACCCGACCGGCCCCCCGACCGCTGCCGCGCCATGCCTTTTGTGTTCGTCGAGCCCGCGCCTGCCGGACAGCCGCACGCGGATCCGCTGCAGGACGAGCTGGCGCTGCTCGAACTCGCCGCGCAAGGCCAGCAGGTTGTGCAATTGTGGGAAGCGCCGCTGTCACTGGTGGTGCCGCGTACCTACCAGCGGCACGCCGGCTTCGAGGCCGCGCGTGCCGAGTTCGCGCGGCAAGGCTGCCCCGTGTTCTTGCGCATGTCGGGAGGGGGACTGGTGCCGCAAGGGCCGGGCATCCTCAACCTGAGCCTGGCCTATGCCGTCAGCCAGCCGCCCGGTGCGCTAAGCGATGCGGTGTACCTGCATCTGTGCGAGGTCATCGGCAAGGGGCTGTTGGCGCTCGGTGTGCCGACGCACTGGCGGGCGGTGGAAGGTTCGTTCTGCGACGGCCGCTTCAACCTTGCATGGGGGCCGCCGGAGGCGGCGCGCAAGATCGCCGGCACCGCGCAGTACTGGCGGCGGGCACCTGCGGCAATGCAGTCCGGCGACGGCCAGCGGCATCTGGTGCTCGCCCATGCGGTGCTGCTGGTCAGCGCCGATCCGGTTCAGATCAACGCACGCGCCAATGCGTTCGAGGCAGCGATCGACAGCGGCCGCCGTTATGATCCCGGCAAGGTGGTCAGCGTGCGCGAGGCGCTGCGGGCGCAGGGGCATGCCGCAGCCGATGGTGCGGTACTGATGGCGCAGGTGTCGGATGTACTGCGGGATGTACTGCGGCAGAGCGCCGTGCAGACGCCGCCGCCGGCCTAGTTGACGGGGCGCGTGATGCAAGGTTGTGTGCCCATCGGCGGGCCGCATCGCGCGCAGGCCGCGCAAAAAAATTGCGGCCCACGTGGGGCCGCCAATCGGGAATGCGAGGAGATCAGTTTCCTCAGAAGACGTTATCGACACCAGATGGCCTCGCAAGACCCTACTTTGGTGGGGTCTATGCATCACAGGCCGCAAGGGCGAGCAATCGCTCACGCGATAAGATAGGTGCCATGCGGATCCGGTTCTGCCGCCGCCTTGATCTTGCGGACGCTGGCTTCCAGTTCGGCATGGGCGGCGTCCAGCCATCCCACGCGATGGCGCACGGGATCCTTCGGCGACAGGTCGCTGACGGACAGTTCGCGCAGGAAGTAGCGCACCATGCTGCCGGCTCGTGCGGGTACCGGCATCATGCCCAGCAACTGTTGGCGCGCAATCAGTCGCCGGCTGACGGCATGCCGGAGCCCGGCCCAGGCGGTGCGGCCCAGCGCGATATAGAGGGCGTCGGTGCGCATCTGCCGGACGATGTCGAGGAACTGGTTTTCGAAGACTTCGCGAAGCATGGGCGCTGCCATCAAATCTTCGAAGGGGCCGTCGAAGGCGAGCCCGCGCCGGGTGGTGGCATGCGGCAGCAAGGCCAGCGGCTGTAGCCGCTCGAAGCCTTCGTTCCACAGCGCCGCGGCATGTGGCAGGCCGACCAGCTCGGGCACGCGGAAGTGATCGAGCATGCGGATCAGGTTCGGGCGAACCAGCTTGCCGCCCAGTTCCACCCGACGCTTGTTCTCGCGCTGGATCACGCGGCCCGGCGCGTGGCTGCGCATCAGCTCCTCGGTCACGGACGCTGCCAGCCGCACATGGGCATGGCCCGGGGTGGTGCTGACGAGCACCAGTTGCGCCTGCGTGTTCAGGTATTCGCACGGTACGTAGTGCATGGCGTACGTACCGTCTTGCGTCACCAGGATTGGCCTGGCAATGACGCCGGTGGCGCCCGCAAGCCGTACCTGAGAGCAATATGCTTCAATGAAATTGGTCAAGGACTCCCCCCGCTCGCGACGCTTCTGGATGCGTTTTTTCTTGTTTTGCTTCCCGATCATGGTAAGCCGGCGCTGCATTGCAGACAAAGCGCGCGGTGCCGGATTAGCCTGAATACGACGCAACCTTCGTTGGACAGCCAACACACGGGCGGCGCCATCCCCCGATCGGGTGGCGCGTAACGGCCGTTAGCCGCACGGTAGCCCGCGGCTGGCGTCAGGACGATGACATGATGCGTAGCGAGTGCGTCAGCGACTCTGGCTTGAGGGGCGAGCGGGAAGAAAAAACCGGACACGAAGCGTGTCCGGTAACCCATTTGCTGACTCCGGTCGTGTCAGAACCCGAGGATGTAAATGGTAACGATTATCATTTGCGGCGACAAGAGGAATCCGCCGGTTCTCAGCCGATCGACGTCTCGATAGCGATCTGTCCGGATAGCGTCTTGTGTACCGGGCAACGGTTGGCGACTCGCAGGAGGTCGTCCAGGATCTGGGGCGTCAGTTCGCCGCTGACCTTGACCTCACGTTTCAGCGTATAGCTGCCGTTGGCTTCTTCATGGCCGACCGACACGTCGATGCCGGCGATGGCGTAGCCTTTGCGCTTGGCATAGAGCTGCAGTGTCAGGGTCGTACAAGCGGCCAGCGCGGAGTCGAGCAAGTCGTGAGGGCTGGGGTAGCTAGTATCGCCGCCCGCGGAGGCATCCAGGTCGGCCTGCCATTTGGCGGTGCCGTTGCTCAGGTGGCAAATGGTGTTGCCCTGGCTCGGCTGCCAGGTCGCTTGGATCGTCATCGATTCGTCCCTGTCTAATAAGAGAAGGCGGCCCGGCGGGCCGGAGTAGGCATTCCATTCTATACAGCGCGCGGCATGCGATTAAAAGCGGTGTCGGCGGCGCTTTTTGGCGGCTTCGAAGTTTTCCGAAAAAGTGCTTGCCAACCCTACTGGCGCGGCTTAATATTCGCCCCCTCGCAACACAACGCGGCGCTGCAAGGCAGACGCAGCAAGGGTTGCGGGGTCGACCGGAAGGTTGGCGCAGCGAGGTTCGCGGCGCTGACTGCAGCAAAAAAAGATTGCTGCAGCGGTTGACGAAACGAAGAAAGCTCTGCATAATTTCGTTTCTCTGCTGCAGACAACGCAGCGCGCTGAACGGCAAAGCCGGTGAGCGAAGTTCTTTAACAACCAAACAACCGATAAGTGTGGGCGCTGGGTAGCGGACGCCACTGTCTTCGGACGGTGTTGCTTCAAAAGTTATCAGTGCTCGCACAGCAAAACGTG
>NZ_JBIVHB010000011.1:0-33831 GCF_044748965.1 Cupriavidus sp. NPDC089707
TCAGCCACCGTGATGCCGAGCACACCGAGGTCGCCCATCTTCTTCCAGGCGTCCATCGGGAACTGGTCGGTGCGGTCGATCTCGCCCGCGCGCGGGGCCAGTTCGGCCTGGGCCCAAGTACGCACGGAATCGCGCAGCATCTCTATGTCTTCGCCGAGGTCGAATTTCAGGCCGGGCAAGGTAGTCATGGCAGTGATGTCTTGGAAATCTTGGTAATCGATGTTCGGCGTGGGGATCAGGCCGTTTTGGATTCGCTGAGGTTCAGCTCGCGCACCATCTGGTCGCGCATCACGAACTTCTGCACCTTGCCGGTCACGGTCAGGGGCATCTCGTTCACGAAGCGGATGTAGCGCGGGATCTTGTAGTGGGCAATCTGGTTGCGGCAGAACTCGCGGATCTCTTCCTCGGTGGCGCTTTCGCCCGGTTTGAGCACGATCCACGCGCACACCTCCTCGCCATACTTCTGGTCCGGCACGCCGAACACCTGCACGGCCTGGACCTTGGGATGGCGGAACAGGAATTCCTCGATCTCGCGCGGGTAGATGTTTTCGCCGCCGCGGATCAGCATGTCCTTCACGCGGCCGACGATATTGCAGTAGCCCTCTTCGTCGATGGTGGCGAGGTCGCCGGTATGCATCCAGCCATCGCGGATGGTTTCGGCGGTGCGGGCCTCGTCGTCCCAGTAGCCCAGCATGACCGAGTAACCGCGCGTGCACAGCTCGCCCTTCTCGCCCACCGGCACCGTGGCGCCGGTGCCGTCGACGATCCTGACTTCAAGGTGCGGCTGGATGCGGCCGACGGTGGTGGTGCGCTTGTCGAGCGGATCGGTGGTGCTGCTCTGGAACGAGACCGGGCTGGTTTCGGTCATGCCGTAGGCGATCGTCACCTCGGACATATGCATCTGCGACACCACGCGCTTCATGGTCTCGATCGGGCATGGCGAGCCGGCCATGATGCCGGTGCGCAGCGACGAGAAGTCATAGTCGCCGAAGCGCGGATGGTCGAGCTGCGCGATAAACATGGTCGGCACGCCGTGCAGCGCGGTGCAGCGTTCTTCGCTGACGGCCTGCATGGTGGCTTCCGGCTCGAAGGCTTCGCCCGGGAACACCATCGCGGCGCCGGTCGAGACGCAGGCCAGCACCGCCAGCACCATGCCGAAGCAGTGGTAGAACGGCACCGGGATGCACAGCTTGTCCTGCTCGGTGAAGCGCATCGCCATGGCGATAAAGCGCGCGTTGTTGACGATATTCCGGTGCGTCAGCGTGGCGCCCTTGGGTGCGCCCGTGGTGCCGCTGGTGAACTGCACATTGATCGGGTCATTGCGGTCGAGCTGCGCGCTGATGGCGTCGAGCGATTCGCGACCCACCCCGCGCGCCACGCCGGCGCCGCGCGCCACCACATCGTCATAGCGGATCATGCCGGGGGTCTCGCCCTCGCCCATGCGGATCACCCAGCGCAGCGACGGCAGCCGCGCGGCCTGCAGCGCGCCCGGCTCGCTGGTGGCGAGTTCCGGCGCCAGCGCCTGCAGCATCTCCAGGTAACGCGAGGTCTTGAACGCTTCGGCCGCGACGATGGCCTTGACGCCGACCTTGTTCAGCGCGTACTCCAGCTCGGACAGCCGGTAGGCCGGGTTGATATTGACCAGCACCAGCCCAAGCCGCGCGGTCGCGAACTGCGTCACCACCCATTCCACGCGGTTGGGCGACCAGATGCCGACACGGTCGCCGCGGACCAGGCCGAGCGCGTGCAGGCCCGCTGCAAGCGCATCGATAGCCTCGGCGAACTGCTGCCAGGTCCAGCGCACACCCTGCTCGCGGAAAGCGACCGCATCGCGCTGCGCAAATCGGGCGACGGTCTGCGCCAGCAGTTCCGGCACCGTCTGCTCGGACAGCGGGATATCGGTTTCGCCTCGCACATGGGACAGCCCGCCCAGGGGCAGGATGGTGGGTTGGGACTCGCCCTGCATCGTCATACTGGTCTCCAAAGCTCGGTGGCGTTCCGTGCGCCGGCATTTGTGAGTATCACTCAATTCATGCCGTGTACATTATCTTTGATGGGCTGGCGGGGCAATGCATCAGGGAAATCCCTTAAATCCGCTGCACCTTCTGCCGCCTGCCGATGCGGCCTGTGGCGCCGACGAGTGAAAAGTACACGCTCGGCAGGCAGAACGCAATAATAATTTTGAGCTTTACTCAAGTTCCGGCCGGCGGCGCACTATAATCCTCGCCACGAGAGAGACGTCCACACCCCAACAACATGGAAGACACCAGTTCCCGGCGCCGCGTTCCCGCCGGAGCCAAGGCCGAGCAGCGCATCCGCGACATCCTGCGCGTGAGCCGCGACGTGTTCGCCGAGCTTGGCTACGAGCGCGCCACCACCACCGAGATCGCCCAGCGCCTGGGCGTCTCCGAAGGGACGGTCTTTACCTATTTCCACGGCAAGCGCGAGCTGTGCGTGCGTGTGATCGAGGACTGGTACGACGAGATCATCAGCACGCTGGAACAGGGCATGCCGCACGGCCAGCCCACCAAGGTGCAGCTTGAGTTCTACGTGAAGACGCACCTGCGCCTGTTCCTGATCCAGGGGACCGGGCTGTGCGCGCTGGTGCTGTCGGAAGGCCGGGCCAAGGGGCCGGGGCTGGGCGAGGTATTCCTGCCGCTGCAGCGCCGCTACACGGCGCCGCTGATGGACCTGCTGGCGCGGGCCCGCACCAATGGCGAGATCCGCGGCGACCTGCCGCTAAGCCTGCTGCGCTCGGCCATCCTGGGGCCGATGGAACACATCCTGTGGGATGCGATCGCGCGGCAGCGCGAGGTCGATATCGAGAAAACCGCGCGCGACATGGTGGCGCTGCTGTGGCCGGCGCTGCAGCCGGTGGACCTGGAACTGGAGAAGCTTCGGGGCTTTTACGGCGAAGTCAGCGCGGCGCTGCGCAAGACGGCTGAAGACTGACGCACGCCGGCGCGGGGCCGGCGTACTGGCTGGCAGCGTTGGACTTACTTGTTAGGCGTGGCGGCCGGACCGGCGGGCAGTGGCTCGATGCCATCCGGCTTGACCAGCGTCAGCGTGGTCACGTAGCTCACGCCCGTGAAGCGCTCTGGACCATTCGCGCCCTGGCGTTCGCCAGGCGTCTGCTCCTTGTGACTGGCCTCGGCCACATAGGCGCCCTTCCATGGCATGTCGAACGTGACCATGCCATGCTCGTCGGTCTGCTTCTCCTTGGCCCAGCCGGACTGCGTCACCAGTGCGACCTTGGTCTTGGGCAGCGGCTTGCCCTGGAAATACAGTTGGAAAGCACCCGGCTGCCCGGCGGGAACGAGGTCGAACGCCAGCTTCGGCGCCTGCGCCGCGAAGCCGGAGACCCAGCGGGCCGACGGGTAGTAGCGGTTGACCAGCTCCTTGTCGCCCTGCTTGCTCTTGAACAGCGGGTATTTCGCGTCTTCGGCGACCACCGTGTCGGTGCCGCCGGCGGTGAACGGCAGCGTGAAGCCGGCGGCGGTCTTGACGCCCTCGGCGCGCTGCTCGCCCTTCGCGCTGACCAGCGTCGCGCTCGGCGCCCCCATCTTGTCGAGCAGCCCCGGCGAGGCTTCGCGCAGGTTGTCGCCGAACTCGCCGAAGCGGATCACGGCGTTCTGGCCGGGCGCCTGCTCGATCCAGATCTGGTGCGCCTGCGCGGCGCCGGACAGCGCCAGCAGTGCCAAAGCAGCGGTTGCGGTGGTTTTCATCAATCCTCCCTGGATTTGCCTTGCGGGCATTAGAAGTCGAACTGCGCCGACATCATCAGCGTGCGCGGCGCGGCCACGGTGGCATAGGTGCCGCTCGCCAGCCAGTAGTTCGAGTTGAAAAGGTTTTCGATATTGGCCCGCAGCACCACCGGCTTGCCCATCACGCGGGTGCGGTAGCGCGCGCCAATGTCATAACGGGTCCACGACGGCAAGGTCAGCGTATTGGCAGCGTTGAAGTACATCGACGACGTGTTGATGATGCGCCCGCTCAGGCTCAGGCCGGGCACCCACGGCGTGTCCCAGTCCACGCCTAGGTTGAAGGTCCGGTTCGGCACGCCGTTGGCATCCTTGCCGTCGTTCACGCCACCCGCGGTCTGCGTCAGACTGGCATCGTAGAAGGTGGCGCTGGCCATCAGGCGCAGCCCGCGCACCACTTCGCCGTACGCCGCCAGTTCCACGCCGCGGTTGCGCTGCTCGCCGTCGAAACTGTAGATGTTGGTGGCCGGATCGGTGACCGCGCTGGGCCGCGTGATCTGGAACGCCGACACAGTGGTGGTGACCTTGCCCCAGTCGACCTTTACGCCGGCCTCATACTGCTTCGACTTGTACGGCGCGAACACCTCGCCAGCGTTCGCAGCCGTGGCGGGCGCGACGCCGCCGCGCGTCAGGCCGGCAGTGTAGTTGCCGTAGACCGACACATTGGCAAGCGGCTTGATCACGAAGCCCGCCAGTGGCGAAATCGCGCTTTCGTCATAACTGGCCGTGCGCGCGCCGCTGGGGGTCGAGTAATTGTCCAGCACCACTTGCTGGTGGCGCATGCCGGCGGTGATCAGCACACGGTCGTCGAGAAAGGACAGCGTGTCGGTCAGCGTCAGGCTCGACAGTTCCGAGTCCGACGCCTTGCGCGCCGGGATGCGCGGGGCGGTAATCGGCGGCAGCGGCGACGGGTTATAGATGCTGGATGCCACGCTGGTCGACGAGGGGATGTAGGCATTCCCGAGTTCCTGGTCCAGCCGGGTGGCGCCCAGCGTCACGGTATGGCCCACGCCCAGCGTGCTGAAGGTGCCGCGCACGCCGACATCGACCGTGCTGGTCTTGCTGTACGAGTCGTAGTAGGAATTGGTGACGCGGAAATTGCCGAGCGCATCGACCGGGCCGGAAGGGAAAGTCTGGTACGCGCTGCCGCCGCGATAGCCGACGGCGCCATAGACCATCAGGTTGGGCGTCAGGTCGTATTCCAGGCGCGACATCACCGCCGAATCATGCAGCCACAGCTCGGTGCCGGGGAAGAAATTGCGGTGACCGGACGGCGCATCCGGGATCGAACGCACCGTGGACTGGAAGCCGACCTGCGGGCGGAAGTTGTCGGTGCCTTCATGCTGGGTGTAGGCATCGAGCGACCAGCGCAGCTTGCGGCCGCGGTAGTCGAGCCCCAGCGCGCCCAGCCCCTGTTTCTGGCTGCCGTCGTCGATATTGGTGTTGCCGCCACGGAAGACGCCGTTGACGCGCACACCCCACTCCTTGTTCTCGCCGAAGCGGCGGCCGACATCGGCCTGGACGCCGAAGATCGACTTGCTTTCATAGGTGGTGGTCAGGCGCGTCAGCGGCTCGTCGCCGGCGCGCTTGGTGGTGATATTGATGGCGCCGCCGATGCTGCCGTTGGGGCCAATGCCGTACATCAGCGTGCCGGGGCCCTTCAGCACCTCCACGCGTTCCATGATCGCCGCGGGCATGCGGCTGGCCGACACCATGCCATAGAGGCCGTTCAGCCCGACATCGCCGCTGGACACGGTGTAGCCGCGGATCTGGAAATCCTCGCCAAAGCCGCCGGTGGAAGTCAGCGTGCGCACCGACGACTCGTTGACGACCACGTCCGCCAGCGTGCGGGCCTGGCTGTTCTCCAGCATCTCCGCGGTGTAGTTGGTGACGCTGAACGGCGCGTCCATGACGTCGACCGTGCCAAGGACGCCCAGGCTGCCGCCGCGCGCGACCTGGCCGCCAGCGTATTCGGCGGGCAGGCGGCCGTCATCCGACGTTGCCGTCACGGTCACCGCCGGCAGCGTGGCCGCGCCGTCGAAACCGGGAGTCGGCGCCTTGATCAGGAAGCTGACGCTGGACTGCTCGACCACTTCCAGGCCGGAGCCCGCCAGCAGCGCGTCGAGGCCGCCGCGCGGCGTGTAGTTGCCGCGCAGCCCGGCGCTGGCCTTGCCGGCCGTGGCTTCAGGCCGGAACGACAGCATGATGCCGGCCTCGCGGCCGAAACGGCTGAGCGCATCCTCGAGCGTGCCGGCGGGAATGTTGTAAGTGTTGGCGCCGCGCGCCTGCGCATGCGCGGCCAGCGGCAGCACAAGGGCCGGCGCGGCGGCCATGGCGGGAACGATGGCGCCGACGGCAATGCGCCCCACCAGCGAGGCGAGCAGTTTGCGGCGAAGAATAGTGGTTGGCTGGCGCTTGCGCGCCGGGACGTGACCCATGGGCAGACCTTCGGTTGGAAGCAGAGTTGGAGTTCTCGACTTCCATGACCCGCGAGACTGCAAAACGGATCAGCCCTGCGCAAAAAATTTCCTGCATCGGCATCAGCGCTGTCAGCCTGGCCGTGCGCCCGGCGCCGGGACGAGCCGGATCTCGCGCTGCCCCCAGAACCGGGTCACCGTTTCCGTGCGCAGGTCCAGCGTACCGCTGACAGCGTCGAGCACCTTGCCGACGTCGTCCAGCGGGAACGATCCCGACACACGCAGCCCGGCCAGCGCGGGATCGCATGACAAGGCGGTGCGGCTGTAGCGGCTCAGCTCGGCGATAAAAGCGTCCACACGCATCCCGCGCGCGACGATAAAGCCTTCAGCCCAGGCAATGCCCGCGGTCTGGGCCGGCGTTGGCGCGTCCACCGCCTGCGCCGTGTAGCTGGCGCAATGGCCGGATTGCAGCACCACCGCCTGCCCGGCGCTGTCGCGCGGGCGAATCCGCACCGCGCCTTCGAACACGCAGACATCGGTCTTGCCGTCCTGCTGGCGCACGCTGTAGCGCGTGCCCAGCGCCTGCACAGTGCCATGCGCGGATTCGACCAGGAACGGCCGCGCGTCCTTGGCCGTCGTGATCAGGATCTCGCCAGCGAGCAGCCTGACGCGCCGCTCGGCCGCGTCGAAGCGGATATCGACCGCGCTGGCCGTGTTCAGCATCATTTGCGTGCCGTCGGACAGCACCACGCTGCGCCGTTCGCCCACGTCGGTCCGGTAGTCCGCCGCCCACTGCCGCATTGCCGAACGCTCGCGCAGGTTCCACGCCAGCCCGCCGGTGCACACCAGCACCGCCAGTGCCTTGACCGCCCGGCGGCGCGGCCTGGAAGCCGGCGTGGCCAGCGTCGCCCGCGCGATACCGGCGGTGCCGGGCGTGGACAACTGCAGCAGCCGCGCCTGGACGGATTCGATGCGTTGCCAGGCGCGCTCATGGTCGGGATGCTCGGCACGCCAGTGCTCCAGCGCAGCCAGGCATTGCGGCGCGCCGTGCTGCTCCTGCAGTTCGAGCAGCCATTCCAGCGCGCGCTCGGCCACATCGGCCGGGACGGTCGCGGCGTCGGCGCTGGCGCGGTACCAATCCGAAGTCGGCATGGAACGCGTCATGCGGTAAAGGACAGGTCAGCGAAATAGCAGCGCTGCAACGCCTTGACGATATAGCGCTTGACGCTCGGCACCGAGATGCCCAGCGCTTCGGCCACTTGCGCGTGCGTGTGGCCATCCAGCTGCGACAGCAAAAACGCCTGCCGCACCACGGGCTGCAGGCCATCGAGCAGCCGGTCAAGCTCCAGCAGGGTTTCCAGCACGATGGCGCGGCTTTCAGGCGAGCGCTCTACCTCGCGCGGCGCGTGCGCCAAGGCTTGCAGGTAGGCCTGCTCCAGCTTCTCGCGGCGCCAGTGGTTCGACACCAGGTTCTTCGCCACCGTGGTCAGGTACGCGCGCGGCTCGTCCATTTCGGCCGGCACGCGTTCGCTGTGAAGCAAGCGCACGAAGGTGTCCTGCGCCAGGTCCGCGGCATGGTCGGCGCTGCCCAGGCGCCGGTGCAGCCATCCCTTCAGCCATGAATGGTGGTCGCTGTACAGCGACGCGATGCTCGATGGGAACAGGGATCCCGGTGTACGCATGGTGTTGCCCGCTACGCTGCTCCCCAGCGGGCATGGCTAGCCATGCGGAGGCAGTTGTCTGGAATGTGTGCAAATGATAATCATTATTAATAACAGATTCAGGCGGGGACTGTCAAACGGGCGGGCAAGACACGGATGGGCTGGCAAGACGAATGCGCCTGCGGCCTCGCGGGGCCGCAGGCACGGCGCTTAAGCGCTGAAACCACCATCGATCATCAGGCTGGCCCCCGTCACGAAGCCCGCTTCCGGACCTGCGACATAGGCCACCATGCCGGCGATCTCATCCGGCGTGGCATGCCGCTGCAGCGCCATCAGGCCATGCAGCGCGGCGCCAAACTCGCCGGCTTCCGGATTCATGTCGGTATTGGTCGGTCCTGGCTGAATGTTGTTCACTGTGATGCCGCGCGGACCGAGATCGCGCGCCATGCCCTGCACCAGCCCCAGCAGCGCGGACTTGCTCATCGCATAGGCGCTGCCGCCGGGGAACGGCATGCGTTCGGCATTGGTGCTGCCGATGTTGATGATGCGGCCGCCTTCGCCCATGTGTGCCAGCGCTGCCTTCGCCGCGACAAACACTGCGCGCACGTTGACGGCCAGCGTCTCGTCGAAGTCTTCCAGCGACAGGGTTTCGACCGATCCCAGCCGCAGCACGCCGGCATTGTTGACCAGGATGTCGAGCTTGCCGAACTGGCGCGCGGCACCGTCGATGGCGCGGGTCAGCGCGGCGGGATCGGCGGCGTCGGCCTGCAGCGCCAGCGCGCGTCCGCCGGCGGCTTCCACTTCCGCGGCCAGCGCGTTGGCGCCCGCGGCGGAACTCTGGTAGGTGAAGGCGACGGCGGCGCCTTCGCGCGCCAGCCGGCGCACGATTGCCGCGCCGATGCCGCGGGCGCCGCCGGTAACGAATGCAGTTTTTCCTGTCAGGGTGGCCATGAATGACTCCGGGAAATGGTTGGTTGGTGAAACCAGTATCGTTCGCGGATTACCCTTTCGGTAGCCATAAGCCGGCATCAACTTTTTCAACCATTGGTATAAGCTGAGGCCATGGAAGCCCTCAACTTGCTCGAATCCTTTGTCCGAAGTGCCGAAGTGGGCAGCTTTTCCGCGGCGGCGCGCCAACTTGGCCTGACGCCGGCGGCGGTCAGCAAGAACGTGGCGCGGCTGGAGTCGCACCTGGGCCTGCGGCTGTTCCAGCGCAGCACGCGCCAGCTGACGCTGACCGCCAGCGGCGAACAATTCCTGCGGCAGGTTTCGGATCCGTTCTCGACCTTGCGCGATGCCTTTGCCAGCGCCTCCCAGGACGCCGGCAAACCCGCGGGCACGCTCAAGGTCAGCATGGCCCTCGCCTTCGGCCGCGAACACCTGGTGCCGCTGCTGGGCGAGTTCCTGCAACGGTATCCGGCGATCGTGCCGGACTGGCATTTCGACAATCGCCCCGCGGACCTGATCCAGGACGGCTATGACGCGGCCATCGGCGGCGGCATCGAACTGACCGACGGCGTGGTCGCGCGCGAACTGGCGCGGACCTGCATCATCGTCACGGCATCGCCGTCCTATATGGCGGGCAGGCCCATGCCGGCCCATCCCAGCGACCTGGCCGCGATGGACGGCATCGTCCGGCGCTCCGGCCCGACCGGCCGGCTGCGCGCATGGACGCTGCGCAGCGAGTCAGGCGAAGAGGCGCCGGTCACGCAGCGCACGCGCATGATCTTCGACGATCCCGAGGCAATGGCGCACGCCGCCGTGCTGGGCTACGGCGTGGCGCTGCTGCCGACGCCGCACGCGGCGAAATGGCTGGAAAGCGGTGCGCTGGTGCGGCTGCTGCCCGAATGGCATGCCGACAGCGGGCCCATCTCGCTGTACTACCCGAACAAGACACTGTTGCCGCCCAAGACGCGCGTGTTCATCGACTTTGTGGTGGCGGCGTTCCGCGACCGGGGGCTGGCCGCGCGCTTTGATCCTGGCATCAACGACGCGCGCTGAAGCGGCCATACACGGCCATTCGCGGCTATTCACGGCTATTCACGGCCATTCGCGGCTCTTCACGGCCAGCTCGCCTGCGCCCGGCTCCCGTTTGACTAGGGTTGGAGAACGACCTAGGCTAAGTAGGCCCGAAGTCCACTTCCGTGCGCGGACCATGCCATGCCGGCGAACTGCGCGTTTCTCACGGCATGTGACCGGGGTAGAACAAGGAGGGCTTACCATGAACATGCGGCCGGATCCCACGTTTTACCCGTCGCCCCAGCTCGCCATGAGCGCACCACCGGAAGAATTCGCCTACACCCTGCTGCTGAGCCCCGACGGCTCGCGCCCCGACGCGCTGGCCGTGATCGACGTCAAGCCCGGCTCGCCCACCTACAGCACGGTGGTGCATACCGTGCCGATGACCAACAAGGGCGACGAGCTGCATCACTTCGGCTGGAATGCCTGTTCCTCCGCGCTGTCGCCGCTGACCGGCCACGCGTTCCTGGAGCGGCGCTACCTGATCATTCCCGGCATGCGCTCGTCGCGCATCTATATCATCGACACGAAGCCGCATCCCACGCAGGCGCGCATCCACAAGATCATCGAGCCGGACGAGATCATCAGCAAGACCGGCTACTCGCGGCCGCACACCGTGCATTGCGGCCCGGAAGGGATCTACGTCAGCACGCTCGGCGGCGCGGGGCAGGACGGCACCGACGGACTGCCCGGCATCTTCATCATGGACTGCGAGACCTTCGAGGTGCTCGGCCGCTGGGAAATCGACCGCGGCGAGCAGGAGAAGCACTACGACTTCTGGTGGAACCTGCCGCGCGATTACATGGTGTCGAGCGAATGGGCCTTGCCGCCGCAGTTCGAGAACGGCCTGGTGGCGGAAGACCTGCTCTCCAACAAGTATGGCCACAAGCTGCATTTCTGGGACCTGCGCGCGCGGCGCAACGTGCAGACCATCGACCTGGGCGCCAACCACCAGATGGCGCTGGAAGTCAGGCCCGCGCACGATCCGGTGCGGGAATACGGCTTTGTCGGCGTGGTGGTCGATACCACCAACCTGGAAGGCTCGATCTGGACCTGGTGGCGCGAAGGCGGCAAGTTCCATGCGGAAAAGACCGCGACCATCCCGCCCGAGCCGGCCTCGGCTGACCTGCTGCCGCCGCTGCTGCAGGGCTTCGGTGCCGTGCCGCCGCTGATCACCGACATCGACCTGTCGCTCGATGACAAATTCCTCTACGTGTCCTGCTGGGGCACGGGCGAGATGCGCCAGTACGACGTCACCGATCCGCGCAAGCCGCGCTTGGCGGGCTCGGTCCATCTCGGCGGCATTGCACGGCGCACGCCGCATCCGAACGGCAAGATCTTCGCCGGCGGCCCGCAGATGGTCGAGATCAGCCGCGACGGCAAGCGCATTTACTGGACCAATTCGCTCTACTCCACCTGGGACAACCAGTTCTATCCCGACGGCGTGCCGGGCGTGCAGGTGATGGGACGCGCCGAGCCGGAGGGCGGGCTGGCGCTGGCCGATGACTACTGGCTGGACTTCCCCGACGGCTACCGCGCGCACCAGGTGCGGCTGGAAGGCGGCGACTGCTCGACTGACTCGTTCTGCTATCCGTCGGTCCGGTCTTGACGGCGTTCTCCTGGGAGCATGCCGGCCTGTGGTCGGCAGTCCTGGCAAGCGGCATCTATCACGGCCTGAATCCCGCGATGGGATGGCCGCTGGCCGTGTCGAACGGGTTGCTGGCGCAGCAGGACCGCGCAGTGGTGTCGGCGCTCGGATGGCTGGCGCTGGGCCATCTGCTGGCGATGATTGCGGTCATGCTGCCATTCGGCGTACTGGCCATGGTGGTCCGCTGGCAGGCGCCGCTGCAGTTCGGCGCGGGGCTGCTGGTGATCGGCTGGGGGCTGGCGCTGCTGGTCTGGCGCCGCCATCCGCGCGCGCTGGCGCGCATTGCGCCGTCGCGCCTGGCGCTATGGTCCTTCGCCGTGGCAATCGCGCATGGCGCCGGGCTGATGCTGGTGCCGATCTATCTCGGATTGTGCCGCGCCGACGAAGACCCCGGCCACAAAGCCGCCGCCACGCTGATGGGCGCCAATGTCTCCATGGCGCTGATCGTCTCCGTCGTGCACGCCGCTGCCATGATCGCGACCGGCGGCGTGGTGGCGTGGCTGGTCTATCGCTATGCCGGGCTTAAATTCGTGTCGCGCAGCTGGTTCAACCTCGACGTGGTGTGGGCGCTCAGCCTGGTGCTTGTCGGCGGGCTGGCGCTGGCATTCAGCGGCATCCAGCTGCCATCGCTGCGCTAGCGCTTAAAACGAGCCGAACCACCAGCCCGGCACAATCACTGCCACCAGCACGGCATCGGCCCGGAGTGGTTTGCCCTTTCCTTGTGAAGTGGATATGATGCCCTGAACCTCGTTATCAATCTTCTTCAGAGGACCTGAACGATGGATATCACGGCGCGCGCTTTCGATAAATTGCGCTCACGAAGCATGCATGCGCAGCCGTTTTCCGAGATTGCGGCCACGCCCTCACAAATTGGCGCCGCAATGACGATTCCGCGCCGACTCGACAGCGAGCGGCCACTCAATGGCGTAGGTCTCGCCTGCCTCTATTAATCCGGAGCCGGCCAAGGGCGCGCTGACGCGCCTGGCGGCTCCGGAATTCCCCTCAGATAGCGACTCATCCCCCCGTTGTTTGCCCCCGTTGTTTGCCTCATCGGGATTGCATACCGCTGCTTCTTGAAGCCATGGCGATGTTTGATCGTGGCTGGGATGCATTCCCAAGCCAGGACAGGCAGGGGTCGGACTCTTTTCATATTTGTCGAGCGGGGCTCCAGCAAGTTCTGCCGGAGCATCTTCACCCGGAGCGCAATATCGTCGAACCAATGACTGTGGCGCTCATATGCAGGAGCGTGATCATGAATCGATTGCCCTTTGCCCAGCTTTCAGCCGCCCAGCAAGTCAACCTTGAAGTCCTCAGGGGTGTGGCAGACGTACTGTGTTTTTCCGAGAAAGCATTTTCACAGTTCGAGACGCTGATGGAATGGAACCTTCAGTGGTTCCATGGCGCCGTTCCTGGCTCCTATGAATGCACCAGACAGTTCCTGGCAATGCAGCGGCCGCGTGACATCCTCGCAATGCAGGCTCTCGTCATGCAGTTGGCAAGCGGCAGAGTCCTCTTTCCGTCCCGGGATTCGGCATCGCTGCCGTCTCCTGCGGCACCTGTGCACCAGCGTAATGGATACGATGGAAGACGGACTGCCAGTCGGTCCATCTCGTAGCAGTTAAGACCGCCTATAGCAGGCCTCCTGTTCACTTTCTGCCGTGCAAACCTGGGAGACTCCGATGAATATGAAACCGCTCATTACCGAGCTCGATGCAGTTCGACTCACGGCACGTGCCAGGATGGCAACCGCACGCCCTCAGTATGGAGCCGCCTTGTCGCGCTTTCTATCGGCTGCAGAGGTCGTGCCAACCGATAAGCTTCCATCGGACGCCATCAGCATGTTTACGACATTTGCCTGCATCGATATGGCACGGCATCAGAGAATGATCTGGACCCTCAGCTATCCCGAGGAAGCAGATTTTTCCCTTGGCCGCATCTGCGTCTTCTCCCCACTCGGTATCGCCTTCCTTGGCACACAGCGTGGTGGAATTTCCGAGTGCAAGCCCGCGCTGGAGGTTTCGCTGAGGTTCATGATCCAGCAAGTCCTCTTCCAGCCTGAAGCAGCGGGTGTGCCCGAGTTGAACAAGTGCCGCTCTTGCCACTGAAAATGCCTGGATTCCTGTCGGGTGCCTTGCGTTTGAACAAATGCATGCCCGCGGCAGTTGAGGATCATCCCAACGAATGGCCGAGGCTTCGAAGACCGCAAGGCCCTGGAAGACGTTGCAACACTCACGACAGCCTGGTTCGTGAGGCACCTTACGACCCAGTCGTGTTCCAGGCTGGGGTACGGCGGATGACAACAACAACGTTGCTGTTGTCATCTTCCTCTCCACCCACCCTCCCTCTCCTCCCCTCCTCCTCCTGCGGACTTCCAAGGCAGGGGCCTCAGGTCACCGGCGCCGGATTGAACAGCACCAGCGCGTTCTTGATTTTCCAGTGTTCCGCCCACGACTTCTTGCCGCTGGCCACTGCCAGCAGCGTGTGGAACAGCTCCCAGCCCACCTCTTCGATGGTGGCTTCGCCGGTGGCGATGCGGCCGGCGTTGACGTCCATCAGGTCGTGCCAGCGGCGGGCCAGGTCGTTGCGGGTCGAGACCTTGATCACCGGCACCTCGGCCAGCCCGTACGGCGTGCCGCGGCCGGTGGTGAAGACGTGCAGGTTCATGCCGGCGGCCAGCTGCAGCGTGCCGCAGACAAAATCGCCCGCCGGCGTGGCGGCGTAGATCAAACCCTTTTGCGTGACCTTCTCGCCCGGGCCGCTGACGCCATGGATCGGGCCGGTACCGGACTTGACGATCGAGCCCATTGCCTTTTCCACGATATTCGACAGGCCGCCCTTCTTGTTGCCAGGCGTGGTGTTGGCGCTGCGGTCGACCTTGCCCTTTTCCAGGTAGGCGTCATACCAGGCCATCTGCTTCATCAGCGCCTCGGCCACTTCGGGCGTCGCCGCGCGCGCGGTGAGCTGGTCGATGCCGTCGCGGACCTCGGTGACCTCGGAGAACATCACCGTGCCACCGGCGCGCACCAGCAGGTCGGTGGCAAAGCCCACCGCGGGATTGGCCGTCACGCCGGAGAAGGCATCGCTGCCGCCGCACTGCACGCCCACCACCAGGTCCGATGCGGGGCAGGTCTCGCGCCGGCGCGCGTTCAGGCGCTGCAGGTGCTTCTCGGCCGTGGCCATGATCGAATCGATCATCGAGGCAAAGCCCACGTGCTGCTCGTCCTGCAGGCAGACCACGTCGGGCTCCCCTTCCTTCTGGATCGGGATGGTGCCGGCGCTGACCAGCCGCGCGGGCTGCAGCTTCTCGCAGCCCAGGCTGACGATCATCACTTCACCGCCGAAGTTGGGGTTCAGCGCGATATTGCGGATCGTGCGGATGGGGATGCCGGCATCCGGCGCGTCGATCGCCACGCCGCAGCCGTAGGTGTGCTCCAGGCCCACCACGTCGTCGACGTTGGGGTACTTCGGCAGCAGCTCTTCCTTGATGCGCCGCACGGCAAACTCGACCACGCCCTCCACGCACTGCACGGTGGTGGTGATGCCGAGGATGTTGCGCGTGCCGACCGAGCCGTCGGCATTGCGATAGCCCTCGAAGGTGTAGCCCTCCAGCGGCGGCAGCGGCTTGACGCGCGTGCCCACCGGCAGGTCGTGCAGCTCCGGCGCGGCCGGCATGCGGATCACGCGCTCGTTGATCCAGCTGCCGCGCGGCAGGTCTTTCAGCGCGTAGCCGATCACCACGTTGTAGCGGATCACCTCGTCGCCTTCGCGCAGGCCCGTCAACGCGACCTTGTGGCCCTGGGGCACGCCTTCGACCAGCGTCAGGCCACACGGGAACGTGGTCCCGGGCGGCAGCCCGCCGTCGTTGGCGACGATGGCGACGTTGTCGTCGGGGTGCATCGTGATGTAGAGGGGGCGCGATGCCGGCGCTGGGGTCGCTTCACTCATGATTGCAGGCTCTTCAGGAGGCGGCGATCTGCCGGCCATGTGTTACGTTGTCTGATGACATTGTAAAGGCTCTGGAGCGGGCTGGCGCTCGGGCTTACCCTGATTTTATAGCCTGATACGCCACGTATTGCATCAAATTGTCCGAGCAAGCCTGACTTCTTCGTTGCTGGCCATTGAGTTTGCTCTATGTTGTACGACAACAATTGGCACATGCGCCTACTGATAGCCAATTTATTTCATTCGGCAAAACTTTCTGGCGGCGCAGAATGACTGGCAGGCACAGATGGCCTATAACGGCTCCAACCGGTTTCACGCGATGAAAACCGGACAAGGAGACCACCAGCGTGACCACCCCGAGCACCTCGCTGCAGAAGGCTTGCCGCCTGCTGCGCGCCCTGACCGATGCCCGCAACAGCCGCCTGACTGACCTGGCGCTGGCCGCCGGCGTCGACAAGGCCTCGGCGCTGCGGCTCCTCGAAACCCTGACGGCCGAAGGACTGGTACAGCGCGATCCCGCCACCAAGGCCTTTGCACCGGGGCGCGAATGGCTGGCACTGCATGCCGCCACGCTGGCGCGCACGGACCTGCGCCCGCTGGTACGCCCGGCGTTGATCCGGCTGGCCAACGCCTTCGAGGACAGCGCCATCCTGTCGGTGCCAAGCGGTTGCGAATCGGTCTGCATCGAACTGCGTCTGGGCACCTTCCCGATCCGCGCCAACTACCTGGACATCGGCAGCCGCCGGCCGCTGGGGATCGGCGCCGGCAGCCTGGCGCTGCTGGCCGCGCTGCCCGATGCCGAGGTCGACGCGGTACTCGACGGCATCGCCCCGGCCATGCGCCGCTACCCGCGCTTCAGCCGCGACATGCTGGTGGGCCATGTGGAGGCCACGCGCGAACGCGGCTACGCCGTGTTGCTGGACGTCGTGGTCGAGCGCATGGGCGGCATTGCCATCGCCCTGCCCGGCCCGGACGGCTACCCCCTGGGCGCGATCAGCATTGCGGCGCTCAACGAGCGCATCACCGGCCGCGAGGCCGCCATGGCGCGCGCGCTGCGGCGCGAAGCCGACGCCATCTGCCAGCACTGGCGCTCGCACGCCGACGTCAAACCAGAAACCAACCCTGACACCCCACGGCCGGCCACCCGGCCACGTACGCGAGAGGAGGCATGACATGCGCTGGAAGCAACGTCCGCAAGGTTCCAACTGGGGCGACTTCGGCCCCGACGACCAACTGGGCCGCGTCAACCTGATCGGCCCCGAGCAGGTCGTCAAAGGCGCGCGCGAGGTGCGGGCCGGCATCAGCTTCTGCCTGTCGCTGCCGCTGGACTACCCGGGCGGCAACAAGCTCAACCCGCGCCGCCACCCGCCGCAATTGCGCCCCACCTTCCGCGACGACAGCCCCTACCTCAACTTCCCGCTCGCCAAGGTCGATCCCGCCGCCACCGACGTGATCAGCGACGACCAGGTGCTGATGTGCCTGCAGTACAGCACGCAGTGGGATTCGCTGGCGCACGTGGGCGCGCTGTTCGATGCCGACGGCGACGGCCGGCCCGAGCGCGTCTACTACAACGGCTTCCGCGCCAACGAGCATGTCGTCGGCCCGGTGGACTATGCCGACGACGACGATTTCGCCGCCCATCCCTGCGGCCACGACCACAGCGCCGCGCAGGCGCTTGGCATCGAGAACTTTGCCGTCAAGGGCATGCAGGGCCGCGGTGTGCTGGTGGACCTGGCGCATGTGTTCGGCAAGGACTTCCGCAATGTCGGCTATGACGAGCTGATGCGCGCGATGGACGCCGGCAAGGCGGAGGTCGAGCCGGGCGACATGCTGCTGCTGCGCACCGGCTTTGCCGAGGTGGTGCTGTCGATGCAGCGCGAGCCCGACGCAGCCGTGCTGCACCACAGCTGCTGCGCGCTCGACGGGCGCGACGACCGCCTGCTGCAGTGGATCACCGATGCCGGCATCGCCGCCCTGATCGCCGATAACTACGCGGTCGAGCGCTACCCGGCCCGCCCCGCCCCCGATGGCGACAAGCACCACCCGTTATTGCCGCTGCACCATCACTGCCTGTTCAAGCTGGGGCTGCCGCTGGGCGAGCTGTGGTACCTGCGCGAGCTGGCCGACTGGCTGCGCGCCAACGGCCGCACCCGCTTCCAGCTGACCGCGCCGCCGCTGCGGCTGCCGGGGGCGGTGGGTTCGCCGGTGACGCCGATCGCCACGGTCTAGCCAATACCAGGAACCACAACAAGCCAGAGGACAGAGGAGACACCATGAAGCTTCGTCATTCGATCCGACGCCGGGCCCCCGGCGCCCTCACCCTGACGCTGGCCGCGGTGCTGGCCTGCGGCGCCGCGCACGCACAGCCCAAGGCAGCGATCTCCGACGACGTGGTCAAGATCGGCATGCTGCTCGACATGAGCGGCCTGTATGCCGACGTCACCGGCCGCGGCAGCGCCACCGCGGCGCAGATGGCCATCGACGATTTCGGCGGCAAGGTGCTGGGCAAGAAGATCGAGCTGGTGGTGGTCGATCACCAGAACAAGGCCGATATCGCCGCCAACAAGGCGCGCGAGTGGTACGACACGGGCAATGTCGACGCCATCCTCGACGTGGCCGCCTCGGCGCCGGCGCTGGCCGTGCTGGAAGTGGCGAGGCAGAAGAACCGCATCGTGGTGTTCTCGGGGCCGGGCACCGAGCGCATTACCAACGACCTGTGCACGCCGGTGTCGGTGCACTACGCCTACGACACCTACGCGCTCGCCAACACCACCGCGCGCGCCACAGTGCAGCGCGGCGGCAAGAGCTGGTTCTTCCTGACCGCCGACTACGCTTTCGGGCATACGCTGCAGGCCTCCGCCACCGCGGTCATCAACGAGACCGGCGGCAAGGTGCTGGGCGCCGCGCGCCACCCGATCGGCGCCAGCGACTTTGCCTCGTACCTGCTGCAGGCGCAGGCCAGCAAGGCGCAGGTCGTTGGACTGGCCAATGCTGGCGGCGACACCATCAACGCCATCAAGGCAGCATCGGAGTTCGGCCTCACGCGCAACAACGCGCAACGCATGGCGGGCCTGCTGCTGTACATCAACGATATCCACGCCATCGGACTGAAAACCGCGGGTGGCCTCGTGCTGACCGAAGCCTTCTACTGGGACATGAACGATGCCACCCGCGCGTGGTCGCGCCGCTATTTCGAGAAGCTGAAGAAGATGCCCAACATGAGCCAGGCCGGCGCGTATTCGTCGGTGACGCACTACCTGAAAGCCGTGCAGGCGGCGGGCACCGACGAAACCGCCGCGGTGATGAAGAAGATGAAATCGATGCCGATCAACGACTTCTTCGCCAGGAACGGCCGCATCCGCGAGGACGGCCGCATGATCCACGACATGTACCTGTTCGAGGTGAAAACGCCGGCCGAATCCAGGTATCCATGGGACTACTACAAGGTCGTGGCGACGGTGCCGGGCGAGCAGGCCTTCATGCCGGCATCGAAGTCGCAATGCCCGCTGCTCAGGCACTGACATGAGCGCCACCTATACCACCTATATACGCGGCACCGGCAACACGCGCTTCGGCCGCATCGAGGGCAGCACGCCGCTCACGCTGATGGCGCAGGCGGCCGATGCCGCCTTGGCCGATGCAGGGCTGGCTCGCGCCGACATCGACGGCGTGCTGTGCGGCTATGCCACCACGCTGCCGCACCTGATGCTGGCCGACCGCTTCTGCGAATACGCCTCGCTCACGCCCGCCTACGCCCACGGCGTGGCCGCGGGCGGCGCCACCGGCGGCGTGATGGCGATGCTGGCGCATGAGCTGGTGCGCGCCGGCCGCTGCCGCCATGTACTGGTAGTCGCGGGCGAGAACCGCCTCAGCGGCCAGAGCCGCGACCAGTCGATCCAGACGCTGGCGCAGGTCGGCGAGCCTCATGCCGAGGTGCCCAACGGCGCCTCGGTGCCGGCCTACTACGCGCTGCTGGCGTCGCGCTACCTGCATGAAACCGGCATGGATGCCGATGCGCTGTCCGGCTTTGCGGTCCTGATGCGCGAGCATGCCGCCGGCCATCCGGATGCGCACCTGCGCGAGCCGATGTCGCTGGCAGAGGCACGCGCGGCCCGGCCGATCGCCACACCGCTGCGCCTGTCTGACTGCTGCCCGATTTCCGATGGCGCAGTGGCGGTGATCGTGTCCGCCGATCTCGGCACCGCCACCGGCGCGGGCACGCCGGTGCGCATCGCCGGCGCGGGTCAGGCGCACCGGCACCAGCACCTTGGCGCGATCGACGACGTAATGCAGACCGGCGCCGCCGACGCTGCGCGGCGCGCCTTTGCCGAAGCCGGCGGCGACGTTGAGAGCATCGATTGCCTGGCGATCTACGACTCGTTCACCATCACCCTGGTCATGCTGCTGGAAGAACTTGGACTGGCGCCGCGCGGGCAAGCGCACGCGCGCCTGCACGCCGGCGATTTCAGCCGCGACGGCGCGCTGCCGCTCAACACGCATGGCGGGCTGCTTGCGTTCGGCCATTCCGGCGTGGCGGGCGGCCTGATGCACCTTGCCGAAGCCGCACGCCAGCTCGCGGGCCGCGCCGGCGAACGCCAGCGTGACAAGCGGCGCCGCGCGCTGTTTCATGCCGACGGCGGCGTGCTGTCGTCCCATGTCAGCCTGGTGCTGGAGGCCATGCCATGAGCCAACCCGTGAGTCATCCCGTCAGTCATCCTTATACCGACGGACTCGATAGCGGCGTGGTGCGCTACCAGTGCTGCGGCGACTGCGGGATCTGGCAACCGCTGGAACGGCATGCATGCCGGGCCTGCGGCAGCGTGCAATTGCGTTGGCGCGATGCCAGCGGATTGGCCACGGTCCATGCGGTCACCGAGATCAGCCGTGCCCCGACCGAGGCCTTCCGCGCGCTGGCGCCCTACACGCTGGTGCTGGCCACACTGGACGAAGGCCCGCGCGTGATGGGCCATGCCGAGCCCGGCGTGGCGATCGGCGACCGCGTGCGTGCAGGCTTCCTGCGCTTTGGCGAAGGGACGCTGCTGCGTTTCCTGCGCGAATAGCGCCCTCCAGGCGCCAGCCGGCGCGCGCCCTCCTCCCCCTCAGCCGGCACCCACAACCGGAGAACTCCCTTGGCACCGAATCGATCCCGGCGGCACGCGCTCGCCCTGATTTCCTGTCTCGCCTTGCCCGCGGCAGTCATGACGCCAGCGCTGGCGCAGTCCTTCCCGGCAAAGCCGATCCGACTGGTGGTGCCCTACCCGCCCGGAGGCCCCACCGACATCGTCGCGCGCGTGGTCGGCCAGAAGCTCTCGGACAAGCTCGGCCAGCCGCTGGTGGTGGAGAACCGTCCCGGCGCCGGCGGCAATATTGGTGCCGATGCGGTAGCCAGGGCCGCGCCCGACGGCTACACGCTGCTGGTGGCCACCACCGCGCATGCCATCAACATGACGCTGTTCCGCAGGCCCGGCTACGACACGCGCAAGGACTTCGCGCCGGTGAGCCTGCTCACGCGCGGTCCGCTGGTGCTGGTCACCGCGCCGGCCACGCCCGCGGGCAATGTCGCCGAGCTGATCGCGCTGGCCAGGGCCAGGCCCGGCCAGGTCACCTTTGCCAGTTCCGGCAATGGCCAGTCCACCCATCTTGCGGCGGAACTGTTCAACAGCATGGCCGGCGTGCGCATGACGCACGTGCCGTACAAGGGCAGCGCGCCAGCGCTGACCGACGTGATGGGCGGCCAGGCCACGGTGATGTTCGACACCATGCTGTCGGCCATGCCGTTCGTGCGCGACGGCAAGCTCAAGGCGCTGGCGGTCACGGGCGCGGCGCGCTCGCCGGCCGCGCCGGAGACGCCGACCATTGCGCAGTCAGGCCTGCCGGGCTACGAGACCAGCGCCTGGAACGCGCTGCTGGCGCCCGCCGGCACGCCGCCCGCGGTGCTCGATACGCTTGGCACGGCGCTGAAATCCGTGCTCGACGACGCCGACGTGCGCGCGCGCTTCGCCACGCAAGGCTTTGCCGCGGAATGGACATCGCCACCAGCTACCGCGAAGTTCCTCGACCAGGAAATCGAAAAATGGGCCCGCGTCGTCAAGGCATCCGGCGCCACCGTCGACTGATCCCTCACGCACAACTCACGCACACCTCACGCACACCTCACGCATGCCCCACGCTTCCGTCATGACCGCTACCCTCCAGTCCCTGCTCGCTCCCCGCTCCATCGCCGTGATCGGTGCCTCCGACAACATCCACAAGATAGGCGGCCGGCCCATCCATTACATGAAGACGCACGGCTACGCCGGCACGCTCTACCCGGTCAACCCACAGCGCGACACCATCCAGGGCCTGCGCGCCTATCCCACGCTGGACGCGCTGCCTGAAGTCCCCGAACTGGCCATCATCATCGTCGCTGGCGACGGCGCCGTGCAGGCCGTGCAGGACTGCGCGCGGCTGGGCGTGGCGGCAGCCATCGTGATCGCGTCGGGCTTCGGCGAGGCCGGTGCCGAAGGCCGGCGCCAGCAGGACGAGATGGTGCGCGCCGCGCGCGCCAGCGGGCTGCGGCTGGTCGGCCCCAACAGCCAGGGGCTGGCCAACTTCGGCAGCGGCGCCATCGCCAGCTTTTCGACCATTTTCATCGAAGTGCCGCCCCAGGACGGCCCGGTCGCCGTGGTCAGCCAGAGCGGCGGGGTGGCGGCGATGGTCTATGGGCTGCTGCGCGGCCAGGGCATCGGCGTGCGCCACATGCATGCCACCGGCAACCAGGCCGACATCACCGTCAGCGAGCTGGCGCTGGCGGTGGCACACGATCCCGGCGTGCGGCTGCTGCTGCTTTACCTGGAAAGCCTGTCAGACCCCCAGGTGCTGGCCGAGGCCGCGCGCGTGGCGCGGGCGCGCAACGTGCCGGTGGTGGCGGTCAAGGCCGGACGCTCGCAGGATGGGCAGCGCGCCGCCGCGTCGCACACCGGCGCCATCGCCAACGAGGACCGCGCGGTCGATGCCTTCCTGCAGCGCCATGGCATCTGGCGCGTGGACGATGCGCACGCGCTGGCGCGCTGCGCACCGATGTACCTGCGCGGCTGGCAGGCCGAGGGGCGGCGGCTGGTGGTCGTCAGCAATTCCGGCGCGAGCTGCGTGATGGCCGCCGATGCGGCGCCGTCGTGCGGGCTGACGCTGGCGCCGCTGTCCGATGCCACGCAGGCCGCGCTGGGGGAGCGCCTGCCCGGTTTTGCCGCCACCGCCAACCCGGTCGACGTCACCGCCGCACTGCTGACCAACAGCGCGCTGTTCGGCGAGGTGCTGCCGGTGGTGGCGCGCGATCCGGCCGCCGACCTGTTCCTGCTCGATATCCCCGTCTCCGGCATGGGCTACGACGTACCGCGCTTTGCCCGCGACGCCGCCGCGTTTGCCGACACCGCGGGCAAGCCTATCGCGGTCGCGGTATGGCAACCGCCAGTGGCCGATGCATTCCGGCAGGCCAAAGTTCCAACCTACGCCAGCGCAGCCGAAGCGCTGGCGGCGTTCTCGCAACTGGTCTCGCACCAGCAGCGGCTGCGGCAGATCGCGGCTGAAGCTGAGCCGCCTCTGCCAGCCGCGCCTGCCTTGCCCGCGTCACCAGCGGACACCACGACGCTGACCGAAGCCGCCAGTCTTGCGCGTCTTGTGGCGGCCGGGATGCCGGTGGTGGAGCACTATCTTTGCCGCGATGTGGACGCCGCGGTGGCCGCGTGGCAGCGCATCGGCGCACCAGTGGCAGTCAAGGCGAGTTCGCCGCAGGTGCCGCACAAGAGCGAGCATGGGCTGGTCTCGCTGCACTGCAATGACCCCGAGGCGGTGGCAAGCGCATTCACGGCCCAGACGCGCACCCTGCAGGCAATGGAAGCGCATTGCGAAGGCGTCGTGGTTGCGCGCATGTCGCGCGGCCAGCGCGAATGCATGATAGGCGCGCACTGGGATCCCGTATTCGGCGCGGTCCTGCTAATCGGTGACGGTGGCAAGTATGTCGAGACACTGCGCGACACCGCCGTGCTGCTGGCGCCGTGCAGCGAAGGCGATGTCGCCCGCGCGCTGGACGGCCTGCGCATCGCGCCGCTGCTGCACGGCGTGCGCAACGAGCCCGCGGTCGATACCGCCGCGCTGTGCCGGCTGGCGGTGCAGGTCGGCAATCTGGTCCATATGTCCGGCGGCGCGATCCGCTCGGTCGACCTCAACCCGGTCATGGCGACTGCCGACGGAGTGGTGGTGGTCGATGCGCTGATCGAGGTGGCAAAGGTGCCCCGTTAGCCCGGCGGCTGGCGCGGGCTTGTGGACGTCTCGTCGTTGGAAGGGTCAGGATTCTCGCGCACGCCCACACCCTTCAGGAGGCCTCATGTTTGACCACGTCAAATTCGGAGTCAGCAACTATGTAGCGAGCAAGGCGTTCTTCCTCAAGGCACTCGAACCGCTCGGCGTAGCGGTTGTCTCGGAGGGGCCGCCGGCGTACGGTGTCGAGCTTAGCTCGAAGAGTACGGCTTCATTGTGCCTGTTCCAAACCGAGGAGAAGCCCGCGCATCTTCACCTGGCATTCAAGGCCGAGAATCGCCAGCAGGTCGAAGCTTTCTATCGCGCGGCGCTGGATGCGGGTGGCAAAGACAATGGTGCGCCTGGTCTGCGCCCGCACTACCACGCGAACTACTATGCAGCGTTCGTCATTGGTCCGGACGGGCACAACATCGAAGTGGTTTGCCACGAACCCGGAGCCCTGACGTAGGGTATCCCGCAGAAGCGCCGCGCCGCTCGCCACGAAACCGATCGGCGGTCCGTCCCGTCGAACTTCCGCCAGGTCACCCACGCATCCGCAAGAGATCAGCGTAAGAGACAAGCTTGCGCCTTTCCTCGGCCAGCACCTTTCGTTTGGACGCCGCGCGGGTTGGTTGACTGCGCTCGAACTTGGCGGCAGCGCGCGCGTCCTCCCGCGCGTAGGATTGCGCGGCCTTGGCTTCCGCCTTCAGGCGTTCTGCTTCCAGCCGCGCAGCAACGCGCTCCTCTCGGGCAACATCCTGCGCGGCCGACATGATTTCGGCTCTCAGCAGATCGCGCCTTTGCCTGGCAGCCGCACGGGCAGCCTGCAATTGCTCTTTCCTCTGCCGCAGCCAGTCTCTCCTGTTGACCGGCGCGGGCCTGGCTTCCGGCGGCACGCTCAGGCGCAAGGCCCTGCTGATTGAAACCTTCTCAGTCCGCAACGTACGCCGCATGTCTTGTTTCGCGTCGCTCACACTGCCCCACTCTTCCAACAGCAAAAAAGTGCCGCCTAAGCAGCACCAGTTGAAGTCCATTTTGTTTAACCGACCTTACCATAGGACCCCATCTCGCGCTCGGATGGCGCGGCCGCCCTACTAGTCGGCCCTCATGCCTCTGAGCAATCAGTGGGCCCGCTTCTGATGTGCGCTGACTCCAACACGCGCCGATTCCAGGGCAACTCGCCTTGCGCCGCCCATAGTCCTCAGAGCTGACTCAGCAGGAGTTGGGCCGCAAAAAATGCGCCTCATTCTCCGCATTAATTCTCAATATATGAGAAGTAATCTCATAAATTGATAATTTCAACGCCTCCGGTTAAGCTTGGCCGCATTGCCGAACCGCTCCCTGAAGTGGTTCGACATCCGACTGACCCTGGAAACTGCAAACAGGGCCGGCTGCAGCGTTACCCCAAAGGAGGCTCATTTGGCTACCAAGAAACTCAAGGCCGCGATCATCGGATCCGGCAATATCGGCACGGATCTGATGATCAAGATCCTGCGCCACGGCAGGCACCTGGAAATGGGGGCCATGGTCGGCATCGATCCGGCTTCCGACGGGCTGGCGCGCGCCAGCCGCATGGGTGTCGCGACGACACATGAAGGCGTGGAGGGCCTGATCAGGCTGCCGGTTTTCGATGACATCGATGTCGTCTTCGACGCGACCAGTGCCGGTGCCCACGTGAAGAACGACGCCCGCCTGCGTGAAGTCAAGCCGAACATCCGCATGATCGACCTGACGCCAGCGGCCATCGGCCCGTACTGCGTGCCGGTGGTGAACCTGGAGCAGCGCCTGGACGCGCTCAACGTCAACATGGTCACCTGCGGTGGCCAGGCCACGATTCCCATGGTCGCGGCCGTTTCACGGGTGGCGAAGGTGCATTACGCCGAGATCGTGGCGTCGATCAGCAGCAAGTCCGCCGGCCCTGGCACGCGCGCCAATATCGACGAGTTCACCGAAACGACGTCGAAGGCCATTGAAGTGATCGGTGGCGCCGCCAAAGGCAAGGCCATCATCGTCCTGAACCCGGCCGAGCCGCCGCTCATCATGCGCGACACCGTCTACGTGCTGAGCGACGCCGCCAACCGCGCCGAGGTGGAATCCTCCGTCGAGGAGATGGCAGCCGCCGTGCAGCAGTACGTGCCTGGCTACCGCCTCAAGCAGAAGGTGCAGTTCGACGAGATCCCGGCCAGCGCCCCGCTCCACATCGCCGGCCTCGGCAAGTTCAGCGGCCTGAAGACGTCGGTATTCCTCGAGGTCGAGGGCGCCGCCCATTACCTGCCTGCCTATGCCGGCAATCTCGACATCATGACTTCCGCCGCGCTGGCTACCGCCGAACGCATGGCGCAGTCCGCGCTGACCGTCTGAGGAGACACGCCATGCCTTTCAATCCCGGCAAGAAGCTCTACATTTCCGACGTGACACTGCGTGACGGCAGCCACGCCGTCCGCCATAGCTATTCGATTCAGAACGTCAAGGACATCGCCCGCGCGCTCGACAAGGCCCGCGTCGACTCCATCGAAGTCGCCCACGGCGACGGCCTGCAAGGCTCCAGCTTCAATTACGGCTTCGGCGCGCACACCGACCTGGAGTGGATCGAAGCTGTGGCTGAGGAGATCGAGCACGCCCAGATCGCCACGCTGCTGCTGCCCGGCATCGGCACCATCCACGACCTCGATAACGCCTACAAGGCCGGCGCGCGCATCGTGCGCGTCGCCACGCACTGCACCGAGGCCGACGTCTCGCGCCAGCACATTGAGCGTGCGCGCGAACTCGGCATGGACACGGTCGGCTTCTTGATGATGAGCCACATGACCACGCCGGAGAATCTGGCGGTCGAGGCCAAAAAGATGGAAAGCTACGGCGCCACCACAATCTACGTGGTCGACTCCGGCGGCGCGCTAGGCATGCAGGACGTGCGCGACCGCTTCCGCGCGTTGAAAGCGGTGCTCGACCCCGCCACCACGACTGGCATGCACGCGCACCACAACCTGTCGCTGGGCGTGGCGAACTCCATCGTGGCGGTCGAGGAAGGCTGCGACCGCATCGATGCCAGCCTGGCTGGCATGGGCGCCGGCGCGGGCAATGCGCCGCTGGAGGTCTTCATCGCCGCCGCCGACCGGCTGGGCTGGGAGCACGGCACTGACCTCTACGCGCTGATGGACGCCGCCGATGAGCTCGTCCGCCCGCTGCAAGACCGCCCGGTGCGCGTCGACCGCGAAACGCTGGCGCTCGGCTACGCCGGCGTGTATTCGAGCTTCCTGCGTCACGCTGAAGTGGCCGCGAAGAAGTACGACCTGAAGACGGTCGACATCCTCGTCGAGCTTGGCAAGCGCCGCATGGTCGGCGGCCAGGAGGACATGATCGTCGACGTCGCGCTGGATCTGCTTAACAAGGCATAAGTCTTGCCAGCTCAACTGGCGTCCCGATGGCACAACCAATGGGACGCCAGCACACAACACCCGAAACAAGAGACGACCGATGCCACCGTCCTGCTGGCGTACTACGGCGGCAGCTACGTGCCGGCGGGCATGTTCGTGATGCCGTGCGGCGTGATCTCGCAGATTGCGGTCAGCTTCACGAAGGACCGTAGCGGGCAGCCTCTGGACGACTAAGTCCGGAATACCTCCGCCCGGCAGTTCCCGCGACGCCGCCGGACACCTGTCCGGCGGCGTTACACTATGGCATGACCGACACGACCACCCCCACCCGCACGCTTGCCAGCCAGACGCTTTTCCGCGGCCTGGACGTCGTCGATGCCGTCGCCGCCGGCTCCCAGACCGTGCAGGAAATCGCCCATCGCACCGGCCTGCCGTTCAGCACCACGCACCGGCTGGCGTCAGCACTGGTGCAGGCACGCTACCTGAGCCTGGAGCCGCGCCGCGGATACCGGCTGGGGCCCCGCCTCCTGGAACTCGGCTTCGCCGCCTATCGCGACTCGGACATCACGCGAAGCGCGCGGGCCGGCATGGAGCAGCTCGCCGAGCAAACCAAGGACACCATCCACCTCGCCACGCTCGACCGTGACGAAATCATCTACCTCGACAAGATCGGCGGGCAGCGCCCCATTAGCGTGAACTCCCGCATCGGCGGCCGCAAGCCGGTCTGCTCTACGGGCGTCGGCAAGGCCCTGATTCTCGACGAGGGCGAGGGCAAGTGGAAAGCTCGCTACGCGTACGATGCCGAGCGGGGCAACGTTCACGTTCCTCTCGACACCTGGCTGGCCGGCATGCGCACCTACGCCGTCAGCGGTTATGCCTTCGACCTGGAAGAGGACGCCCCGAGCATCTGCTGCGTGGCGGTACCCATCCGCGATGCCAGCGGACAGACGGTGGCGGCCATCAGCGTCACGGGCACGACCGACTACACGGACGAAGCGCAACTGCGGGCGCTGATTCCGGTGGTGCGGCGAGTCGCCCAATCCATCAGTGAAAAGCTCGGCGGCCGGCTCAGGTAGCCTTGACCCGTGACCCGCTGGACGCGCTCCAGAATGCGCAGGCCACGCGCACCGCATAGATATCCGAACGTGGACGGTTCCTCACCTGTACCAGGGCATCGCATTGAGGTTGCAATTGCGTCTGTTCCCCAAGGGGCTACGGCGGCCATCCCCAATATCCGGACCAATCTGCAAGTGCCTCACACGGGACAAAAAAGCGCTACCTTCTCACGCTAGCGGCAATGGGGCGACGCCGATCCGCTTCGGGACAGGACGCGTTGACTACAGGTCTGACCTGGAAGATGGCAGGTGGTTGAAAGAACTGTTCGTCAGAGTCAAGATGCCGCCGACTGCAAGAGCTCCTCGACGCCAGGCTGCTCTTTCGTCCGGCTTTGACTGGTTTTGTTGACATAACCCTCCGGAGCGCATGCGCTTGGCGTAACGCCCTGTTTGCGGAGGTGCGCCGCGACCATCTCGCACCATTCGAGCAACTGGTGCTTGTCAAGATCCGCGACCACGTCTTCACCGAAAAGATTCGAAAGCTCGAGCGCGACCCCCGAGAATGCGGCGCCGTCATCTCGAATGGTCAATACTCCATCACCATCGTGGTCGCACATTTCAATCCTTGTGGCAGACATACCGTTACCTCCCGAGGCTTCGTAACTGTCACTTGATTCGTCACCGTCACACCAGGCGCTCCTGCTGTCGGTCGCCTGACTAGCGTATCTATCCTAGAAGATTGGCTTCCCTGCCAACAAGGGGATAGCAGCCCCTGTTATCCGATTCTGTCTGATTCAGACAGACGTCTGTCCCTGGCAAACCCGTGATCCGCCGCTCAGGCGTTGTTGGGTCGGGAGACCGCAAGGCGTCGGTAATTGCCCCCTGGCTCCAGCAAGCTCACTCCCAGTCCGCACGTGTTAGAGCGCATCATCCGTATCAGGGCGCGTTACACATCGCCCCATAACACGTTATGCCTCACAAACAGCACCGACCTCAACCGGAGGACCGAACGATGACGAAATACCTTATCTCCTTTCCTGGAAGTGCGATGGAAGTCCCCGCCGAGGACTTTGCCGCCGTGGGCGAAGCTGCGCGCGAGGTCGTGCGCGAGGCGAAGGCTGCAGGCGTGTACGTGTTCGGTGGTGGTATCAACGAGGAGGTCGCACCAGTCATGGTCGCCTTAGACGGCACGGTCACAAACGAAACCTATCCCCAGACAAAGGACTTCGACGGCGGCTTCTGTGTCCTGCAGCTCCCGTCGCGCGAAGCCGCCATCCTGTGGGCTGCAAAGATCGCCAAAGCTTGCCGCTGCTCGCAGGAACTCCGCGAGTTTGGGTATGACCCCGAGAGCTGACGGGCAGGGCCAGGGCCCTTACCCACTGCGATCGATGACACTCTCCCGCATCTACTTTCCTCGTCGCCATGAAGTTTAGTCAGGAAACAGTCATCTCCGGCCTCCTAACCGGTGGCCTACAACCAGCGCGCCGGCAGACAGGATGACGCCACTCACCGCAAAGCCCTGCTGGTAGCCCGTCGCCGGCGTCGCGCCGCCGCCTTGAATCAGCCAGCCCATGACCACCGGCGCCATCATGCCGGCAAACGATCTGAAAACGGCATTCTCCACTGCCAGCAGCGTTCCCCGCTGTGCGGCCGGCGTGACCTTCGCGCGCTGGCCAGCGGGCGGCGCTTCCTGTCTTGCTGCCTGTGCCTTCTCAGATCACGCCCCGCTCGCGCAGCCCCGCGATCTCCGCGGCCGTATAGCCCGCGCCATGCAGGACTTCCTCAGTATGCTCACCGGCCGTCGGCGGACGCCGCGCGATTGCCGGTCCTGTACGCGACAGCGACACCGGTGTGGCCACGAGCGGCACCTGGGCGGCAGCACCCGGATACTCCACGCCGTAGAATGCGCCCGAAGCGCGGACGACTTCGTCCTCCAGCGCCTGGCGCGGCGTGTTCACCGGGCCGCCGGGAATGCGCGCTTCCTCCAGCAAGGCCAGTGCTTCGTCGCGCGTCCGGCCGGCGCACCAGTCTGACATGATGTCGCTCAGGACTTCGCCATGCTCGCCCCGCGCAGCATCGTCCGCGAAGCGTGGATCATCCAGAAGATCAGCTCGGGCCACCATGTTGGTCCAGCGCCTGAACATCGCCGTCCCGATCACCTGCGCAATGATCCAGCCGTCCTTCACACGGAAGATGTCCGACGGCCCGTAGGTCGGGCTGCGGTTCACAGTCGCCTGCCGGTTCAGCCCACGCAGCGCTTCCTCGATCAGACTGCCGCTGGACAGCGTGAGCGCCGTATGCAGCAGCGACGCACCGACCTCCTGCCCCTGGCCGCTCGCCTTGCGTTCATACAGCGCCATCATGGTCCCGAGCGCACAGCACAGTGCGGTCGAGAAGTCCACCACCGGCACCATCGACTTCATCGGATGATCGGGCAAGCCCGTCAGATGGACCGCCCCGCTCATCGCCTGCCCCACGCCATCGAAACCGACCCGGTCTCGCACGGCGGGGTCCGCACCGAATGCAGACGAGGCAGTCAGGATGATGTCTGGCTTCACCTTGCGCAGGCTGTCGTAGTCGAGGCCGAGCGCGGCGATGGTGCGCGGCGGCATGTTCGCCACGACCACGTCGGTGGTCAATAGCAGCTTGCGTACAACCGCCCTTCCCTCCTCGCTGTCGAGGTCGAGCGTGATCGAGCGCTTGTTCCGGTTGACCTGCAGGAAGAACGCGCCTTCGCCTTCGCTGGTCACCGGCGCGACGAACCGGTCTTCGCTGCCGCCTATGCGGTCGATGCGGATCACGTCCGCGCCGAAGTCAGCGAGCAGTGCCGCGCAGAAGGGACCGGCGATGAACCGGCCGAAATCCAGGACCCTGATGCCTTCGAGAACTTTCATCTTGCTGCAAGCCTCATGCCTGCGGGCTGGTGCCCGATGCCGCGCGGATCTCGTCGAGCGACGCCGGGTTGTCGAGCGACGACAGATCGCCCGGCGGCGTATTGCAGTACACGCTGCGAATGACGCGGCGCATGATCTTGGAGCTGCGCGTCTTTGGCAACTGATTTACGACGTGCACCGCGCTCGGACGGAATGGCCGTCCGAGACGCTTGTCGACATGCCCGGTCACCCGGGACGCGACCGCGTCGGCGTCAACATCGCCACCCGGTTCTCCGACCACGAACACCACCAGCCGCTGCCCCTTGTCCCTGTCGTCTACGCCAATGGCAGCGGCTTCCGCGACTTCCCGCAGTTCCAGCACGACTTCCTCCACCTCGGCAGGCCCCAGCCGCTTGCCGGCCACCTTCAGCGTGTCATCTGAGCGGCCCATCATGAAGAAGGTGCCGTCCTGCCTGCGCAGCGCCAGGTCGCCATGCACCCAGAGGCCGGGGATGGTGCGCCAGTAGGTGTCGAGGTAGCGCTGCGCGTCGTGCCAGAACGACTGCATCATGCCGACGAAGGGCTGCCGGATCACAAGTTCTCCCACCGCGCCGGTCAGCGGCGTGCCGCTCGCGTCGGCCACGTCCACGTCCACGCAGGGCGAGGTCGTGTTGAAGCCGCTCGGCGGGATGGGACGCACCACAACGCTCGAAAGCAGCGCGCCCGATACCTCGGTGCCGCCCGTATAGTTGATCAGCGGCTGCGTGCCGCGCCCGAAGGTCCGCCGGAACCAGCAGAAGTGCTCCGGGTCGATGCCCTCGCCGGCGGTGATCAGCAGGCGAACCGAGGACACGTCGCCCTCCAGCGCCGCGTGCTCGTTGCTGGCGAGACCCCGGATCAGTGTCGGCGCTGAGCCGAAATGCGTGATCTTGTGCCGCTCCACCAGTTTCGACATGCGCGACCAGCTCGGATAGTCGGGCGGCGCTTCGGTGCGATCGAAATAAAAAGGGCGGGCACGAATGCCCGCCCTGTCGGCGATCAGGGAAGCAGGAACGTCAGTCCTGCGCCGGCGCTGGCGCCTGTTCGCCGGGTCGGTCGAGCAGTTGCTTCATCAGGGCGGCGGCGGCGGGACTCGGTACCCGTCCGCGTGGCGTTGCAATGTGGATACTGCGCACGGCCCACGGTTCGTCCAGCGGAATACAGCTCACGTCATCGAACAATTGATGGCTTACCAGGCACTCCGGCTGCACCGTCACGCCGAGTCCCGCCTGCACGAGGCTGATTGCCGTGCCTGCGCTGCGGACGCTGAACGCCGGCGCAAATTCCTTTCCCAGCCGCTTTGCCGCGACGCGAAAGGCGCCCAACATCGCATCGACCGGAATCACGCGCTCGGGCAGCACAGCAGGTCGGCGAACGTGACGGTCTCATTCGCGCCCAGCGCATGGGACCGGGGCACTACGGCCACCAGCCGGTCGCGGCGGTATGGCGTGACGTCAACGCCGCCGAGCTCCAGTTCATGGGCCATGGCGAACATGCCGATGTCGGCATCGCTGCGGGACACCGCCTCCAGGATCTGAGCGTTTTCCACCTCGCGCACGGCCAGTTCCACCAGCGGAAAATCGCGGGCATAGTCGCCCAGCTCGCGGGCCAGGAACGGCGCAATGATTGAGCGCGCCGAGGCCACCACGACCTTGCCGCGCATCCCTTCGGTGAAGGCCGATATCTCGGAGCGCATGTCCTCCACGTTCTCGAAGATGCGGCGCGCGTAGTGGACCAGCACGGCGCCGGCCGGACTGGGCACCACGCCCTTCGGGCCGCGTTCGAGCAGCTTGACGCCAGCAATGTCCTCGAGGTCCTGGATGCGCTTGGTCGCTGTCGAGGCGGCGATATTTTCCCGCGCCGCAGCACGCTGAATCTGCTGCTCTTCGACGGCGGACAGGAACAGGCGCAGCGTGAACAGGTCGATTTGCCGGATCAGGTGCAGGCGGTTGAATGTGCCCATTTATGTACCCATTTTGGGATCGGGAGCGGTGCGGTGAGGCGGATATTATGCCTCGCCGCGGCACGCGCGTCGTTGCCGGGCCTGCGCGCTTGCTGCCATACCTTTCCTGCAATGACAGCGCATCAGCCCACCGGCAATCCCGTTCGCGTCACGGGTAGCCGACCGCTTGCCAACCTGGCAATTAGCGCGCCGGGCGTCCTGCGTTCGACGCTTGCAGGCCGACAGCGCACCACCGGCCTCGGCTGCAGCCATGGCGCCAGCGGGGCTTGCACGGCTTGCAGCATCGCGGGTTTCCTGTAGCGGACGGCACAGCGCGTTCGCTGCGTACGCAGGCTTGAAATGCACGTGGGGCGGCCATGAATCCGAAGCGTAAAGTGTGCGGTCGCACAGGCCAACTGGCCATTCTCGAAGCTGCGGTTCGTCGCGGTCGAAGCGAGCGCACCTGCCCAGGTCGGACCGAGGGCCGAGACCGAGCAGAAGCTGCAATCCATCTGCCTCTAGATATGCCTTGCCGGTTAGACGACGAACACTGTATATTTATACAGTTGTCGTCGCATCCCGAAAAAGCTGGCTCCTGAAGTCGAGCCCGTGCGGCGCCTGCGCTTTCTCTCCCCACCTCGAAAGGCAATCATGTTCGTGGACCGCACCGAAATCATCAACGCCGCCAAGGCACTGCGCGCCAGCCAGGAAGAGTCCAGGTACAGCAAGCTCGTCGCGCTCGCGAACAAGCAACTCAAGGCAATGCAAACGGCAATCCAGAGGGGCAAGGAAGAATTCGAGACCAGACTGGTACTCGACATCAACG
>NZ_JBIVHB010000011.1:33840-206019 GCF_044748965.1 Cupriavidus sp. NPDC089707
CATAAGAGCGCAGTGCTACACCTCAACGGTGACCACGTTTGCCGCGGTCAGCACCGACCGCAAGAACTGGACGCCGAATATCACGGTCGTCATCGGTCTGGGCGACATGGTTTCCGGAGACGACAACGCGATAGCGGAACGCACGGTGACCGACGAGACGGAAGTCGCGCTGGCTGGCGAAGCTGCCAGTGAAATGGCCTGACAGCAGGCGGGCAATCCGAGATAAGGACCAGCATCACGGGGCTTCGCGCACGGTCCCGTGCGTGATGGCTTTTCCAACAAGGGAAATCTGCACGCGATCTACCAGACACCTTTTAATGCTGGCTCAGAACTTGTGCCGCACGCCCGCAGCGAGACCGAGCATACTGCTCTTGCCGCTGCCAGGGAAATAGCCGTTTGAAAAGCCATTGGCCGAAGTATCAAAGTTCAGGCCGGCGTTCTTCGCGTAGGCGGCAGTCAAATAAAGGTCTGTCCGTTTGGACAAGTTGTAGTCTGCGATGAACGACACTTGCCACGGATTTTCGATATTGGCGCCCCCCAGATTTCTGACGTCGTCGTAGTAGTAGGCAAGCGTCAGATCCAGTGCCGTGGTTACCTGGTAGATTCCGCCGATCCAATAGTAGTTGTCACGAAGTATTGTGGCACCCGCGGCGCTCACGCTCGAGCCCCAACGATAGCCGCCCATCAGCCTTGCAGGACCGAAGTCATAGCTCACTGCTGCGCCAGCCTTCTTGATGGTTCCAGTCGCACCGGTCACAGTATCCAGCGTAGGGTTGTACTGGTCATAAGCGGCGGCCAGGGCCAGCGGGCCGGCGGCGTATGAAAGCGCCGCGCCGTAGCCGGTGTCACGACGAAACTGCCCGGGCACTTCACCTGCCCCAGTGACCCCATTGCCAAAAGACCAATGAGCGATTGCCCCTAGCGCTCCAAATTTCCCCGTGTACTTCACCGTATTGTCAGAGCGAAGGTTGGCACCCGTCTGCGCCGCGATTGGCTCGTACTGCGTCGAGTATGCGGTCGGCGAAAAATTCGCGAAGGCATCGAAGAGACTCGTATATTGCCGCCCGAATGTGATGCGGCCAAACCCACTGCGTTCAATGCCCACGTAGGCCTGACGGCCGAATAAACGGCCGCCCTGCTGCAGCGTACCTGTATCCAGACCGAACCCGCTCTCCAGGACAAATACGCTCTTCAGTCCACCACCGAGATCCTCCGTGCCACGCAGGCCCCAGCGTGAACCAGAAAGCCCGCCCGAATTCATGCGGACCAGGTTCTGGCCCGGCCCTGTTGCAAAGCCGTTGGCCGCAGATGGCCTGATACTGGAGAAATGGTTCACATACTCGATGTTGGCATCCACGACGCCATATAGGGTGACAGTGGACTGCGCCCTCGCAGGGCTGCCGGCAATCGCCGCCGCACTTGCGAGAACGGCACAACAGTACTGCCTCACTCCAGGTGCTGCCTTCATGGTTCTCCTCCTTTTAGTTCTTTTTTTTCAATCCCAGTCATGCGTGGCCAAGATGCGACTCACGATACCTGGCGACTTTTCCCTTCCCAGAAGCGCGTGCGAAGTGCTTTCTTATCTATCTTTCCGACACTGGTAAGCGGGAGTTTTTCGACAAATTCGATTTGCTTCGGCGCATAGATGGCCCCCTTGCGCGACTTCACCAGTTGCACCAACTCCTCCGCCTGGACCTGCTCGCCAGGGCGGCGCACCACCAGCGCCGCAACTGCCTCACCCCACTTCGGATCGGGAACCCCGATGACCGCCACCATCGACACGGCCGGGTGAGTGCTGATAATGTCCTCGATATCTCGCGGATAGACATTGAATCCACCTGAGATGACCATGTCCTTCTTCCGGTCAACGATGTAGAGATAGCCGCGATCATCGAATCGCCCGATATCGCCGGTGTGCAACCAGCCATTGTTCAGTGCACTGTCGGACAGCTCGGGCAAGTTGAGATACTCGCGCATGGCGTGTATGCCTCGCACGCAGATCTCCCCGGCTTCACCCATTGGAACTTCCTGGTCCTGGTCGTCCAGCACCTTCAGAAGGGTGCCAAGCGTGGGACGGCCGCAGGACGCAAAGCGCTCCGGGTTGGCGGGATCATGGTCAGCCCGCCGAAGATAGGCCAGGGGGTAAGCCTCCGTCTGGCCATATAGCTGGGCGAAGACCGGGCCAATGCGCTCCAGGCCTTCATGCAGGCGAGCTGCGGACATGGGCGACGCGCCATAAAGCAGCAGTTCCAGCGATGACAGATCTGCCTTGCCCAGCGAGGGATGGTCCAGCAGGCTGTAGATCATGGTTGGAACCATCAGCGCCATGTTGATGCGCTCACGACGGATGACATCCAGCACGCGGTCTGGCGCGAAACCGTCCTGGAGATGGACGGTGCCACCCCGTACGAGCGTCGGCATGATCTTTGTACCCGTCACATGGGTGATCGGCGCCACGGCAAGATAACGCGGGACGGCCGGGATCTCGAAATCAGCCAGGCCGTTCAGCAGCATCGCGGTAAATGCCGCGTGGTCCCGTACCACCCCCTTGGCCCGACCGGTTGATCCGCCGGTATAGTGGACATACGGAACGTCTTCCCGATGCGTGAGATCACGTGGCGAACAACTTCCGGCCTTTTCCGCCTGTGCCAGCAAATCACTGCCGAAATCCGACTGTCCGAGACTGAACACCGAGCGCAAACCGGGTGCGGCCGCGAGAATCTCTTCGCCGCGCGCCCGGTGCGTTGAGACATCCACCACCAGCACGTCCGCATTGAAATCCTGGATCTGCAGCAGATGGTCTTCAAGGGAGCCAAGGGGATGAAGCGGTGTGCTGATCATTCCGCTGCAAAGTGCCGCCATGCCAGCGCACCAGCCGAAGGCCGAATTGCCGGTCAGCAGGCAGACCCGATGGCTGCGGGTCAAGCCCGCGCCCGCATATGCGGCCTGCATGCGCCCAAGCAGGTCGCCCATGGCGCGATAGCTCAACGATCCGCCCTCCCAGCTGAATGCAGTCCGGTCACCGTACTGCCAGACAGAGCGCAGCAGCAGCGTGCCAATGGTTGGGGCCATTTGAATTGACTGGTCCATGATGATGTCTCCTCCTTTGAATAGTCTTGTTCCGACGTCACTTGCCGGGGGCTGACCGATACTCCGTCAAGGCCTGGCCATGGAGCTCCGAAACGGACTGGACCGCGCGTACGCCGGCATGCTGTGCCCGGCGCTGCGGATATCCACCCATCGCCGCGACCCGGCCTTACCGGATCCGGCCTTGAACAGAAGTTGCCCGCGGCGCGGCCAATGCCAACTCATACCGACCGCCGCCGTGCCACCTGCCACCCGACCTCGGCGAACTGGCGTGCCCGCCGACCGAACTCCGATGCGTCGGCGCCGACTGCATTCCCCTGCAATGCGCGGTGGTAGACACCCTGCGCGATAGCGGCCGAGCGGAACAGCGAGAATGCGACGAAGAACGGCCAATGCTCAAGATCCGCATCCCCCGCTTTGCTGACGTAGGCTGACACCAGGCTGTCCAGGCCGGGAAGGCCCGCGGCTTCCAGATCCAGGCCATGGAGACCGTTGGGAAAGACCTCTGCAGGCAGCACATAAGGCATGCAGCAATAGGCAAGGTCTGCAAGAGGATGGCCGATCGTCGCCAGTTCCCAGTCGAGAATGCCGACGACTTCCGGGTATTTGGCATGAAAGATCAGGTTGCCAAGCCGGAAGTCCCCATGCGCAATCGCATCACGGTTCAGCACGGGACTTTGCGCGGCCAACCATGCCATCAGCGCATGCATTGCCGGAACTTCGTCGGTCTGGCTCGCCAGGTACTGCGCGCTCCAACGCGCGATCTGGCGTTCCACATAGCCCTCTGGACGACCGAAGTCGCCCAGGCCCGCCGCACGCCAGTCGACCTGATGCAGGCTTGCCAGCGCGTCCACCATCGCCCCATAGACAGCCTTGCGGCTTGCCGCCGGTACCCCGGCAAGGTCCACCCGACTGAGTATCCTTCCCGGAAGATGCTCCATGACGTAGAACGGCGTACCAATCACGCTTGCGTCCTCACACAGGAGTCTCGCTCGTGGAATGGGCACGCCGGTATTGCCCAGTGCCGTCAGGACGCGGTATTCGCGCTCGATCTGGTGTGCGGAGGGAAGCAGCTTGCCAGGCGGCTTCTTGCGCAGCACATAGTTGTGCCCGTTCGCCCTCAGCAGGAAGGTGGGATTCGACTGCCCGCCCTGGAACTGGGATACGGCCAGTGTTTCATCCACGCCATCCAGGCGTCCGCGCAAGTACGCGACCAGTGCATCGACATGGAAGCGATGCGATGGCAGTACATCCACGGTCAGAGTGTCCGGGCTCATTCCCGGATCTCCAACGGCGAGACCACAGGGCGGAAATACCGATTTGACAAGGCTTCAAACGGATTGACCGCACATGGTGGTCCCGGCGGGGTGTCGTTCAGATTCATAACTATTCTCGATTGAGTCCGCGTATCTGCGTGTCGCCGATGGCGGTCAAGCCGGCGCGGATATCACGTGGCTTCGACGCCGACCGCAGTCCATACCGGAACAGAGCCGACTGGAAGTGGCCACGGCAGGTCAGCGCGGCCGCCCCGCCCGCGCTGGCAAGACATCAGTGGCGTGCGGCCAGTATGGCCAAAGCATTCGCGCTGGCACATCGGCAAAATTGACGATCGGAGGCGTCTCCATCCGAATCATGCTTTCCCATCGCCGGCCAACACGCCGCGCGCAAGATTGACCAGCACGCGTCGCTTCGAACATGGTTGTGCTACGCAAGCGAAATATTTGATAATCGCAGCAAGGCCTGGGCAACGACCCATCCTCCACGGAGTTGACGGCCACCTGCGGGCATGCGCTGTGCATCGCTCAGGAGACAACGAGATGATCGGCAGTAGAGAGCGGCACGGGCCTTTGCCGCCAGTTGCGATAAAGCTGACCCCCCCCAATGCATTGCCAAGTCAGGTCCAGCGTCAGTCAATCTGTGACGCGGCCTGTGACGCGCACGCCGCCAAGGTGGTTCTCATCAGCGCGCCCGCCGGTTTTGGCAAGACAACGGCCATGACCCAGATTCGTTCCCGACTCGAAGGCAATGGCGTTGCTACCGCCTGGCTGACCTGCGACGCGGCGGACAACGATACTTCGCGCTTTCTTGGCAATCTTGCGATGGCCGTCTCCCGGCTCGCTCCCCGACAGCACGAGCGGGACAATCGGGAGCCGCGGCAATCCATGACCGTGTTGGAGACGATCCAGGAGCTAGGCAGAAGTCCATCGCCGTTCGCGCTCTTTCTGGACGAGCTGGAGCATCTTCACGAACCGGCCGTGCTGGGCTTGCTCAGAGAAATCCTGAGCCAGCTCCCGCGCCGCGGACTGATCGTAATCGGTACAAGAACCACCCCGGATCTCGGGCTGGCCCGGCTTCGCGTGCAAGGCGAACTGGTGGAAATCGATGCTTCATGGCTCAGGCTGTCGCTCGAGGAGACTGTGGACTTCTTCAACAAGAAGCGTCACCTGTCGCTACCGCACGACGAGGTGCGTCAGCTGCACCAGACTACGGAAGGCTGGGTCGCTGCGATATCGCTCGCCTCCGTCGCATTGGAGCGCCATGTCAGGCACAGTGATTTCATCACTCGCTTCTCGGCGTCGAACCGGGAGATAGCCGAGTATCTGAGCGAGGATGTCCTGAACCGGCAGCCAGCCGCGACCAGGAATTTTCTGCTGCGGACCAGCGTCCTGAAGCACCTTTCCCCTGCGCTTTGCGATGCGATCCTGCGACGCACCGACAGCACGCAGATGCTGGAGCGGCTGGAAAGATCCAACCTGTTCCTCACCTCGATCGCCGGTCCGGAGCCGACGTATCGCTATCACAGCCTGTTCGCCAGCTTTCTGCGGAATCAGCTGGCGCACGAGATGCCGAACGAGGCTCCCCGGCTCACGATGGCGGCTTCGCGCTGGCATGAAGAGCAAGGCCGACCCGTGCCCGCGATCGACTATGCCATCGATGCAAAGGACTACGGGCGTGCCCTGGTTCTCCTCGCCACCCATGCCGACGATTTTCTGGCCAGCGGCCGCTGGCGACTTCTCAGCCGCTGGTTCGGGGCGATACCGCCGGCCCTGCTGGCCAACTACCCTATTCTTCGGGTGGTCCAGATACTTGCCGTGTATTTCACCCGGGGCGCACACGATGCGAACCGGCACCTGGAGCAACCGGAACTGAAGGAGGCGACGAATCCCGAGGTCGTCACCCACATTCGCGCCCTGCGCCCGCTGCTGCTGGCAAGCGTGGATCGCCAGGAAGCCGCATATGAGGTGGGCGTAGCGGCGTTATCGTCGTTTCCGAGCGGAAATTCGTTTGCCGACGGCATCCTGGCCAATGCGATGGCCGTTGTCTTTGCCATCAGGGGCGAACATGAGCAAGCCCGCAAGCTCCTCGATAAGGCCAGGGTCACGCAATCCGACAACCCGAACCCATTCGGCCTGATGTATACGGAGTCAGTCGAGGGCATGATCGACATGCAGGAAAACCGGCTGCGGCAGGCAACTGCCCGCTTCCGCATGGCCGTGGCCGCAACCGGCGCTCCCTCCTACTGCTACACAACCGGCAACGCATGGGCCGGCGTCTTCTACGCCCATGCACTGTACGAAGCCAATGAACTGGAGCAGGCTGCGCGCCTGCTCGATGTCTATGTGCCGATCACGAAGGATCTCGGCCTGCCCGATCATATGGTCACGGGACACGTCACCCTGGCGCGGATTGCTGTCGCCAACGGCAACGTCCCCCAGGCCTTCCAGCTACTCAGCGAGCTCGAGTACCTGGGCCATCACCGGCATGCGGCCCGTGCCGTGGCCAACGCAAAGCTCGAGCGCGCGCGCCTGCTGGTCATGCAAGGCGATCTGATGGCAGCCCGGATGGAGCTCGAGCGCGCCAATTTCCCTGATATCTGGAAGCGCTGCCAGGACCTGCGCCTTCCCGCCAATGATGTCGACTATCTCGAACTGGGCCAGCTGCGTTGGCAGATCGCTGCGGGCCAAGCCAGCGAGGCACTGCCGGCCATCGAGCTGGCCATTTCAATGGCGACGTCCCAGCGCCGGCTGCGGCGCGCCATGAAGCTCCGCGTGCTGAGGAGCCTGGCACTGGACGCCGTGGGCAACATGGCCGCGGCGAACGCTCAGATGCGGGACCTCCTCAAGGCCGCGTGCCATGAGGGCATCATGCGCCTGGTGCTGGATGAAGGCAGACCTGCGCGCAACATTGTCTTGCGATTGGAGCGGTCAAGCCAGGCCGAACCGCCGACTCAGCGCGACCCCATCTTTGCCGATTTCCTGCAGCGCATGCTGCAGGGATTCGGGCCGTTTCTGGATGACCCCGGGGCGCGGACGCCCGGCGACAGCGGTGAGTCGACGCCACCGCTGTCAGCTGCCGAACTCAAGGTGCTGCGCCTGCTCGCCGAGGGCTGTTCCAACAAGGCCATGAGCGAGAAGCTGTTCGTCTCCGACAGCACGGTGCGCACCCATCTCCGCAATATCAGCCAGAAGCTCGGTACGCATAGCCGAACCCAGGCAGTCGCGAAAGCGCGCCTGCTGGGACTGATCAGCTAGGCATGGCGTTGCGGGTGGATCACCATCCAGACGGGATGGCCGCGCTTATTCCGCTTTGGCGCCCGACATCCTGATCAGCCGCCTGACGGTCGGCTCGATCACCTCGAAGTCCCGTCTGAACTCGGCACCGGTGTTGCCAATCGGCTCGCTGTTGGAGAGGCCGAGGCGCGCTGCCATCGGCTTCGATCTGGCGGCGGTGCCCGCCTCTTGCTCCAGCCGGGCAAGGATGGCCGGCGGCGTGCCGGCACGCGCCAGCAACCCGGCCCAGGCAGCTGACTCGAGCTCGGGGTCGGCCAGGCCGGCTTCTGCCATGGTCGGCACATTCGGCAAGCTCCTGGCCCGATGGTCGCCGAACACCGCAAGCGGGCGCACCTTGCCGCTCTGGATGTAAGGCGCCATCGAGGTAAGCGTGCTGATTGCCAGAGAGATATGCCCCGCGCCGAGATCCTGAACCATCGGTCCTTCTCCCTTGTAAGCAACGTGTACCATGTCAAGGCCCCTCGACTGGTTCAGGAAAGCGCCCGCCAGGTGCGCGAAGCTGCCGACCCCGTACGAGCCAAAGGACACCTTGTCCTTGTTCTGCGCCGCCCAGGCAAGGAGCGCCTTCATGTCGGTGGCCGGCACGCGCTGATTGACGGCCAGTACGAACTGGCCCGTGGCAATCTGTGAGATGAACGCCAGGTCGCGGCGCACGTCATAGGGCACTTTCGAGACCAGATAGGGGGTGCTGATGATTGGGGCGGAATGCGTCAGCAGCAAGGTGTAGCCATCGGGCGCCGCACGCGTCACCGTCTGCACGGCCAGTATTCCGCCTGCCCCTGGCTTATTGTCCACGATGACCGGCTGGCCCATCTGACTAGCCATCTCCTGTGCCAGGGTGCGGGCCATGGTATCCAGGGTGCCACCGGCAGGCGCGGGCACCACGAGGGTGATGGGCCGCGATGGATAGGTTTGCGCATGGCACAGAGAGAAAACTGTTTCCAGGACGAAGATTGCGACAACGAGCAGCGTTCTTGCGATCATAGGAAGTCACCTCGAACTTGGGAAATCGAACATGTCGCTTGCATGGCTGCATGCCGGCAGCGCAGGGCGAACGTCCCCCTGCCATGCCATGGCATTCCGAATGCGCGCGCGTTGTCCTGATTACAGTCTTTCGATGATGGTGGCGTTGGCCATGCCGCCGGCTTCACACATCGTCTGCAGTCCGTATCGGCCACCGCTGCGCTCCAGCGCATGGAGCATAGTGGTCATGAGACGGGCTCCGGAGGCGCCGAGCGGATGGCCGAGGGCGATGGCGCCGCCGCACGGGTTCAACCGCTCCGGATCCACCTTGAACTCCCGCTGCCAGGCAAGAGGAACCGGGGCGAAAGCCTCGTTGACTTCAAAGTGGTCGATGTCGCCGGCATCGAGGCCAGCCTTCTGCAACGTCCGCCTTGTCGCCGTGATCGGGGCGGTCAGCATCAGCAGGGGATCATCGCCGCGCACGTCGAAGGACACGAACCGAGCCCTGGGCCTCAGACCCAGCTTCCGTGCCATCGCTTCACTCATGACCAGGACCGCGGAAGCGCCGTCGGTGATCTGGGAAGAGTTTCCCGGCGTGATGCTCCATTCGATTTCCGGAAATCGCTCGGCATAGGCTTCGGTGTGGAATGACGGTCTGAGCTGGGCAAGGCCTTCCACCGTCGTCTCCGGCCGGATCGTCTGGTCCGCCTTGACGATTGCAGCCTCCGTGCGAATCGGGAGAATTTCTGCGTCGAATCCACCGCTTCCCTGCACGGTGGCAGCGCGGCGGTGCGACATGGCGGAATACGCGTCCAGCTCCTGCCGGCCGAGTCCCCATTTCCGGGCCACCAACTCTGCCGAGATACCCTGGCCGACGAGTCCGGGCGCATAGCGGGCCCGCACGGAGGGCCCATCGCCATCGGCACCCCCACGCGAGCTTCCCATCGGGACGCGGCTCATCGACTCGACACCGCCGGCGATCACGATGTCATAGGCGCCGGCCATGATCCCCTGCGCGGCAAAATGCACCGCCTGCTGACTCGATCCGCAGCGGCGGTCGATCATCGCCGCCGGCACATGCTCCGGAAAGCCGGCAGCCAGCCACGCGTTCCGGCCTGGCAAGGCCGATTGCTCCGCAACCTGGCTGACGCAACCGATCAGCACATCGTCAACCAGCGCGGGGTCGAGATCGTTCCGGTGCACCAGTCCCTGCAGCACCTGCGCCAGCATCTCCACAGGATGGAGGTTGGCAAACGCCCCGCCGGCCTTCCCTCGGGCCATAGGCGAGCGAACCGCGTCCACAATGACGGCTTCCGTTCTCATGATTTCCTTTGTCAGTCCTGGTCTGTTTCAAGTGATTCCGCTGTCTTCCAACTGCCGGATTGCCGCTTCGGTATATCCAAGGCTCGAAAGATCCCTTGGCTGCCGCTACCAGCCATCACACACATCCGATGTCCTCTTACTGCTTAGGAATGCCCGCCGCCTTGACAATCTTGTTCGCCTGCTCGATCTCGGCCAATTGAAAGCGGTGCAACTCTGCCGGTCCGGCAAGGAAGATTTCCCCATCCATCTGCCGGGAGAACCGGGCGGACTCCGGGAGCGCATAGATGGCGAGCAGATCGTCGCTGAGCTTCTTGACAATGTCCGGCGGCGTCTTTGCTGGAACATAGGCCGCCATCCACGTTGCAAAGACGAAGTCGCGATAGCCACTTTCCTGCATGGTGGTCACCGAAGGCTCCATGGAAAGCCGCTTGTCGCCTGTCACCGCCAGGATGCGAAGCTTTCCGGACTGGACATGAGGCCGGACGATGGAGTAGTCGGCGAATGCAAAGTCGATCTGCCCGCCGGCCAGGTCACTGAGCGCCTGCACCGCACCCTTGTACGGCACGTGCGCCGCGGAAACCCCCGCTGCAACCAGGAACTTCTCCGTCGCGAGCTGGTACAGCGGACTACCGCTACCGTAGTTCAGCTTGCCGGGAGCGGCCTTTGCCCGCGCCACCAGATCCGCCACAGTACGGATGGGCGACCCGCCTGGAACTACGACCGTCATCACCGACTTCGTCAGCCTGGCAACCGGTGCAAGGTCTTTGATGGGGTCATAGGGCAAGGCATTGAACATGGCGACATTGGTCGCCACCGGCGAGTTGCTGGTAAAGAAGACGGTGTACCCATCCGGCGGCGCATGCACCACCGCCTGTGCGGCAATGATGCCGTTACCCCCCGGCCGGTTTTCGACGACGACTGCCTGCCCGTTCCGTTCCTGCAGTTTCATCGCGGCATACCGCGCCTGCCGATCCGGTCCGCTGCCAGCGGGGAAAGATACAATCAGCCGGATCGGCTTGTCCGGATACGCTGCTCCCACACTCCTTGCGCCGCATAGCACGAGCGCAATACCCAGCATGGCGCCGGCCAGGCGATGCTTTCTCATTTCCTTGTCTCCATCCATTTTCTTTATCCACACGAAGATGCTGTGGACCAGCTACCGCAAGACTTTGGCGGTCTAAGCCTTGCGTTCGGTCATGCCGAGCTCGTCCAGCAGGTCATCGCTGTGCTGCCCGAGGCGAGGCGCGGGTCCAATCCTTGGCTCCGGCCTGGCGGAGAATTTGACGGGCGGCTGTACCTCGACGTAATTGCCTTCGCTGGGATGATGCCGATCCTGGAAGAAGCCGACTGCCTTCAGGTGTGGATCGTCGAACAGGTCTTCCACATCATTGACACGCATGGCCGGAATGCCAGCCTGCTTGAGGAGGGCTAGCCACTCATCCGTGGTCCGCTCAGGGGTAACCTCTGCAAGCAGTTCGTACATGACGTCAAGGTGCCTGGTTCGCAGCGCCTTCGAGTTGAGCCGAGGGTCCTCCAGCACGCCACTCCTGCCGACGGCGTGGAAGAAGGCGACCCACCGCTCATCGGAATAGGGCGTGATCCCGATGTAGCCATCCTTCGTCCGCGCAGGCTTGCGCTTTGGATTCATGACCCTGGGAGACAGCATATTGCCGATAGACGGTACGAACGTGCGCTCGCCCAGGTGCTCCAGCAGCGTGAAGCTCGTGAGGGCTTCCATCATCGGCACCTCCACATGCTGACCTTCGCCGGTTCGAAGCTTGTGGACCAGAGCGGCAAGCGTGGCGTAAGCGGCGTGCAGGCCAGACACCTTGTCCGCGATGATCATCGGAAAATAGCGGGGATTGGGGTCCCCATCCACCCTGGGCAATAGCGAAGCCATGCCGGAGGCGGCCTGGATGACGTCGTCGTAGGCCGGCATCGATGCATAGGGCCCCGACATGCCAAACCCAACGCAGTGAACGTAAATGATGTCAGGCCGAATCTGGCGGACAGCGTCATAGTCAAGGCCAAGCCGGGCGATACCGTCGGCACGTACGTTGTGGATGAAGACGTCGCTCGACTCCAATAGCCGGCGCATCGCCTCCCGGCCTGATTCACTACGCAGGTCCCACGTGACGGAGCGCTTCCCGCGGTTGATCGTCATATGCGTGCCGCTCATGCCAGGCGTCTCGGCGACGCGGCCGGTATGGCGCATCGAGTCCCCTTCGGCCGGCTCGATCTTGATGACATCCGCGCCCATGTCAGCCAGGATCTGCGTGCAATATGGCCCGAAGATCACGGTCGACATGTCGACGACGCGAATCCCCTCCAGCATGGGGCCGTTTTCTTTCTTCATAGTCAAGTGCTCCTTAGGCAAGGCGATCAGATCACGCCGTCATTCACCAGACATGTGAGCTGCTCTTTTGACAGGCTGAGCCAGTCGGAAAGGATGTGGCGCGCAACCTGCCCGGGCGGCGTCCCCGGCGCGTCATCGCGGGCTGCCGCGAACCAGGGCTTGCCTGGCAGTAACGATCGGGCTGCAAGGTCGATTGCTTGCCCAGGACCGCCGTGCACCTCGCGATGGCGCAGGGCGCCGAGCACGGCGATCGCACCATGGAGCCCGCTCTGAGATGACTCTGCGTGTGCAGAGTCTTCCCCCTGCCCGCACTCCGACTGAAGAAGATAAATGATGCGACGATTGACTTTCCACACCGCCTCATAGTCCAGGCCACAACGCGTCATCTGCACAACGTCGGGGTTGCCGAGAAACACGTCGCATTCCTTGGCGAGCTGGAGAATGAGTTCGCGCTCCGCCGGCCCGGCAAAGTCAATCGTCAGCGAGTGTGGTTGTCCCGACGACGACCCACGCGCGTTCGCGCCGTCGTTATGACCTTCGCCGGAGGCGCCATCGCCTGCACCGGCGGGAACGGAATGCGCGGGCGTCGGCGGCACGAGCTGCAAGACTTCGGCACCAAGGTGCGACAGTATCGAGGCACAGGACGAGACCGTGGCGTCCCGCGCGAGCTCAAGGACACGGACGCCGGCAAGCGGTTTACAGTGCGGGGACTTGCCAGACGGATCGACGCCATGCAGCATGCCATTCACCTTCATTGGGTCTGCTCCCATCTTCGATCGGTGGCGCGCGGCTAGCGGTTCTTCCAGACCGGGCTGCGCTTTTCGGCAAACGCAGCAAGTCCTTCCCGCTTGTCTTCGGACTCGGCGTTGCGGCCCGCCGGTCCTCGCTGCTTCGACCAACTTTCCTCCTCGGTCCAGCCTTCCGCCTGCGAGCGCGACACGATTTCCTTGGAGGCGCGAACAGCGATCGGGGCATTGGCGATCACCTTGCGCGCCAGTTCGAGCGCCGCTTCGAACGTCTTGCCTGGCGCCGTGACCTTCGCCAGCAGGCCATGCCCCTGCATTTCGGCCGCGCTGCGTGGCTCTCCGGTCAGGATCATCTCCATGGCCAGGTGATACGGAATCCGCTTGTGCAGGCGGAAGCATCCCCCGCCAGTGGCAACCAGGCCGCGCTTCACCTCGGTCAAGGCGAACCGGGTCTCATCCGAGGCGACGATCATGTCGCAGGACAGGGCAAGCTCCAGACCGCCCGCGTAGGCATGGCCTTCGATCGCCGCGATCACGGGCTTCAGCGGCGGGCGCGTCATCATGCCGAAGCCGCCGCGCTTCGGTGCGCGGGCGATCTCGCCGATTGCCGCGGCCTTCAGGTCGTGGCCCGCGCAGAAGGTCGTGCCCTCCCCCCGCAGGACAGCTACCCACAAGGCATCGTCCTCATCAAACCGATCCAGGATCGCCTCCATCTGGAGAGCCATGGCGAGGTTGAATGCATTGCGCGCTTCCGGCCTGTCGATGGTGATGACCAGCACATGATCTTCAATGACTTCCGTGCGGAAATAGCTGCGCTTATCAGTGTTATCCATGATCCTTCCATGAGCCATGAGTTGTCCCTCAGCCAAGGGGGCTGACTGCAGAGCTTGCGTTCGCCAGTGGTTGCCTGAGTCACCAGGCGCCCTGAGGCGTTCTAAGGCAGCCTAAGCCGGCCTGAATTTCGGCAACGCGATTTCCTCGGTCACGTGATCGAACACGACCTGGACAGGCATGTCGACACCAATCGCGTCCAAGGGGCAGTCCACGATATTCGTCGTCATGCGCACGCCCTCCTCAAGCTCGACAATCGCGACGATGTACGGATCGTCGTTCACGAACTCCGGCGTGGTCGACCGATAGGCGATGGTGTAGGAATAGACGGTCCCCCTGCCGGTACAGGTGTGCCAATCCAGTTCGGCACCCCAGCACGCCGTGCATGTGGCACGCGGGTAGTGCTGGACATGGCCGCATTGCTTGCACTTCTGGATCTTGAGTTCGTTCTGCCTGGCTGCCTGCCAGAACGCACGGGTATGCGGCTGCGGTGTCGGTAGCGGCTTGCGATATTCATTGGCTGCCATGGGTCTTCCTTTTCAGTTTGCGAGGACGAGCGTGACTTCGTCTGACATGACGCCACCATTGCCGTGGACGACGCCGACCGTCGCCCCTTTGACCTGCCGGGCCTCGGCGCGCCCCATCAGTTGCCGCACGCCCTCCACGACGTGGGTCATGCCGCCTGCGGCGCCTGCCTGTCCGAAGGACAGCTGGCCGCCGTTGGTGTTGCACGGGAAATCGCCCGCAAATGTGAGGTCACGCTCCGCTACAAATGGCCCGCCGTGTCCCTTGGGGCAGAAGCCAAGATCCTCGATCGCCATCAGGACCGCGATCGTGTAGCAGTCATAGAGCTGGGCAACATCGACGCGTGCCGGAGAAACGCCGGCCATGGCGAAGGCCGCTTCGGCGGACTGCTTCGACCAGGATGTGGTGATGTCCTGGCGATGGGTGATCGAAAGATGAGACCCCGCCTCGCCTGCGCCCAATAGCCTGACCGGCGGATTCGGCCCTCGGTTCGCCAGGGACTGCCGCGTTACCAGAACCGCGGAACCGCCCACGCAAGGCGAGACGATCTCCAGCAGGTGCAGCGGGTCGAAGATGACTTTTGAGTTCAGCACATCATCGATCGTGAGCGCGTGCTGATTGAAGAGCGCAAGCGGATTCGACAAGGCACTCGTGCGCTGATCCACGGCAATCTTTGCCAGTTGCTCCGGCTTCGTGCCGAATTCATGCATGTGCCGCCTCGCCACCATCGCGTAGCCGGCATTCGGCGGCGAAGCACCAAATGGAATCTCGAATTCGGAAACGGCTTGCGAGCGCAGCATGCCCTTGCGGTTGTTGTTCCGGTCTGCACTCGGCACTTCGACGGTCAGGCAGAGCACGCGATCGCACAGGCCTGCCTGGATCGCCGCAGCCGCGCGCCACACCATGCCGGCCGCCGATGCGCCACCCAGCTCCACCGTATCGAAGTACTTCAGGTTCAGACCCAGATGCTCGGCCACGGCAGACGGCCAGAACATGCTGTATGCAGCCACCGGCGTGGTGACGAGCAGGCCGTCGATTTCACCGGGAGACACACCCGCGTCCAGCGCCGCCCTGCGCGCGATTTCCGCGGTCAATCCCATGGGCGTGAGCCCGTCTGCGGTCTTCTGGGATTTGAACTCTGCATACCCTGTGATCGCCGCAACATTTCTTAGAGACATCGCTTTCGTTCCTATCCTTGATGTGCGCTTTCGGCCAGCACTGCGAGGCAACACACGGCGCGGCGCTGAAGCAAGCGAGTACCGATGTTTCGCACGCTACCCGGTGTCACCGTGGGATCCCCTACCCTCACGTCTGGGAAGCAGTCTAGTGACGTCCCCCTCGACTGTCCGTCGTCAAAACTGACGATTTGACGCCGGATACCGCGACCGGCCGGCGAACGTCAGAGTCCAGCGCTGAAGCCTTGGTTGATGACGTGACATGAGGGACCGTCACCCGTCACGTCGACGTCCTGCGCTCGCACCACCAATCCCCCCGCAAGCCTGCACCTTGGGGTTTGCCCTAGCGGGATTTCGCCTTGACACCCCCACACTCATCTCCAATCATAACAACGTCGTTGTCTATAGGAGAACATCGTTGCAAGAAGATCTGAAATTCTGTCACCTGCGCCGCGACGGGAAGGTGCTCGAGGTGACGATTAACCGTCCGGAAGTGATGAATGCGCTCTATTCCCCCGCGAACAGGGAGCTGGCATCCGTGTGGGATGCCTACGCCAAGGATCCGGACTTGTGGGTTGCGATCGTGACGGGCGCTGGGGATCGCGCCTTCAGTGCCGGGAATGACCTGAAGGCAACGGCCGCGGGCGTCAAGCGCGAGTACATCCCCTCCGGTTTCGCAGGCCTGACTTCGCGCTTTGACCTGAACAAGCCGGTGATCGCCGCCGTCAACGGCATTGCAATGGGTGGTGGATTCGAGTTGGCCCTGGCCTGCGATATCGTCGTTGCGGCGGAGAACGCAGTCTTCGCGCTATCCGAACCGCGCGTGGGGCTGGCCGCGCTTGGCGGCGGGATGCACAGGCTGGTTCGCAGCCTGCCGATGCAAGCCGCCATGGGCATCCTGCTGACCGGCCGGCGCGTGAGCGCCGAAGAGGGCCTGGCACTGGGGTTCGTCAATGAGGTTGCACCGGCCGGGCAGGCCATGACTGCCGCACGGCGGTGGGCCCAGCAGATTCTGGAATGCGCACCGATCTCCATTCGGGCGACAAAGAACGCCGCGCTGCGCGGCCTGGCCGCGCCCGACATCGAAACGGCATATCGGACCCAGTACCCCGCGATCATGACGTTGATGGAGAGCGAGGACTTTATCGAAGGGCCACGCGCCTTTGCAGAAAAGCGCAAGCCCAACTGGCAAAACCGTTAGTCAGGGTCATCACCATGCATCCCACTGAAGCTGCCTGCATGCCGCTGGCCGACATCACCGTCCTCGATCTGAGCCAGGCTTACCTTGGCCCCTATGCGACCTTCCTGATGGCGAAAGCCGGTGCGGAGGTGATCAAGATCGAGCCCCCGACGGGGGACCCGGTGCGCTCGCGCGCCGCGGTCTCCAAGGGCGCTTTGCTGCCGTTCGCCATGTTGAATACGAACAAGCGCAGCATGACGCTCAATCTCAAGTCGGCCGCCGGCCGCGACGTGCTGACTGAGCTGGTGCGGGATGCCGACGTGCTGATCGAGAACTATGCCCCCGGTGTCATGGACAAGCTCGGCGTGGGCTGGCAGACGCTGAAGACGATCAATCCCCGGCTCGTCTATGCCTCTGGCACTGGCTTCGGCCTGAGCGGGCCGGATCGCGACCGTCTTGCCATGGACATCAGCGTGCAGGCCGTTTCCGGCGCCATGAGCATTACCGGCTTTCCTGACGGCCCGCCCCTCAAGGCCGGACCGGCGTTCGCGGACTTCCTGGCGGGGGTGCATCTTTATGGGGCCGCGGTGACCGCGCTGGTGGAGCGCACCCGCACCGGGAAAGGGCGTTTGGTGGAGGTTGCCATGCAGGAAACCATCTATCCCACGCTGGCCTCCAGTCTGGCCATGCTCTACGACTCGGGCCAGCCGCCTCGCGGCACAGGCAACCGCCACGGCGGCATGGCGCTGTGTCCCTACTCGGTGTTCGAGGCCAGTGACGGCTGGGTCGCGATCGCCTGCGTCAAGGAAACGCACTGGGCGCGATTGGCGCAAGTGATGCAGCGCCCCGACCTCCTTGAAGACAGCCGCTATGCCTGCGCAGCGCAACGGAGCCAGCGCATGGAAGAGGTCGATGGCATCGTCGAGGACTGGACCCGCCGCCACAACAAGGCCGAGATCATCTCGCTGACCGAAGCCCATCGCATTCCCGCCGCACCGGTGAGGGACCTGGATGAAGTCATGCGAGATCCACACATGCATGAACGGGGCATGCTGCATTGGATAGACGATCCTGCCCTGGGCCCCATTGTCGTCCCGAACTCGCCTTTGCGCTTCCACGGCGCCGGCGTTCGCGAGCCATCGCCGAGCCCGGCGCTTGGCCAGCACACCGAGGAAATCCTGCGGGAACGGCTGCGGATGTCGGATAGCGCCATCGCGCGAGCGCGGGAGGCCGGCGCCATCTAGTTCCGTGATGTGTTCCTCGCTGCATCGACTGCAGAGACTACAGGCATCGGCCACCTTCGCCGACCAACCCACGCCAGCGCGCTTCGCGTCGCGCGAACCGCAGGAGAACCCATGCGATATCTCAGAAACCTCACGCTAGGAATGAGCCTTGCCCTCCTGTCAGCGGGAAGCGCCCTGGCTGCCTACCCCGAGCGTGTCATCCGCATGATTGTGCCGTTCGCAGCCGGCGGCGGCGCCGACATCGTAGCCCGCATGCTGGCCGAGGACATGCGCTCTTCCCTCGGTGTCTCTGTCCTGGTCGAAAACCTTCCAGGCGCAAGCGCAACGATCGGCGCCACGCGGGTGGCGAGAGCCGCCCCCGATGGCTACACACTGCTACTTACCACCGGCACCACGCATTCGGCAGGACCCGCGTTGTTCAAGAAATTGCCTTTCGACCCGATCAAGGACTTCACGCCAGTCGCCCTGATCACGAAGGCGCCGCTGGTCCTGCTGGTCGATGCCAACGCGCCAGTCCGGACGCTGGACCAATTGCTGACCTGGCTGAGGGCGAACCCGTCGCGGGCTTCCTACGGCCACAGCAGCAGCACTTCCCACGTTGCCGGCTCCTCGCTGGTCAAGCGGGCCGGACTGCCCGTCACGGCTGTGCCTTACAACGGGGCCACCCAGGTCATGACGGACCTGGCTGGCGGGTCCATCGGCTTCACCTTCGTCGACCTGGCGGCCGCGCGCTCCTTCCTCGCGACCGGGCGGGTAAAGGCCATCGCCGTGACGTCGCTGCAGCGATCGACCGCCATGCCCGATGTTCCCACCGTGGCCGAAAGCGGGCTCCCCGGCTTCGAGACCATCGCCTGGTCTGGCATCTTCGCGCCGGCCGGCACACCGGCCGCGGCCGTCGAGACGCTGAGTGCCGCGGTCCGGAAGACCTTGAGCAGCAACAGCATTCGCAATCAGTTGACGAAGCTCGGGTCCGGCGAGCCATCGTACCTGCCGCCAGCGGAGATGGCGAGCTTCGTCAAGGCGCAACTCTCGGTCTGGACGGAGAAGATCCGCGAGGCGGGCATAGAGCCACAGTGACACCGGGTCCACAGGCCGGCGACCACAGACAAGGGAGACACGACATGACGGATACCGCCTGGATGCGGGCGTGGCAGCCGATGATCGATGCCGTCGGCACCGATTTCGGCCTCGACTACAAGCGCAGCGGCGCAGATGCTGTCGAGGCCAGCGCCATTCGGCGCTTCCTGGAGCCACTGGAATTCGACTGCCCGCTGCACTACGACAAGAACACTGCGCGCGCACACGGGTATCGGGACATTGTTGCCCCCTGCAGTTCGCTGCTGACCTGGATCATTCCTCCGCTCTGGGAAGCCGGGGTGCAAGTCTGGAAGGCCGCGGGAAGGGATGTGCAGCCCGACACCGGCATGCACGTACCCTGGCAGGGCAGCCACATTCCCCAGCCCAGGACCCTCCGTGCCTTCGCGACTGACATCGAGGTCGAGTACGTCGAGCCAATCGTGGTCGGAGACCGGCTCTCGATCTCCGGCGCCAGGCTGCTGGCGTGCAAGCCGAAGGAAACCAGGGTCGGCAGGGGCGCGTTCCTGACCTGGCAAAGCGAAGTCCGCAACCAGTCCGGCCAGCTCGTCGCGCGGGTGTGCTACAGCCGGTACTGCTATAACCCCGCGGATCGATCCGCAGAGGGACCGGATGCAAGGCCTGACGGCACGGGAGGCTCGCATGATTGAAGACAAGGCCCAGCGGTACTGGGAAGACGTCAGGGAGGGCGAGGCGCTCGCTGACATTGCCTTCCCCCTGACCCTGCATCGGCTCGTCGTGGCGGCAGGCGCCAATCGCGATTTCAACGCGATCCACCACAACTCGGACATTGCCCGCGCCAGCGGCGCCCAGGAGGCGTACGCCAACAACGTCTTCCTGCAAGGCATGTGGGAGCGGAGCGTGCGCGCCTATATCGGCAGTGCCGGCACGATCGTCCGCCTGGGACCGTTTCGCATGTCCAGCTTCAATGTCGCCGGCGATACCGTGCTCACCAAGGGCCTGGTGCGGCGCAAGTGGCAAGAAGGCGGAAAGCACTTCGTCGAGCTCGAGATGCGCTGCGAGAACGAACGCGGCATCTCGGTCGCGCCGGGCCCTGTCGTGGTGACGCTGCCGGCACGGAATTCATCGCCAGAAGGCAAAGGCAAAGGCAAAGGCAAAGGGACTACAGAATGAAGCATCCAGCGTTGACGGGTGCCTGCAGCACCGCCGTGGGCCGGCTCCCGGAAAGCTCCTGCATGTCGCTGCATATGGACGCCGCCCTTGGCGCCGTTGCCGACGCCGGGCTGAAGATGAGCGATATCGACGGGCTCTTGTGCGCGTACTCCACCACCGAACCGCACATGTTGCTGTCGTCGCTGGTAGCCGAGTACCTTGGCATCCAGCCCGCCTACGCAGCCTCGTTGTCGGTTGGCGGGGCCACTGCCTGCATCATGGTGATGACAGCCGCTGCACTGGTCAGCCAGGGCCACTGCAGACACATGCTTGTCGTGACTGGCGATAACCGGCTTTCCGGCATGGGACGCGCTGCGCAAGGCATGCTCGCCGCTGGCGGAAGCCAGCAGTTCGAGCAGCCTTACGGCCCCTCCGTTCCCGCGTTCTATGCGCTGGTTGCCCGCCGCTATATGCACGAGTATGGCTTGATGCCGGAACACATGGCAGCGGTGGCGACCACGCAACGCGCCTATGCGGCGCTGCACCCGCTGGCCCATATGCGGCAGCCGCTAACCCTCGGGCAGGCGATGTCGGCCCGACTGGTTTCCTCCCCGCTGCGGCTGTTCGACTGTTGCCCGGTGTCAGACGGCGCGGCAGCCGTGATCGTCAGCGCGCCCGACGCCGCCGCCGACACGGCCGCCCTCCCGATCCACATCATTGGCAGCGGGCAGGGACACACGCATGAGCATGTGGTCTCGGCCCCATCGCTGACGGACTTTGGCTGCAAGCAGTCAAGCCGGACCGCGTTTGCCCGCGCCGGAATCCGGCCGGCCGATATCGATGTGGCCGAGATCTACGACTCGTTCACCATCACGCTGCTTGTGGAGCTGGAATCCATGGGCTTCTTCGAGCGCGGCGAGGCCGGCCCGGCGGCGCTGGCCGGCGAACTCGGCGTCAATGGCAGGCTTGCCTGCAACACCCATGGCGGCCTGTTGTCGTATGGCCATTCGGGCGCGGCCGGCGGCATGTTCCACGTCGTGGAAGCGGTATCGCAACTGCGCGGACAAGCCCAGGAGCGGCAGGTGAGAGACGCAAGGATCGCCATGGTGCATGGCGACGGCGGCGTGCTTTCCGCCCATTGTTCCCTCATTCTAGCGAGAGCATGACCATGGACAAGACCATTCCGATCCCGACGCCCGTTACCCAACTCTTCTGGGAAGGCTGCACAGCCGGCGAATTCCGCTATCAGTTCTGCAATGCCTGCCACGAGCCCCAGTTCTACCCGCGCGCGCTCTGCCGCCATTGCCACGCCCAGGATCTTTCCTGGAAGACCGCATCCGGCTTTGGCACGGTGCATACGTACACCACCGTCCACCGGGCGCCGAGTGAGGCGTTCGATGCCGACGCACCCTACTTGCTCGCCCTGATCGATCTGGATGAGGGCATCCGCATCATGACGAATATCCTCAATGCGACAGAAGCGGATGTGTCGATCGGCGCGAGGGTCCGCATTGTTTTTGAGTCGCGCGGGGACAGGATGCTGCCCCAGGCCGTGCTGGCGCAAAAACGCTGGCCAAAAGCCCTGCGGCCGGCGTAGCGCCCAACCCGGCTAGGCTGGCTGGATTCCCAGTGCCTCGGCAATGCCAACCGCCACGGTCTGCACCGATCGGACGACACCTTCCAAATGTTCCGGGCCAAACCGGTCGGACACGCCGCCGATGCCGACGGCTGCATAGGGCGCGTTGCGCAGGTTCAGAATGGGTGCGGCAACGGCACTGATTCCAGGTATCCAGGCATTGACCGATACGGAGTAGCCGCGGCGCTTGATGAGCGCGAATTCTTCGAGCAGCGCAGGCCGGTCAAGCGCCGCAGCAGCCGGCTCGGTGGCGATGATCTGGTCCAGAATTTTTTCGGGGTCCGGCTGAAACGCCAGCAAGGCCTTGCCCGACGCCGTGCGCCAGGCGGGTGCCCGAGAGCCGACCTGCATAGGCGCTACTAATGGATAGGCGGCATCGATCCGTTCCAGATACATCACCTCGAAGCCGCGCAATACGGACAGAAAGGCTGTCTCGGACGTCTGGCGCTGCAACAATCGCAGAAAGGGTTGGGCGGCGCGCTTCAAGGGATAGCGGGCAACGATCGCCGAGCCGCATTCCCACAACTTGAGCGTTGGGAAATAGCGTCCGGTGTCGGCTTCCTTCTGAACGTAGCCCAACTCCACCAGAGTGGCGAACAGCCTATGCACATTGCTCTTGTCCAGATCGAGCTGCCGGGCCACCGCCGATACCCCGACGGGGACGTCCGCCTTGCTCAGGATTTCAAGCACAGCGAGCGCTTTGACGACAGACGAATCCAGTCGCGGACGATTCGCATCGACCGCAGCGAGTCCCGACTCATCAGCACGCTCTTTCATCGCACGATTCCTGGTGATTACCTGGGGATAGCAGGCCAAAATTCTCAAAACAACGGCGTTCCACCGTTGATAACGCTGTGATTATAAAGGAGAGGCCATGCGGTCTAAGTGGAAGTGTTCCTTACTCATCGCCGGACTCGTACCCGCCTGCTTGACGACCCCGGCAATGGCCGAGCCATACCCTACCCGACCGGTTCGCATCGTCGTGCCGTTTGCCGCGCTGGAGCTATGGACGGCGAGAATTCGTGACGCGGGCATCGAGCCGCAATAGCGGGGCGCAGGCCAGCCGGCCCGTCGCCCTATCAAGAGTCTGGCAGACTCGGCCGCTGAAGCGCTGGCCAATTCGATTTGGCAAATGGCAGTTGTAACCTGGAAGCCGTCGTCGAGGTCGCGCGACCCCGGACGGCCGTTGGCGTCGATAGCAGCCCGCCACTGCACTAGCGGCAGGCGCCGGATCATCACTGCTTGCGCGTTGCGCGACATTGCACCCCGCCGCAAACGCCCTTAACATGACAACCCCATCACACATCACCGAGGTACTCGTCATGCGCCATTGATGCCGCCGTCTTCATGACGGCCAGTCTCCACCTACCCCCATGAGCAGGGGGAGCTTCTGGCATCCCTGGAATGAACCCATGACGAATCCCTATCTCGCGCTGGAAGGCGCGTCTTACGTTCTGCCGGATGGCAGGACGCTCTTCTCGGATATCAGCGAACAGTTCGACCAGCGCCCCACTGGTCTGGTCGGGCGCAATGGCGCTGGCAAGACGGTGCTGGCGCGCATGCTGGCCGGACAAGTGCAGCCGGCTGCCGGGCGCTGTACGCGCCATGGCAGCGTGTACTACCTCGCCCAGCAGATATCGCATCCGTCGGGCGCTACGGTCTCGGACCTGGCAGGTGTGCAGACCATACTCGATGCCCTCGAACGCATCGAAGCTGGTAGCAGTGCGCCCGAAGACTTCGAGGCCGTGGGAGACCGCTGGGATGTACGACTGCGGCTGCGGGACGAACTCGAGCGCAATGGCATGGGCCATCTCGACGCCGCGACGCCTGCCAGCGCCCTCAGTGGTGGCGAAGCCATGCGCGTCACGCTGGCCGGCGCCTTGTTGTCGGATGCCGATTTCCTGATCCTGGACGAGCCCAGCAACCACCTCGACCGACCGAACCGTCAGGCGTTGGTCGAGCAATTGCAGCGTTGGCCGCGCGGGCTCGTTGTGGTCAGCCATGACCGGCAATTGCTGGGGGCCATTGCGCGCATCGTGGAACTGTCTTCACTGGGACTGCGCAGCTATGGCGGCAACTACACCTTCTATGCGCAATGCAAGGAGCAGGAGCGGCAGAACGCGATCCAGCAGCTCGACCAACGCAAGCTCGAACGCCGGCGCGAAGAACAGTCACTGCGCGAGCAGAGCGAGCGCCTGGAGCGACGCAAGGCCCGCGGCCACCGGCATGGACACGACGCCAACCAGGCCAAAATCCTGCTGGGCCGCCAGAAAGAACGCAGCGAAAGTTCAGCCGGCAAGCTGCGCCAGCAGCATGCCGCGACCCTGCTGCAAAGCGCCGAACGTGTGCGCGAGGCCGCGCTGCGGGTGGAGGACGATCTGGCCATCGTGGTGCACGCACTGCCGGTTGTCCTGTCATCGCAAAGACGTGTCGCGGAACTGGAGGCCGTGGAACTGCCCTTTGTCCCGGCTGCCACCCGCCACATCAGTCTGACTTTGACTGGACAGCAGCGCGTGGGCGTAGTCGGTCCCAACGGCAGCGGCAAGTCAACCTTGCTCAAAGTGCTCGCCCGCCAGCTTCAGCCCTTGGCCGGGAAATGCAGGATGTCGGTGGAGGGCATCTACCTGGACCAACGGCTGGCCAGCCTGGACCCGCGGCGAACCGTGCTGGAACAGATGCTGGCAGCCAACGGGATGGCGGCTGAAGGGGATCTGCGCATGCGCCTCGCGCACCTTGGCCTCGATAACCGGAAAATTGCAGCGCGGAGCGGCTCGCTCAGCGGCGGCGAGCGTCTCAAGGCGGCGCTGGCGTGCGTGCTGTATGCCGACCCACCGCCCCACCTTCTATTGCTGGACGAGCCCAGCAACCATCTGGATCTGCCTTCCGTGCAGGCGCTGGAAACCATGTTGCGCGGCTACCAGGGCGCGCTGATGGTGGTGTCTCACGACGATGCATTCATGACTCGCCTGGGCTTGACCGAGCGACTGGTGGCGACTGAACAAGGTTGGCGCACAGAGCCATGGTGATGCCGGCGCGGTGCGCAATGGTGCCACGCATTTGACAAGCGCTCGGCGCACGCCCTCACCGGCCCTCGGCTGTACCGTTCCGTTCGAGCCGGTCACGCAGCAGCGCCAGGAAGTCCTGCAGCAGTGCCGGCGCATCGTGCGCGGAGTGCGCAACGCCCAGCGGCGACAGCGGCACCGACATGGCCACGTCGAGCCGGCAGACGCGCGCACCGGCGAGCATGCCGGCCGACACGCTGCGCGGAATCAGGGTGACGGCGCCCGGCTGTTGCAGCAGGCCTTCGAGCGCGGGCAGCGACAGTGTCGAGACCGGGAACCACTTGGCCTCGGGGAGCGCGCCGAGCACCAGGCTTTCGAATACCTCGCGCAACTGTATGCTTGCTGCCGGCAGCACCCAGCGCGCGCCGGCCAGCGCCTCGAGCGGCAGATTGCGCCGCCCGGCCATGGGATGGCTGGGCGCGGCGAGGATCACCACATCGTCGTCGAGCAACGGTTCGAAGACCAGGCTTGCCGGCAGCCGCTGCGGCGTCCGGCAGAACACCGCGTCCAGGCCGCCGCCGGCAAGCTGGGGCAGCAGGCTGGATCCGCTGCCTTCCTGCAATTCCAGGTGGACGTCCGGATGTGCGTCGTAGAAGGCGCCCAGCAAGGGCGCGACCAGCGCCCCCGAGGCTGCGGGTATCGCCCCGATGCGCAACGCGGCGCTGGCGCCTTGCCGGATGGCGGCCAGCGACTCCGCGGCCTGCTGCAGCCGGGTCATGACACCTCGCGCAGCGTCGGTCAGGGCGCGCCCGGCCGGCGTGGGCCGGATGCCCCGCGCGTGGCGCTCGAAAAGCTGCGTGCCGAAGATCCGCTCCAGTTCGGCCAGGGCCTGCGTGGCGGCGGACTGGCTCATGGGTATTTCGCCGGCGGCGCGCGCGATGCTGCCGCAATCGCTCACCGCTACCAGCAATTGCAGCTGCCGCAGCCTGCCGTGCGTGGCAAGCCGGGTGTAGAGCACCCTGGCAAGCGTGGATGTGCCGACGTCGGCTAGGTCCGGCCACGCCGACGGCAAAGGCGGGGGCGGGGAATCGCTGGCAATGCGGGGCATCGGGTGGCGGTTCGGGTCGGGGGCTCGGGTAGCGGCTATTGATAGTGCCGATAGCTGGCAGGGAAAAGCGGCTGGTGGGCGCCCCCCTCCGTTTCTACATTAGCGAACGAGCATATCACGGGTGCCCCGCCCTCCGGCGGCGCCGTATGCGCCATTTCCCGTCTCTGTCGGAGAGTCCGCATGTCATTCCCCATTTCGCGCAAGCTTGCCAATCTTTGGCCGGCGCTGGCCATCTGCCTGTTGCCGTCGGCCGCCGCCGCCGAGCCGGCCTTCCCGAGCAAGCCGCTGCGGCTGATCGTGCCTTTTGCCGCCGGCGGTTCCAGTGACCTGATCGCGCGCGTGGTCGCGGAGCGCATGCGCAAGGAACTCGGCCAGGCCGTGGTGGTGGAAAACCGCGCGGGTGCCGGCGGCATGATGGGGTCCGAGGCGGTCGCGCTGGCGGCGCCGGACGGCTATACCCTGGGGCTGGCCACGGTCAGCACCATGGCGGTCAATCCGATCTTCTACGACAAGGCAGCGAAGACCAACCAGCAATTGCGCCCCCTGGCCATGCTGGTCAGCATGCCCGCCGTCATCACCGTGAATCCGGCCGTGCCGGCGAAGGACTTTGCCGGCTTCGTGGCGGAGCTCAAGCGCAAGCCCGGCGCCTACAGCAGCGCAGTGCCCGGCGTCGGCAGCCTCGGGCACCTGCTGGTCGAGGCCATGAACGACAAGCTCGGCGTGAAGATGACCGTCGTGCCGTACCGCGGCATCGGCCCCGCACTCAACGATACCCTGGCCGGCGTGGTCCAGATCCTGCCCGACCAGCTGCCGTCGGCACTGCCGCAGGTGAAGGCCGGCAAGCTCGTGCCGCTCGCGGTCGCGGGTGACAAGCGCGTGCCCCAGCTGCCGCAGGTACCCACCCTCAAGGAACTCGGCCATGGCGAACTGAGCGACCTGGGCAACAGCTGGTTCGGGCTGGCGGTTCCGGCCAAGACGCCGGCGGCCGTGGCCGACAAGCTGCGCGCGGCGGCGCTGAAAGCCGTACAGGCGCCGGAAGTGGTGGCGCGGCTCGAACAGATGGGGGCCAGCCCTGCCGGTGGCGACGAAGCACACTTTCAGGCGCTGATCGACACCCAGCTCAAGCGCAACCGCGCCGTCGTGCAGCGCGCGGGCATCAAGGTGGAGTAAGACCGCATGCATCCCATCGAACACCTTCACGCATTCTTTGAACGCGAAGCGCCGCGCTTCGCCGAACTCAGCGACAAGATCTGGGGGCTGGCCGAACTGCGCTACGCCGAGCGGGTCTCCGCCAGCCTGCACGCCGATGGCCTTGCGCAGGCCGGCTTCCGCGTGCAGTCCGATCTCGCCGGCATCCCGACCGCCTTCCACGCCGAGTTCGGCGAAGGCGGCCCGGTGATCGGCCTGCTCGGCGAGTACGACGCGCTGTCCGGACTGAACCAGGAGAGCGGCGCCCTCCAATGCATGCCGTCGCGGGAAAACCCCGGGCCGAACGGCCACGGCTGCGGCCACCACCTGCTGGGCGCCGCGGCACACCTGGCGGCGCTCGCGGTGCAGGCGTATCTGCGCGCACACAAGTTGCCCGGCCGCATCCGCTTCTACGGCTGCCCCGCCGAGGAAGGCGGCTCGGGCAAGACCTTCATGGCACGCGCCGGTGTCTTCGATGCACTGTCGGCCGCGCTCACCTGGCATCCGGCCAGCTACACCGGCGTGTTCAGCCAGGCCACGCTGGCCAATGTCCAGGCGAGCTTCGTCTTCCATGGCCGCGCCGCGCATGCCGCCAATTCGCCGCACCTGGGCCGCAGCGCGCTGGACGCGGTGGAGCTGATGAACGTGGGCAGCAATTACCTGCGCGAGCACATGCCGCCCGATGCGCGCGTCCACTACGCCATCACCGACAGCGGCGGCCTGTCGCCCAACGTGGTGCAGGCCCGCGCCGAGGTGCTCTACCTGATCCGCGCCGCGCGCAACGACGATGCCGCGGCGCTCTACGCGCGCGTGTGCGACATCGCCCGCGGCGCGGCGCTGATGACGGGATGCGAAGTCGAGATCCGCTTCGACAAGGCCTGCTCGAACCTGATGCAGAACACGGCGCTCAACCGGATCATGTACGCCGAGATGCAGCAGCTCGGCAAGCTGCCGGTCGGCGCCCGCGAACAGGAGGATGCGGCGCGTCATCATGCCACCCTGCCCGACAGCGACGTGGCCGAAGCCGGCCGCTCGCTGGCCAGCGTCTTGCGCGGCAAGCCGCCCGCGCTGTTCGATGGCCTGCGGCCGTTCGACCCGGACGACACCGAACTGCTCTACGGCTCCACTGATGTGGGCGATGTCAGCTGGATCACGCCCACCGCGCAGTGCTGGGTCGCGTGCTATGCCTTCGGCACGCCTTTCCATTCCTGGCAGATGGTTTCGCAAGGGACTTCGTCGCTGGCGCATATCGGCATGGTGCACGCGGCCAAGTCCATGGCGGCCACGGCGATCCGCCTGCTCGAACAGCCAGCGTTGCTGGCCGCCGCGCGGGAAGAACTGGTCGCGCGGCGCGGCGGCAAGCCTTACGTCTGTCCGATTCCCGACGACGTGGCCTTGCCCATCGCCAGAACCAGGACTTAGCGCACCAGCGGCCGGCGGGCGATGCCGGCGGTCGTGAACCTGTCATGGCTAGTCCGTTTGCACGATGCCGGCAGCGCCGCCGTCCGCGTTCTCGCCATGTGGGTATTGCCAGTCGATAACGATGACCTGTGCCGTGAACGCCTAACCGGAAATACCAGGTATGCCCGCCAAAACACCCGTGCCACCGGATCCGCCAGCGCCGTCGATGCTGGAGTTCAATCAGTTCAGCAAGTTGCTGGCGATGCTGTATGAGGGTCCCATGGAGGACATTCCCTGGAGCCGGTCGCTGGAGGCGATACGCACGTGCCTGCGCGCAAAGCTGGAGCACGGCGCAGGGGTCATCGTCAATACGTCCTCCATCATGGGGCTCGTCAGCGGACCCGGACTGTCGGCTTACTCCGCCTCAAAGGCCGGGGTGCTCGGACTGACGCGATCAGTTGCGGTGGACTACGCCAGCCGCGGCATCCGCGTTAACGCCATTTGCCCCGGCGGCATCGCCCACACGGCCATCACCGACCGCCCCGAGAACCAGCAAGACATGGCCCAGCTGACGCTCGCAACGCCCATGCAAAGGCTGGGCGAGCCGGCCGACATTGCCAGCGCCGTGATGTGGCTCTGCTCGCCCGGCGCAAGCTTTGTCACCGGCCAGGCCATCGCTGTCGATGGCGGCTTCACGATCTGGTAAAGGAGAGCGGCCGTCAACCTGGACAAGGCTAGCCGGAACGCGGTCCGTCGGACTGATCCCCAGTTGGCGACCACGGCACGGCCATCGAGCTCCTGGCTCACGTCGCACTTGACGAAGGTGCCGCCGATATCCTTCGCCACGATTTCGCCCTTCTCGACCTGCATGTCGGCCACGACCACTTTGCCGCCCGCCGCCAGCACGCGCGCTCTACCCCCGAGTCCCCGCCCCCGGTGACGATGAAGACCCTGCCGCGATCTCCATCAGAGCACCTCCAGCGCCATCGCAGTGGCTTCGCCCCCGCCGATGCACAGGGTGGCAACACCGCGCTTTCCGCCGCGCGCCTTCAGTGCGTGGATCAGCGTCACTACGATGCGTGCTCCGGAGGCGCCGATGGGATGGCCCAGCGCACAGGCCCCACCGTGCACGTTGACGATGTCGTGGCTGATTTTCAGCTCGTGCATCAACGCCATGGGCACGACGGCGAATGCCTCGTTGATCTCCCACAGGTCGACGTCGGAGACTTTCCATCCAATCCTGTTGAGTAGCTTTTGCGTTGCACCCACCGGGGCGGTAGAGAACCAGGCCGGGGCCTGGGCATGCGTGGTGTGCGCCACGACGCGCGCCAGCGGCTTTGCGCCCATGCGAGCCGCGGTGCTTTCGCGCAGCATCACCAGCGCCGCCGCCCCGTCGTTGATGCTGGAGCTGGAGGCGGCGGTGATGGTCCCGTCCTTCGTGAAGGCGGGCTTCAGGGTGGGGATCTTGTCCAGCTTGACCTTGCCTGGCCCTTCATCCATGGCAACCACGGCCTCGCCGGTACGCGTCTTCACTGTGACCGGCGCGATCTCGGCAGCGAAGGCACCGCTCTCGCCTGCCTGCCTGGCGCGCATCACCGAGGCAACGGCGAAGGCGTCCTGCTGTTCGCGCGTGAACTCGTACCTGGCGGCGCAGTCCTCGCCGAAGGTACCCATGGAGCGGCCTGGCTCGTAGGCGTCTTCCAGGCCGTCGAGCATCATGTGATCGAAGATGCGATCGTGGCCAATGCGGTAGCCGCCGCGCCCCTTGAGCATCAGGTATGGCGCGTTGGTCATGCTTTCCATGCCCCCGGCCACCATGATGTCGTGGCTGCCGGCCAGCAGCATGTCGTGCGCCAGCATGGCGGCCTTCATGCCGGAGCCGCACATCTTGCTGAGGGTAACGGCGCCAGCGCTCTGGGGCAGGCCGGCCTTCAAGGCTGCCTGGCGCGCAGGCGCCTGGCCCTGGCCAGCCATCAGGCAATTGCCCATCAGCACTTCGCCAACGGCGTCGTTGGAAATGCCGGCGCGCGCGACTGCAGCGCGAATGGCGGCACCGCCGAGGTCGTTGGCGCTCAATGACACGAAGTCTCCTTGGAAGCTGCCCATGGGGGTGCGGGCAGCGCCAACGATGACGATGGATTCAGGCATCAGGTATTTCCTTTGAGCGAAGCGTGAAGATAGTCAGTCCTGCCGTACAGGGGTGGCGGGACACTGGACACCCCAGTCAGCCAGCGTGGCATCGGCGTTTGCGCCGCGTACCACCGGAGCACTGGCGATCGTCGAAGGTGTGTGCGAGAAGCGCGGGGCCGGTGCCGGATGCAGGACGCCATCCATTTCCACGAAGTTGCCGCGCTGCGCCAGATGCGGATGGCGAGCCAGCTCGCCGAGCGAGAGCACTGGCGACACGCAGGCCTCGGTGCCGTCAAACACGGCTAGCCAGTGCGCGCACGTATGTTGGCGGAAAATCGCCGCGAAACGCTCACGCATCGCTGGCCACGCCAGACGGTCGTGCTGCTTGGGCAGCGGCTCGCCGGACAGGCCGAGTCCCTCCAGCAGGGCCGCGTAGAAACGTGGCTCGATGGCACCGACGGCAATATGCTTGTCGTCAGCGGTACCATAGGTGCCATAGAAAGGCGCGGCGCCATCCAGCCAGTTCGACTGCCTGCGGTCGTTCCATTCGCCGGCCTGCCACTGGCCCAGAATAGGCGCCATCAGCGCCAGGGTGCCGTCCACCATCGCCGCGTCAACCACTTGGCCCTTGCCGCCCCCGCGCACATGCAGCACGGCAGCCAGCACGCCTGCCAGCAGCAGCATGCCGCCGCCGCCGAAGTCGCCGATCAGATTGAGCGGCACCGAAGGCGCTTCCTCAGCGAGGCCGATGGCATGCAGCGCACCGGTGGTAGCGATGTAGTTGATGTCGTGTCCCACAGCCTTGGCGAACGGGCCGCTCTGGCCCCATCCGGTCATGCGCCCATAGACGAGCCTCGGGTTGCGTGCCAGGCAATCGTCCGGGCCCAGGCCGAGGCGCTCCATCACGCCCGGGCGCAGCCCTTCCAGCAGCACGTCGGCTCGTTCTGCCAGGTTCAGGACCAGTTCATGCCCCTCGGCCGTCTTGACATCGGCCAACACCGACCGCTTGCCGCGTGCGTTGAACTGAAAGCGTTCGTCGCGCCGCATGCCCATGTGCTGCGCCTCGGGCCGGTCGATGCGCACCACGTCGGCCCCCATGTCGGCCAGCATCATGCCAGTCCAGGGCACGGGCCCGATGGCCTCCATTTCGAGCACGCGCAATCCGGTGAGCGGGCCGCTCTTGCTCTTCATTGCGCCCCCTCAAAAGTCACCAGCGCCCGCCCGCTCGTGGCACCCTGCAACTGCAATCGAGCATGATCCATGAGTTCCTCCAGCCGCAGATGGTGCACATGCGGCATCAGCTTATCGAAGTCCGGCCGCAGTTCTCCCGCCAGCCGGCCCCAGAGGCGCAGGCGCTGCGGCCATGGCGCATTGGCTACCACGCCGAACAGCTGCACGCGCCGCATGATGAATGGCAGCACGCTGGCTTCGTAGCCATTCCCGGCCGCGTTGCCCACCGAGGCGACGCAGCCACCGTCGCACATGGAACGCAACAGCCATGACAGCACCGGACCGCCGACGTTGTCGATGGCTGCGGCAAAGCGCGCCTTTTCCAGGGGGCGCTGCGATTCCATGGCCACACGGCTATCGATGACTTCCGCCGCGCCTAGCTCTCGCAGCACCGGCTCCTGTGCCATGCGCCGCGTGAGCGCGGCGACACGCCAGCCCGCGCGGGCTAGTATGGCGATGGCCAGCATGCCGACCGCTCCGCCCGCGCCGGACACGGCCACCAGGCCTGAATCGGGCGCCAAGCCTCGCTGCTCGAATTGCTCCAAGGCCATGGCAGCCGTGAAGCCAGGCACCCCGAGGATGGCCGCTTGATGCGGCGTGAGACCGGCAGGCACCTGCTGCACATGCTTGGCGGGTACGCGAACGACCTCGGAGAAGCCCCCATCGAACGCGATACCGGTTTCGAAGCCATGCACCAGCACCTCGGTGCCGCGCGGCGCCTGCTGGTGCGCCGAATCCAGCACTTCACCCACCACCTCGATGCCAGCAGTGCGCGGGAACGCCTTGATGATCCGAGCCTCGCCATGGATCGCCAGGCAGTCCTTATAGTTGACCCCTGCATAGCGGGCCCGCAGTAGCACTTCGCCAGGAGACAGGTCCTCCACACCGAGATGCTCGATACTCGAACTCACATGTCCGTCTGTATTTCGGGTGCGCAGCGCGGCGAATCGCTTCGGGACAGATTGGTTTGTCATGACACCTCCTCAGATCACCCCTTCGGCTTGCAGTGCCGCGAGCTGCTCCGGCCCCAGGCCGAACTCGCCGTAGATTTGCGCATTGTGTTCACCTACGGAGGGGCCACTGCGCGGTACGGGCGACTCACGGCCCACCACGCGGGGCACGATGCAGGGGGCCGGTACGCTGCCATAGTCGGGGTCCGGCAAACGGATGATGGCTTCTCGCGCCAGGAAATGCGGATCGGCCTCGATGTCTGCGATGGTGTAGACCTTGGTAAACGGGATCTCGTGCTGCTCCAGCCGCTGCGAGACGTCGCTGAACGAGCGCGACTTGAACCAGTTGGCCAACTCGCCGTCGAGTGCGTCCATGTTCTTCACGCGTAGAGGGTTGGTCGTGAATCGGGGATCGGCGATCCACTCCGGCCGGTCAACGGCATGACACAGGCGCTCGTACGTGCCCTGTGACGATGCCACCAGCGAAAACCACACGCCGTCGGCGCTGCAATACATGTTTGAGGGCGCCGTATAGCTCGTGCGGTTGCCGGTACGCTGGCGCACCTGCCCCAACTGCTCATGCTCCACCGGCAATGGCTCCATCAGGCGGAACAAGGCTTCGGTCGCCGACAGGTCCACTTCCGCGCCCTTGGCTTGCGGGTCCGCGCGCAGCCGCGCGATCTCGGCAGCGATGGAAAAGGCACAAAACAGGCCCGCTACGGCATCGCCGACGGGAAAATTGCTGTGCAGCGGCGCGCCGCCCGGCTCACCCGTGAGACTGGTGAAGCCACTCATTGCCTCGAAGATGCGGGCGAAGCCGGGGCGGCCTCGGTACGGCCCGGACTGGCCAAAGCCCGTCAGCCGAATCACCACCAGGCGCGGGTTGACGCGATGCAGCGTTTCGATGTCCAGTCCCCACCGATCCATGGTGCCGGTCCGGAAATTTTCTACCAGCACTTCGAAGCGCGGCAACATGGACAACAACAACTCCCGCCCCTTGGGCTTGCGCACGTCCAGCGTGATGCCGCGCTTGCCGCGGTTAGCGACCTTCCACCACAGAGGCACACCTTCCTTGACGGGCTGCATGTGTCGCAGGGCGTCGCTGCCGTCTGGCAGCTCCAGTTTGACCACATCGGCGCCGTGATCGGCGCATAGCGTGGCGCCCGCGGGACCTGCGAGCACCGTGGCCATATCGAGAATGCGCACACCCTGGAGGGCGCCGCCTTGCGGATTGTTGGCTTTCATAAGCAGCCTCTATGTCGAAGTAGAGGCTGTCATTCTTGCTAGGGCGGTGGCAGCATGTGAAGTAGGTGTTTCGCAGAGCAAAACACCTACTTCACACCGTCCGCCCAAGGAGTAATCATGCCCACCAGCAATCGCAAGCAGCGCGTCATGACCACCATTCCTCTCCCGGGCCTTGTCAATCCGCACGACCTTTCAGCAGATCGCCAGTTCTCCATGAACCTGGCGCGCGGCATGGAAGTCCTGCGGGCATTCACGGCCACCACGCCGCTGCTGAGCAACCGTGAAATCGCAGATCGCACGGGCTTGCCCAAGCCCACGATCTCACGCCTGACCTACACCCTGGGTCTGCTCGGGTATCTGAGTCGAGACCCGGTCTCGCAGAAGTTTCGACTGGGCCCGGGCGTCTTGTCGCTCGGTCATCCGCTCTTGGCCAGCATGCACGTGCGTCAACTCGCCAAGCCCATCATGGAGGCACTGGCCCGCCAGACCGGTTGCTCTGTCAATCTAGGCGTGCGAGATCGCGGCAACGTTGTCTACATCGACTCCGTGCGCGCCGACGTTGGCAACCAACACCTGCCAGACATTGGCAGTTCGCGGCCGCTGCTGCCTGCGGCCATCGGTCGGGCTCTTATCCTCGCCCATCCCAAAAACGAACGCTCGGCGCTGCTCAACTATCTGAAGGTGCAAGACCCCGCGCTCTTCGATCGATTTCGCGCCTCTTGGGAGGCGGATCTGAAGCTCTTCACCACCCAGGGCTACTGCCACTCGCTCGGCGACTGGCAGAAGGACATCCATGCCGTGGCAGTGCCGCTGCAGCAAGCCAATGGCGAACCACCGCTTGCCATGAACTGCACGCTTGCCGCCTACCGCGTGCACAAAGACTGCCTGGTGCGCGAAGTCGTTCCGTTGCTGAAAGACGCAGCACGCCAGCTCGAATCCGCGCAGGGACTGCGCTAACTCCAACCAACCGACATTGCCATGATCCGAAGCCCCGAAAGATTTGCAACGCTCCTCGCCGAAGTGCGCCACTTCGTCCGCACCGAATGCCTGCCGCTGGAAGAGCAGGTCGACGCCGAAGACAAAATTCCCGAGGCGCTTGTGCAGCGCATGCGGGAAGTCGGACTGTTTGGCCACAGCATCCCCGAAGAATACGGCGGTGCCGGCCTGACGAGCGAGGAGCTCTCGTTGGTGAACATCGAGGTCTCGCAGGTGGCGACGACATTCCGGGCACGCTTTGGCGGCAACACGGGCATCGCCTCCGAGTCGCTGGTGGTGGACGGCACGCCCGAACAGAAGCGCAGCTTTCTCCCGCACCTGGCGAGTGGGAAAATCACCGGGTGCTTTGCGCTGACGGAACCCGAGGCAGGCTCCGACGCGACCGCGCAAAAGACGGTGGCGGTGCGCGATGGCGATCACTTCGTCATTACGGGAAAGAAGTGCTTCATCACCAATGCACCCATCGCGGACCTGTTTACCGTGTTCGCGCGCACAGATTCACAGGCGCGTGGCGCCCAAGGCGTCACCGCTTTTCTGATCGAGCGCGGAACCCCCGGCCTGAGCACGCCGCACGCCAACCGCAAGATGGGGCAACACGGTTCGCCCGTGGGCGAGGTAATCCTGGACCAGGTGCGAGTGCACAAGAGTGCCATCGTTGGCGGCCTGGAAGGTCAAGGCTTCCGCACGGCCATGCGTGCGCTGAACAAACAGCGCATCAACCTGGCCGGCCTGTGCATCGGTCCTGCAATCCGCCTGGTCGACGAGATGGTCCATCGCGCACGCACGCGCCGCCAATCCGGCCAGGCCATCGGCGAGTTCCAGCTCGTGCAGCAGATGATTGCCGAAAGTAACGCCGAAGTGCACGCAGCACGAGCTTTGCTGTTGGAGACGGCACGTAAGCGTGACGCCGGCGAGGATGTCACCATGGAAGCCTCCATGTGCAAGATGTTCGCGTCCGAGATGTGTGGTCGCGTGGCTGACCGGGCGGTGCAGCTGTTCGGCGGCGAAGGCTACATGGCCGGCAACGTGGCCGAGCGCTTTTACCGCGACGTGCGCGTGTTCCGCATCTATGAAGGCACGACTCAAATACACATCGCCAACATCGCCAAGCGTATGTTGGCTGCCGCCGGATGACTCACTGGCTGGCATTTTTTGTTCCATAAGAAAGTATCCGGAGACAACGCATGAAACTCGCCGCCCTGCTGTTCGCGGCCGGCCTCGCCGCCGCCACGCCTGCCCTTGCACAGACCGACTTTCCCAGCCGTCCGGTCAAGATCGTCGTCCCATTTTCCGCGGGCGGCATCGTCGATTCCATCGCGCGGCTGATCGGAGACAAGCTGTCTGCGAAGTATGGTCAACCCGTGCTCGTGGAGAACCGCGTGGGCGCCGGCGGGGCCATCGGTACGGACTATGTTGCCAAAGCGCCCGCTGACGGGTACACGCTGCTAATGGTAAGCCCCAGCCATGCCGTCAATCCCATCCTTCAGAAAAACGTATCCTGGGATCCCGTTCGCGACTTCAAAGGCATCGTGGGCGTTGGCTTCGTGCCGAATGTGATCGTGGTACATCCGTCCGTCCCCGCAAAGACGATGGCCGAATTCGTCGCGCTTGCGAAGAAGAGCAATCCGCCCATGACCTATGCGTCCGCGGGCGTCGGCACCTCCAACCATCTTTCCGGCGAACTGCTCGCGCAGGAGGCCGGCATCAAGCTGACGCACGTGCCCTACAAGGGTCAGACCGACGCGATCAACGATCTACTGTCCGGACGCGTGGCGATGATGCCCATGACGGCGGCTCTCGCCATCCCCTACGTGAAGGCTGGCAAACTGCGTGCGCTCGGAGTGACGACCATCAAGCGGGCTAGCGCACTCCCTGAACTGCCGACTGTCGCTGAAGCCGCAAATCTTCCGAACTACCAGGTCGCCACCTGGTTTGGTCTCGTCGCTCCTGCTGGGACGCCCGACGCCCTACGTAGGAAGGTTGCAGCCGACGTTACCGCGATCCTTGCGATGACGGATGTGAGGGCCAGATTTGCAACGCTGGGCATGGAATTGGCACCGCAGTCGAGTACGGAGTTCGATACATTTGTGGCCAGGGAAGCAGCGCGCTGGGGCAAGGTGATCAAGCAAGCCGGCTTTGAGCCGAACTGAAGCGCAGATGTTCCGGAGGCAAGGTGTCATGAACAGTTGGAGGCCACGGTGGCAGATGGAGGGTCGGGAGCCGGATTACCGGTTCAGTCTGGCCAACGAGCGCACATTCCTCGCCTGGATCCGGACGGCGCTAGCCGTTCTGGCTGCAGCCGTCGCTGCACGTCAATTCGCTGCGGAATCGGCGTTAGGGGGCACGCTGCATGTGCTCGTCATCCTGCTGGCACTGCTGGCTGGCTTGATGGCGGGAGCCGCCTACCTGCGCTGGAAGTCCCATGAGGTCGCCATGCGAAACGGCAGACCGCTGGCTGCGGCGGCCTCAGTTGCCACAGTCGCAGTGGGCGTGGTCTGTCTTGCTGTAGGAGCCGTGGTGCTCTTGGCTGCGGGATGACGGATCACGCGCGCGATCCCGGACTGCAGCCAGAGCGTACCTTTCTTGCCTGGAGAAGGACGGCGCTGGCGCTGTTCGTTGTCGCGCTGCTGGTCGCACGGTCGGCTATGGTGGCAGACAGCACATGGGATATGGCCGTCTCGTGCCTGGCGTTGATCGACGCGGGACTTCTATGGAAATTCGCAATGATTCGACGCGGCAACGCAATGCTGTATTCAACGCGGCAGCCATCAGCGCCGCCTGCTGGCCTGCTGCTCATCACCGTGGCTACTTGCATACTGGTCTGCGCCAGCCTGCTGATCGCTGGCCCACCGCGGTAGGTACCAGCCTGGCACTTGCCCTCGGTCTCGCCGGTCTTCCCCTACGGCCCAGTCGGACTAAGCATCAGGAGGCGGTGCAACGGCCTGCGCTGCCTTCATTTCCGGCTATATCCCGGCATGCCCCTCTTCATCTGCAGCCACCTCGCAATCCGAAGCCGCCCGACCAAACTGCGTGCGAAACCAGCGGGAAAAGGAACTGGATCCGCTAAAGCCTAGCAGTAGCGCTATCTCCGCATGTTTGCGCGGCGGCCCGGCAAGGTAGCGCTGCACGAGTTCGCGGCGGACCTCGCTGAGCAATGCGTTGTAGGAATGGCCCTCTCGCAGCAGATGGCGCCGCACCGTACGCTCGTCCACACCGAGATGGCCGGCAATATCGGCAAGTGTGCATTTCCCCGAGGGCAGTAGCGTCAGGACTAGTTGACGCACCTTCTCCGTCGACGATTGGCCGGCGTTGGCGGCAACCGACTCCACGTACTGCTGCACGTACTTATCCAGCCGCGAGTAAGTCGTCAGCGGCAGCGCCAGGTCGCTGGCCATGCAAACGATGCCATTGAAGTCTGCCCCATACTGGACTGGCTGCGAGAACACGCGTCTCGCAGCTCGCGTGTCGGATGGCGCGCAATGCATGAAGCAGATACTTCGAGCCCGCCAATTTTCGGGCAGCGCCTGCTTGAGCAGGCGGAAGAGCATGGCCATGGACAGTTCCATCGCCTGCCGCACCGGGGACGAGCCGCGCCCCAAATATTCGAGCTGGATCTGAACCGTCAGCCCATCCTCCTGCAGCCAGAGATGCAGAGACTCATTGTGCAGCTGCATATAGCGCATCAGCACCTCCATGGCTTGCCGCAAGGTCGCCTGCTCGCGCACAAGCAACGCCAGCGGTCCAAGGACCGGGAACTGGCGGGTCTCTGCCAGCCGTAGCCCGAAGTCCTGCCATCCCGACAGCTGCGCCGACTTTTCGAGAAGCATTCCCGTCGCGGTGCCTGAAATCTTCAAATCGGGATTGTGCAGACAAGCGGGATCCAATCCCACGCTCTCCAGCATAGCAACCGGATCGAGCCCGGCGGCGCTGGCAAGTGCCGCATAGTTGGTGAGGCTGGCGCTGCGTACCAGTGGCGTCATTGTTTACCCTTGATGTCCGGAAATGATAACGCCATGTCCGGAAATGTCAAAAGACATCCTCGAAGGAATTCTAAGCTTCTGTCACACCAGATCACGGAATGAGCACGGAAATGACCGGACCCTATCTTCCCTTCCAGCATCCGAGCGCCTGGACAGGCGAAGCAATGCAGGCGACGCGCAAATGGACTGTCACACTGGACGCCGAGGCCAACGATGTCATCGAGCATGCCGTAGCGCAGGCGCGTCGGAACGGTGTCGGCATCCCACAGTTGGGTGCTGGCGATTTCGACCTGGGCGCGCTCGCTGCGCGGCTGCAGGAGTTGCGGCACGAACTGGTAAATGGCCGGGGCTTCGCGCTGATCGCGGGCTTCGACATCGATCGCTATTCGTTGCAGGACGCGGCACTCGCATACTGGGGCATAGGCATGCACCTGGGAACGGGCTGCGCACAGAACGCGCAGGGTGATCTGCTCGGCCATGTCACCAACCTCGGGGTCGACTACCGTACCGATCCACGCGCGCGCGGCTACCAGACCCGCCTGACGCTGCCGTTCCACAACGATGCGATGGATATTGTCGGGCTGATGTGCGTCCACCCGGCGCAATCCGGCGGGCTCTCGCGCGTGTTGAGTTCGACGATGGTGCACAACGAGGTGCTGCGCCTGAGACCGGACCTGATGCCGGTGGCCTACGCCGACTTCTGCATCGACCGGCGCGGCGAGGCGCCCGACGGCAAGTTGCCCTACTACCGCGGCCCGTTCTTCAGCCGTATCGGCGACCGCCTGTTTTGCCGCTACAACCGCGGATACATCGAGTCCGCTCAACGCTTTCCCGAAGTGCCGCGTCTGACGGCCGACCAGATCGCGCTGATGGACCTGATTGATTCCCTCTGCAACGACCCGGCCATGCATTTGTCCATGGAGCTGAAACGCGGCGACATGCAGTTCATTTCGAACTACACGACGCTGCATTCTCGCACCGACTATGAGGACGGGCCCGACCCCTTGCGCCAGCGCTATCTGCTGCGCCTCTGGCTGGATACTGGGCTGATACCCGAGCTTCCCCCTTCATTCGCGGACCGGTACGAAGACATGCGCGTGTGGCAGCGACATCCCAAGCCACCGATCTTCGATCTTTCCGCCGTGCATGCCGAGCTGGCGCACTGACGCAGGCCCATCGGCCTGCCGAACCCACGCCGAGACCGATCGAGAGGAGACAAGAATGAACGACACAACAATTCAAGCCAATGGCGCCGGCCTGCCCATCTACCGGAATGCGCAGAGCTGGTACGGAAACGCGCTGCGGGACCAGACTGACTGGATTTACGAGCTGTCAGAGCAGGAGCAAGCCGAAGTCCGCCAGGCGGTGGCGACGGCGATCGCAACCAATACATCGCTGGTCTCCATGACGGCAGCCGATTTTCCGCTCGGCTCGCTCGGCGAGAGACTGCAGAGCATCGGACGAGAAATCAAGCACGGCCGCGGCTTCGCGCTGCTGCGCGGGCTAAACACGATGGGGCTTAGCCTGGAAGAGCGCGCCTGCGCATTTCGCGGCATTGGCGCGCATTTCGGCGAGGCGGTTTCCCAGAACGCCAAGGGCCACGTGCTAGGGCATGTCGCCAACCTTGGCCTGGACTACTCCGACCCAACCACGCGCGGCTACCAGACGCCTGCCGAACTGCGCTTTCACACCGATGCCGCCGACATCGTCGGACTGATGTGCATCCGAGGCGCACGCGCCGGAGGCCTGTCGCGCATTGCAAGCTCTACCACCGTCTGGAACGAGGCCGTGCGCCGGCGCCCCGACCTGGCCGCCGAGCTGCTGAAGACCTACTGCTTCACCAGGTGGGGCGAGGTCAGGGCGAAGCAGAAGCCTTACTTCGAAGTGCCACTGTTCCGCGAGCACGATGGCCGGATGATCGCAGTTTTCATTGCAGGCGCAATCGAAAAGGCGCAGGCCCTGCCCGGCGTAGCCCCGCTGACGCCCCTGCAGAGGGAAGCCATTTCGCTGGTCAATGAACTCGCGGGGTCGGACGACATCCGCCTCGACATGGAATTCCGCCCCGGCGACATGCAGTTCCTGCTAAACCACGCGACGCTCCACGCGCGCACGGCCTACGAAGACTGGCCCGAGCCGGAGCGGCGGCGACATTTGCTGCGGCTGTGGCTGGCGTGCCCCGACGGCCCGGCGCTACCTGACTACATGACCACTGAGTTCCAGGGGCGCACCGCCAGCGGACGTCCGGACGGTGTCTGGCTGCCGGGCATCGAACTCAAGGCCAATCTGTACCCGGACTGATTTGTGGGCTGCGCGCCGGCTCGCCGAAGCTGGCGCACGGCATCCGCACAGCGTACTCGCAGCGTAACGCGGTGTACCGACGCGGTCGCGCGTCAGCACCCCGCACCGGCGGCACGTACCCACCCCAGCCTGCGCCTGGTCCGCCGTCCGCCGCTGTCGGCAATCGCGTCGCCCTATGGAAGAATGAAATGAAACGGATCTCCATGCTTTGCTGCATGGGCTGGCTGCTGGCCGGCCTGCTGCACCACTCCGCGCCCCGCGCTGCTGAGCCAGACTGGCCTGCCGGGCGTCCCATCCGCATGATCATCCCCAGCGGAGCCGGATCCGGTACCGATATCTTCGCGCGGATAATCGGGGCGCGCCTGTCGCAGGCGCTGCGGCAGACTATCGTCTTCGACAACAAGCCCGGCGCGAACGGCATCATCGGCAACGACATCGCCGCGAAGGCGGCGCCGGATGGCTACACCATCCTGTTCAGCAATGCATCGGCGATTGCGGTAAACCCCGCCGTCCATCGCAAGCTTCCATATCAGGTGCTGAACGACCTGGCACCGATCGCGCAAGTAGGGTCGGGCGGCGTGCTGCTGGTGGTCACACCCGACGTACCGGCCAGGGACATAGGCGCCTTCGTGAAGTACGTCAGGGCCCAGCCCGAGAACGCAGTGTATGCCACCTGGGGAATCGGCTCGACCGGACATCTGTCCATGGAGGCGCTGCGGGCCCGTGAGAACCTCAAGCTCATGCATGCCCCCTACAAGACGAGCGGCCAGATCCTGACCGACCTGCAGGGGGGCACACTGAAGCTGGCCTTTGTCGACGCCGCTTCGTCCCTGCCGCTGATCAAGGCCGGCAAGCTGGTCCCGCTGGGTGTCACCGGCAAGCACCGCGTCCCCGCCTTACCTGACCTGCCTACCATGCAGGAACAAGGCTACGGGCTGGCGATGGACGGCTGGTATGGCCTGTTCGCCCCAGCCGGGACGCCGCAGGCGGTAGTGCAGCGCCTCAATGCCGAAATCAACCGCATCCTCGCCGCGACGGACATGCGGCCGGCTTTCGAGAGCAGGAACATGAGCGCACCCCAGCGCAAGACGCCGGCCGAGTTCGCGCAAACCGTCCGCGAGGACATCGACAGCTGGCGAGACATCGCCCAGGCCGCTCGAATCACGCTCGACTAGGAAGGCGTGCGCCGCCTCATCTCCTACCCGTTTTCCCTACCGTAACCCGCCCGCCCCAAACAGGCGCGGCCACCTTTCAAGAGGATAGTGCAACATGCTGTTCGAAACGATCGATACGGGCTGCCTCAACGCTGAGGATACGCCCTGGATTCCCTATACCCCGTATGCTGACGACGTGCTGATCAAATACTTCAAGATCGACCGAGTGCGCGGCGAGACGATCAGCCTCCTGAAGGTGCCACCGGGTACGAAGCTCGCGACGCACCACCACACCGGCACGGTGATCGTCTACACGGTGCAGGGCAGCTGGAAGTACATTGAGCATGACTGGGTCGCGCATACCGGCAGCGTCGTCTACGAGACCGCTTCCACGCGCCATACGCCGATTGCGGTATCGAAGGACGAGACGGTCATCACGCTCAACGTCGTCTCCGGCGAGTTGCTCTATCTCGACGACGCCGGCAGCACGGTCGCAACGGAGAACTGGCGCTCGGCCATGAACCGCTATCTGGAGCATTGCCGCAAGGCCGGCATCGAGCCGAAAGATCTTTCCAGCTTCTCGTATTAAGGCGCGGCACACCGCCCTGCAGTACGGCCAGGCTCTGCAATGGTGCCCCTGGCCATCGATCCCGCCGCCGCACGCCCCATCGCCACGGGGCGTGCAGAACGGCCGGACGCAATTCAAGCAGCCGTCTCCACTAGACGGGCAACTGTATCTGGACGAAAACATGGTGCCAAATTTCTTACTCCGGTTCCGGGCGATCCTTCGCGCATGGATGAACAGCTGCAAGTCCCTGGCCGCGGCGGGCCTGCTGGCCATGCCGGTATCCGCCAGTGTTGCAGCCAGCCCCGCATGGCCGCCGGGCAGCGTGCGCATGCTGGTGCCGGCGCCCGCGGGAGGCGCCTCCGACATGATCGCCCGCCTGCTGGCAGAGAAGCTCAGCGCAAGACTGAAGCGGCCCTTCATCGTCGAAAACATGCCTGGCGCCAGCGGCACCATCGCAGCCCGCGCGCTGGTCGGCAGCGCTGCGGACGGATCGGTCGTGCTGGTCGGCCCCAGCGGCCTGGCGACCGAGGTGCCACATGTGATGAAGCTACCCTTCGATCCGCTGAAGGACATGGTGCAGATCGCCGAGTTGTCGCGCTCGCCCATGGTCCTGCTGGCCAATGCCGCGCTGCCCGCCAGCTCACTGGAAGAGCTCGTCCAGTATGCCAGGGCGAATCCGGGAAAGCTGAGCGTCGCCTCATACAGCGCGGGCACCCGCTCGCACTATGCCGCCGAACTGTTCACGAGCAAGACCGGGGCCAATGTGGTGCACGTGCCCTACAAGGGCTCGCCCCCAGCGATCGTCGACCTGGTGGCAGGACATGTGTCGCTGGCATTCGACGTGACGCCGAATGTGCTGGGGCACATTCGGGCCGGAAAACTGAAGGCCATCGCGATAGTGGGCGACAAGCGGTCGCCGCTGCTGCCCAGCGTGCCGACATTTGCGGAACGAGGCTATGCCGAGCTGAATTCCCACGCCTGGATCGGCATATGGTTGCCTCGCCGCACGCCCGAGGCAACCGTCAGGCTGATTCATGACGAAGTCAAGGTTGTCTGGGACACAGCGGCCGTTCGCGAGAAGCTGCGTTCGCTCGGATTTGAGCCCGCTCCCGACAGAACGATGGCTCAGCAGCAGAGCGAACTGAATGCACTGTTCGAATCGAACAGAGAAATCGTGCACCGCTTCGGCATCAAGCTGAATTGATCCTGCGCCCACCGCAGGCGGACAGCATTGCTCCCCAATACGAAACGTCTTCAACCAAGGAATCAGGATGACCAACGGCATCAACACGGAGTTTTTCGCCGAGCGCTTCGGCATGAACGGCTTGACGGCGATTGTCACCGGCGCGGGATCGGGACTGGGCCAGCAGGCGGCAAGGACGCTCGCCGCCGCCGGCGCGCATGTCGCACTGCTGGGCCGCCGTCCGGAACCGCTGCGGGAAACGCAAGCGCTGATCGCACAGGATGGCGGCATCGCGAGCATCTTTCCGGTCGACGTTGCCGATCGGGACGCCGTAGGCGTTGTGCTGGACGAGATTCAGCAGAGCATGCCACCGCTATGGGCACTCGTGAACAATGCGGGCACTGGCGGGCGCGCGGCGCTGATTGACGTGGATGAGCGGATGGTGGACCGGGTTTTCGACGTGAACACGAAGGCCGCGCTGCTGATGGCAACGGCGTTCGCGCGGCGGCTCATCGACAGGCAGCTGCCCGGGCGCATTATCAACATATGCTCCCTCGCCGCCCGGACACACTCGCCGCACCTGGGCATTTATGGCGCCAGCAAGGCGGCGCTGGAGCATCTGACCGGCACGATGGCGCAGGAATGGGCGTCCCACGGCATCAACGTCAACGCCATCCATCCTGGCTACATCGAGACCGACATGAACCGCGCCATGTTCCAGACTCCGGCGGGCAGGAAAATCGTGGACAGTCTGCCTCGCCGGCGCCTCGGCACGCCCGACGCGCTCGACGGGGCGCTGTTGATGCTCGCGTCGCAGGCCGGCGCATTCGTGACCGGTTCGACGCTTGTGGTCGATGACGGACAGCGCTTCGTCATCGGCTAAGCCTTGCCGCCAGAAGGATCTCGCCCCGGCATCAGGTCTTGGCCTGCATGCCGGGCAGCGGGGCGGCATCCCTGGTGGCGCGCCATTTCGTGACGCTGCAGCCGAAATAGTTGCTGAACCACCGCGAGAAGGCGCTCAAGGACGAGAAGCCGAGCAGCGTCGCGACTTCCGAGAGTGGTCGCTCGCGGTTCTCCGCATAGCGCGTCACAAGTTCGACCCGCACCGCATTGAGTACGGTCGAATAGTTTTCGCCGTGGGCGCTCAAATGCTGGTGAATGGTGCGGCGGTCTACGCCTAGCTGTTGTGCGATGCGCTCAACGGAGCAGTCGCCCGAGGGCAGCATGGCGAAGATCAGTTGCCGGACCTTGTCAACCATGCTCGTGTTGCTCTGGGCAAGCATGGCATCGAGGTACTGCCTGACCTGTTGCGCCATGATGGGGTCGTAGGTCGGCAAGGGTGCCTGCAGGTCGGCAGCGCGGCAGACGATGCCATCAAAATCCTGGTTGAACAGAACCGGCATGCCAAAGATACGCAGATGCGTGGCCGTGCTGGCGGGCGCCGCGTGCGTAAAGCAAATGCTGCGCGGTCTCCACGAGGTGCCCAGAAAGAGAAGCAACGTGCGATATAGAACGCCGACCACCAACTCCGCGGATTGCCGTGCAGAGCCTGGCACGCGCAAGCCCAGCATTTCCTCCCGGATTATGACGAGGCCCTCCGCTTCTTCGATTCGGGTGGCCAGCCCTTCGTTGTGCAAGCGCATATAGCGCGCCATCGAGTCGAGCGCTCCACGCAGGGTGGGCTCTTCGCTCATCGCGAAGGCCAAGGCCCCTAAGTTCGCGAGCTGGCGCGTTTCGGCCATGCGCAAACCAAAGTCCTGGACGCCAGCGGTCTGCGCTGACGTTTCCAGCAAACGACCCACGGCCTCGAGCGGAATCCTGATATCCGGGTCCAACAGAGCGTAGGCGCTGATGCCGGCCGCACTCAACTGCTCGTAAGGCTCCAGGCCTAACGAGCGCGCAACTTCGACGTAGTTACTGAGGCTCGCGCTGCGTACGAAATAGGACATGGCGTTTTCCCTAGCATTCCCAAAATGTAAAACAAAACTCCCAAACGATCAAATGGATGTTGGGCGATCGCCGATACTGCGCATGTCGCGTATGCCTCGCGCGGTGCTTGGGGAACGCACAGACTTGAAGGAGACAATCTTGAGCAGCGAAACGAACGGCGAGCTCCAGCTCAGCACCACCCCCGTCTGCGATCACTTGCAGGCAACCGGAAACTGGAATCCCGCCTGGGATGCCTTTGCCGAACTGGATCCGGTCTGGACCGAGAAATTCATGTCGATGGCCATGCATCCGATGTTCGCGCGCGTACTCGAACCGAAGGTGCTCGAGTTCATCGCCATTGCCGTAGACGCATCGTGCACGCACATGTACGCGCCGGGCACGCGCCGCCACATCCGCAAGGCCCTCGAACTCGGCGCTACCAAGGAAGAGATCGCTGCGGTGCTGCAGGCCGTCAGCGTGCTTGGCATCCACACGAGCAGCCTTGGCGCACCAATCTTGCTGGAAGAGCTTGCCGCATTGCAGCGGGAACACGCTAAGGGCGAGCGCGCCGCCGCCTGAACACCACTCGCGCACTTACTGAGAAAAAGGACGAACAGACATGCACTTCCTAGACGATTCCCTCCTGCCCGAGAACCAGGAAAAGCTGGTGATTCAGGTTGCCCCTTACGGGCCGCAATGGATGCCTGGCGATTCCGATGACATTCCGGTCACCATGGACGAACAGGTCCAGAAGGCTGTCGATTGCTACAACGCCGGTGCCACGGTGCTGCACGTGCACGTGCGCGAGGCGGATGGCAAGGGTAGCAAGCGGCTGTCCATGTTCAATGAGTTGCTGGCGCGCTTGCGCGATGCGGTGCCCAAGATGATCCTGCAGGTCGGCGGCTCCATCTCCTTCGCGCCGGAGAACGAGGGGCAGGCCGCGAAGTGGCTGAGCGACGACACGCGCCACATGCTGGCCGAACTCGATCCGCGTCCGGACCAGGTCACGGTAGCCATCAACACCGGCCAAATGAACGTGATGGAGTTGATGACGCCTGCCGACATCGAGGGAACGTCCCTGGCCAACCCGGCTGTTCAGGCGGCCTATCGGGACATGGTGATCCCCTCGAATCCCTCCTGGCACACGGAACACATCCGGCGCCTGGTCGCTGCCGGTATCCAGCCGCACTTCATGCTGACGGGCCTTACCGGTCTCGAGAGCGTCGAGCGCCTGATCCGGCGCAGCTACTACTGCGGGCCGCTGATCCTCAACTATGTCGCGATCGGTGGCGGCGCGTCGGGACTGCATCCGGCCGACATGCTCGAATTCGTGCGCCGCACGCCCGACGGTGCGGTCCTGACCATCGAGACGCTCAACCGCAACGTGGTGCCCATGACCACCATGGCGATTGCCCTGGGTCTGCACGTGCGCGTCGGCATCGAGGACACCCTGTTCGGCCCCGACGGCCAGCGCGCCACCTCGGTGCAGCAGATCGAGAAGATGGTCCGCATTGCCCGTGAACTCAACCGCGAAGTGGCCAGCGGAGACGATGCCCGACGCATCTACCAGATCGGCACCCGGTGGGGCAACGTCGACGAGACGCTGCAGCAGCTGGGCATGGTGCCCAACCGCAAGCCGGCGCAGCGCGGCGTGCCTTCCCGGATGGCGGCCTGATTTCTGACGCAGGCCTGCCGATCCCGGCAGCCTGCGACAGGGTCGAGCTACCCGGATAACTACATAGCGAGACAAGCATGGCTTCCTTCCTTCACTCCCCCACCCGCCGGCGGGTGCTCGCGGCGATACTGGCCACCGGCCTGGCGATGACTGCCGCACCGGGTCGAGCGCAGCCGCTCTCGGATCGGCCCATCCGCATCATCGCCCTCGGAACGCCTGGCGCGACGGCGGACCTGGTCGCCCGCCTCGTCGGCGATGCCATGGCTAAGAGCCTGCGCCAGCCCGTCATCGTTGAAAACAAGCCGGGCGGTGGCGGCGCCTTTGCACTCGACAGCCTGCTGACGGCGCCGAACGACGGCCACACCTACCTGGTGGCCGTCAACAGCCTGGTAACCGAGATTCCGCACAGCATCAAGCCGAAGTACGACCTCTTCAAAGCGATCAAGCCGCTGGCGGAATTGGGCGGTGGTGGCCTGGTCCTCGTCGGCGATGCCCGGCTGCCGCCCCGGACGCTCGAGGAAATGATCGCCTATGTGAAGGCGAATCCAGGAAAGACCAACTTCGCATCGTATTCGCCGGGCACGCTTTCCCATGTGTTCGGGCTTCAGCTGAACAAGCTGGCCGGCCTGGACATGAATCACATCGGCTACAAGGGCTCTACGCCGGCGCTCCAGGACATCATGGGCGGATCGGTCCAGTTCATGTTCGACGGGCAGGCCACATCCATTCCGTTGATCAAGGCCGGCAAGCTCAGGCCCTTTGCCATCACCTCGCCGCAGCGCTCCGACGCGCTTCCGGACGTTCCGACGTTCGCGGAACTGGGCTTCAAGGATCTGACGCGTACCGCCTGGATGGGGCTCTGGACCGTCCCCGGTGCCCCGGCGGCGATCCAGGCGCGCATCCGCGACGAGGCGCTGAAGGCGCTGGCGGATCCGGTGGTTCGCACCCGGCTGTCTTCCCTGGGATTGAATGTGGACATCAGGAACCCGCGCACCCCTGAGCAGCTGTCCAAGCGCCTGGCGGAAGACTTCGACTCGGTTGGCGCGCTGCTGCGCGCGGTGAACTACAAGCCGGACTGAGCGCATGTTGAAACTGAAAGACAAAGTCGCCCTCATCACGGGCGCCGGCCGGGGGCTGGGCGGCGTCATCGCGCAGGCCATGGCTCGCGAGGGCGCGCATCTGGTCCTGTGCGACATCGACGCGCAGGCGCTGGAACACACTCGCAGCACGCTGGAAGCCGAAGGCGCACAGTGCCTGGCCGTGCGCTGCGATGTCTCGGACAGCGCGGCCGTCGATGCCATGTTTGAACAGGCGGCCGAGTGCTTCGGTACTGTCGACATCCTGGTCAACAACGCCGCGATCGTGCCATCGTCCGCGCAGGAGACCGAGCGCCGCAACCGGCACTACGCCTACGTCACCACCCCGATGCCGCGGCAGTCCCTGGGCATTGTCTCGTCCCTGACGGACCAGGACTGGCTCAAGTGGTGGGGTGTGAACATGCATGGCGTGTTCTACTGCACCCGCGCTGCCCTGCGCCTGATGGAACCGCGCCGCAGCGGCAAGATCATCAACATCGCCTCCGTCGCCGGGCTGGGAGCGGCGAGTGTGCACAGCCCCGGTTATGCGGCTGCCAAGGCCGGGGTCATCAGCCTCACGCAGACCACCGCCTTCGATGCCGCGGGCGCCAACATCTTCGTCAACGCCATTGCCTGCGGCGGCGTCATGACACCGCCGTTCGAGGCCTATCTCGCCAATGCCAGCGAGGCGGAAAAAAGGAACCTGTTCCAGATGGTTCCGCTGGGACGCCTGGGCCAGCCTTCCGAGTATGCCTCGCTGGCGGTCTATCTCGCGTCCGACGAGCACTACCTCGTAGGGCAGGTCATCAGCCCCAACGGCGGCTACGTGATCTGATCCGTCACCACACCGCCCGCTATACCGCTGCCGGTCACTACTTGAATGTTTCCCCCGTTTTTGAGGAGAGTCCCATGCTGGGTCAAATGATGCACCAGCCGCTGCTGATTTCGTCGCTGCTGCGCCACGCCGAACGTCACCACGGTGAGCAGGAGGTGGTGTCGCGCCGCGTTGAGGGCGACATCCATCGCTACAGCTACAAGGAACTGGCCGCGCGCTCGCGCTGCCTCGCCAAGGCGCTGGCGACGCTGGGCGTGAGGCAAGGCGCGCGCGTCGGCACGATCGCCTGGAACGGCTACCGCCACCTGGAGCTGTACTACGCGGTCTCGGGCTCGGGCGCCGTGCTGCACACGCTCAATCCCCGTCTTCATGCCGACCAGTTGGCCTGGATCGCCGACCACGCCGAAGACCAGGTGCTGTGCTTCGACAAGACCTTCCTGCCGCTGGTCGAGGTCGTGGCCCCGCGCCTGGCGACCGTCAGGCATTTCGTGCTGATGGCCGACCGTGACCAGATGCCTGCCGACACCCGGATCCCGGGCCTGCTGTGCTATGAGGACCTCATTGCCAGCCAGGACGATGACTTCGACTGGCCCGAGTTCGACGAAAACACTGCCTCCTCGCTCTGCTACACGAGCGGCACCACCGGCAACCCCAAAGGCGTGCTCTACAGCCACCGCTCGACAGTGCTGCACAGCTATGCCTCGGCGCTGCCGGACGCGCTGAACCTCTCGGCGCGCGACACCATCCTGCCGGTGGTGCCGATGTTCCACGTCAATGCCTGGGGCTTGCCCTACTCGGCCTGCATGGTCGGCGCCAAGCTGGTCTTCCCCGGTCCGAGCCTCGACGGCAGGTCGCTCTATGAACTGTTCGAAGCCGAGGGCGTGACGCTGTCGGCGGGCGTGCCCACGGTCTGGCAGGGGCTGCTGGCCCATGTGCAGAGCCAGAACCTGCGCTTCTCCACGATGAGGCGCACCATCATCGGCGGCTCGGCCTGCCCCCCGGCCATGATGGAGAAATTCGAGGACCGTTACGACGTCCAGGTGATCCATGCCTGGGGCATGACCGAACTCAGTCCCTTGGGCACGGTGTGCGTCCTCAAGGGCGAGCAGCTGGCCTGGCCCGAGACCCAGCGCCGCACCGTGCAGGCCAAGCAGGGCCGTGCCTTGTTCGGCGTCGACATGAAGATCGTCGACGACCAGGGCGAGGAAGTGCCGTGGGACGGCCAGAGCGCTGGCGAACTGCTGGTGCGCGGCCACTGGGTGATGGACCAGTACTTTAAGGGCGACAAGAGCCAGCTGGTCATCAAGGACGACCAGGGCTGGTTCCCGACCGGCGATGTGGCCACGATCGATGCGCAGGGCTTCATGAACATCACCGACCGCAGCAAGGACGTGATCAAGTCGGGCGGCGAGTGGATAGGCTCGATCGACCTCGAGAACATTGCGATGGCGCATCCGGGCGTAGCCATGGCCGCCTGCGTCGCGGCGCGCCACCCGAAATGGGACGAGCGGCCGCTGCTCATCGTGGTCAGGAAGCCCGGCGCCGAGCTCGCGCGTGACGAGCTGCTGGCCTTCTACGAGGGCAAGATCGCCAAATGGTGGACGCCGGACGACGTCGTCTTCGTCGACGCGATTCCATTGGGCGCCACCGGCAAGATGCTCAAGAACCAGTTGCGCGAACGCTTCCAGGACCACCTGCTCGAACGAGCCTGAGCCAGGGCTACGCGGCAGAGGGTGATGCTGCGGATGACCGCGCTCCAAGCCGAGGCCACCCACTGGTCCTCGGTCGTGACTGTCAGCGGCATCGGCGGTGTCACTGGCCGACCACCATGGCGCGCCGGTAATGCTGTCCGCCCTGCTGCTGGGCATGGCGGTGAACTTCATGTCGCAGGAGGCGCGCTGCGCACCCGGCATCGACTTCACGGCCAAGCGGTTGCCGCGCCTTGGAGATGTTCTGACCGAGCAACTGGACAGGTAGCGCTCGGTCAATTCCAGCCGCTGCCCTCGCCCATCTGTATGCCAGGGACGTTCGCCGGAAATCGAATCTTGCACGGCCGACAATCTGGCCAACCAGGTCTTACCAAAATATGGAGTATCCAATGAACCGAGAAGTCGTCGTTGTCAGCGCTGTGCGCACCGCGATCGGCACCTTTGGCGGCAGCCTCAAGGACCAGCCCCCCACCCAGCTCGGCGCGCTGGTCGTCAAGGAATCACTGGCGCGCGCCGGCGTCGCCGGCCAGGAGGTCGGCCATGTGGTGTTCGGCCATGTCGTTAATACCGAGCCACGCGACATGTACCTCTCGCGCGTGGCGGCGCTGAACGGAGGCTGCGACCAGGGCACGCCGGCCTTCAACGTCAACCGCCTGTGCGGTTCAGGCTTGCAGGCGCCCCCGCCCCACCCACGCCCAGTCCCCCCAAGTCCTTTGATGCCCAATGGTTTTGGTGGGATCTTCATCTCTCGTTCAGCGCACCGCAGGGCATGGCATCCAAGCGGTCACCATGGAGTGCTGTTGCACGTGATAGAGGCTGCAATGACCTTCAGGATTCGACATCCTCTGTTTTTGGTTCTGTAGCTAACCGCTGACATCTCTGGGACAGGTGGAAGAGGCGAACTCAACGGTACGCCGCGCAAGAGCGGGGACAAGGGGATTCTGGTAGCCACAAACAACGGTTGGATGCATGAACGCCTGGTAAGCAGATAATCCTGCCAAACGAGAGCGTGCTAGGGGTAGGCAAGTTCTCTGCCCCGAGCTTAACCAACGCCGCGGTCCGCTCATAAGCACGCGCGTTGGAGCAAGCCTTTAGCGGTCGCCACACAGCGCCTATCGAAGCATACCCGCGGGGGTATCTGGCACAATGTCGGCAAAAAATAACCAGAACATGAGGCCGGATGAAAAAAATGTCGAAGAATTTCAGTCTGCCGCAGTGGCAGCTGACGAAATGGCTATTGGATAGCGGTCGTCCGATTTCACCGGATATCGAGCGGGATTTGGTGGCAAGCCTCTTCGGGACACTGTCCATCTTCATCGGGGGCGTAACCAACACGCTGCTCGTTGCGTTGCTGATTACTTGGCATGTTCAACGCCAAGAGTTCTTCGTCTGGTTGGCCCTGGAAGTTCTGGTGTGCGCCGCTCGTATCGGCATACTGATTTCCGCCAGGCGAAGAGCGAGGATGGCGCGCTCGACGCATACCGACCTGCACGTCATCCTTAGTTTGGTATGGGCGTTCAGCGTGGGGCTGGGGACTTATTTGAGCATCACGAGCGGCGATTGGCTCGCTGCAGCGCTTGCGTGCCTTTCGTCTGCAGCAATGGTCGGAGGAATCTGCTTTCGTAACTTCGGCGCTCCCAGGATGACGGGGGTGATGATTCTTCTGGCATTGGGACCATGTTGCCTGGGGGCCATGGTTGCGCAAGAACCTTTGTTCCTATTGACGCTCATTCAGTTGCCCGTCTATGTGGTAAGCATGACGAGTGCCTCCTTCCGAATGAACGCAATGGTGGTGGCAACCATGCAGTCGGAGCGTGACAACGCTCACCGGGCCCGTCACGATTCACTGACCGGACTGCTCAATCGAGCTACGCTCTTGGCGGAAATCGAAATGGCAATTTCGCGCGCGCGTTCTGGCACAGCACGTCCCAGTCTCCTTTACCTTGACTTGGACGGATTCAAGCGTATCAATGATGTCTATGGTCACGGATGCGGTGATGAGTTGCTGGAACAGGTTGCGGCTCGTATGCGCGAGGCAGTGCCCAAGGAATGCCGCATATCGCGGATTGGCGGCGATGAATTCGTCATTCTGATGAACGACCACGACAAGGACGGGGCACAAGCACTGGCACGGCGGCTTCTAATAGAAATAGCTGCACCATACCTGCTGGCCAACGGCGAGGAGGTAGTCATCGGAGTAAGCATCGGCATCGCGCAAGTTCCCTCGACTGTACAGAGCGCAGACGCCGCCCTAAATATCGCAGACCGCGCCCTGTATGTTGCGAAGGCAAGCGGAAAATCTCGGTTTCACGTCGCCGAGATAATCTAGACGTCCACCTATATTGGACGTTCCACCTCATTGTCACCAACCCCTCTTGGGAGGCCCATCCCAGTATTCGCGCAATGCGTTGTTCGCTGCGGCGTAATGAGCGCTCACTAAAGGATAAAGGGAGGAGACAGGCGGGAATGAAGCTTATATGGTGCGCTGGCAGGCCGCGGCTATAGCCGGCGCGCTCGCCGGCCTCACGGAGGGTCATACCAGCCACGCCCTTTTTGCTGACCAGCTCCATAGCGCTGTCGAGGATACGGCGTTCCGCTTCTTCGCGCCGTTCGTGCTGCTTGCGGCGCAGGCGAGGCGAGATGTCGCTAACTTCTGGGTCGGTTTGGGCGGCCATGCTTCGCAGCGGCTCGGTTCGCTGCATGGCGCGAATTTACCCACGTCACCCAAAATCCGTCTACCGCCTTCTGAGCGGTGTCTGTTCAGGCCCAAACCGCACCCACTCGCGACAGGTTGACAGTGCCATTGCGGACCCGGTGTATCAGGATTCGGCGCCTTCCGTGCTGACACGCGCCGCGAATGTTTGCGCGGTTCGGGGTGCCGATGCGGACACACGGTGGTTGACGCAGGCCACGGCCATCGCGCCCACCGCGCCGGCCGCCGCGATGGCCACGAAGTTCAGCTCCAGCGGGAGCTTGATGGTAACGAGCACGCCAATCACCACGGGAGCCAAAATGGCGCCAGTGCGGCCGATGCCGGATGCAAAGCCGATGCCCGTCGTGCGGATCGCCGCGGGGTAGAACTGGCCAGCGTAGGCATAGCAGAGAATCTGCGTGCCCAGTGTCGATGCCCCGACCAGCGCCACCACCAGGGACATCGGCGTCACGCCGTAGCCCAGCAGCGTCAGCGACACCGCCGACATGGCATAGAAGATGAACAGCACCCACTTGATGTGGAAGCGATCGCCAAGCCAGCCGCCGCCGAGCGCGCCAGCGATTGCGCCGGCATTGAAAGCCAGCAGGAAGTTGAGTGCCGAGCCCAGGCTATAGCCGGCGAGCGCCATCAGCTTAACCAGCCATGTGCTCAGCGCATACGTCATGAACAGCCCCATGAAGCAGGCAACCCACAGCATCAGGGTACTGAACCCGCGGCCGTCGCGGAAGAGCCGCCCCACGGAGGCATCCGCAGCCGTCGTGGTGGCTTCGGCTTCGCTGTGCTGCCGTGGCTCGAAGTGCACGCCAGGCTCGATCCGGGAGGCGATCTGGCCCAGCTCGGCAATGTTGCCCTGCCTGGCAAGATAGGACAGCGACTCTGGCATGAACTTCAGGACTAGCGGCACCAGCACCACCGGCATGCCCGCGGCAATGAACACGGACTGCCAGCCGTAGACCTCCAGGAACTGCTTGCCGAGCAGCGTAGCCACGATGCTACCGACCGCGTAGCCGCAGCCCATCAGCGTCACCATGACACTGCGCACCTTACCCGGCGCATACTCCGACATCTGCGCAGCCAGGCTCGGGATCGCCCCACCGATACCGATGCCGGCCAGAAAGCGCATCGCGCTGAAGCTGACGGGGTCCGACGTGAAACCCGTTGCCGCGGTGAACACGCTGAACAGCAGAATGGAGATCGCAAGGGCCGGGCGCCTGCCGAACCGGTCGGCAAGCATGCCAAGGCCAATGGCTCCCACCATCATGCCGAACAGCGCGGAACTGGCCATGAAGCCGGCGGTGGTCGCGTTCACCCCCATCGTCTTCATGATCGATGGCAGCGCCACCCCGGCGATCGCCAGGTCGTAGCCGTCCACGATAAGGATGATGAAACACCAGGCCAGAACGCGTGCATGGAAGCCATTGAATCTCGCTTCGTCTGCAAGCTTGTGGATGTCGTTGCTACGCATGTCTCCTCCGTTGAATGGGCGCCGCCATTGGGCGCCGGATGGCGCGGCAGCGGTGTGTCCCGCTGTCCGCGCCGATTGATCGGCTTGTCGTCCGTCTGCGCCGTCTGGCGCAACACGTGCTTCCTGCCGGTGGAACTGCAAGGCAGCGACCTGGGTCCCGACCAGGCGCGGCCTCTTGTGATCCCGTTCCGGAATACTGAATTGCTCGCCGTCCGGTGCGGGATGCGCTCACCGTGTGGCGATGTGTCAGTTCCCTGTGAACCGTGGCATCCGTCGTGCGACGAACGCCTGCACGCCTTCCCTTGCATCGACGCTGCGCGCACGCTCCCTGAGCAACTGGTGCTCCAGGTCGAGATGTGCCTGTAAGCCGCGCTGCGGCAGTCCCTCGCACAGTGACTTGATACTCGCTAGTGACGCCGGCGCGGCCTGCGCGAGGCGCGCGACCAACGCCTCCGCTGCATGCGGCAGTTCCGAATCGGGATACAGCGCATCGACCACCCCGTGCGCCAGGCAACGTTGCGCATCGATCGTCTCGCTGAGCATCAGCCACTGCTGCGCTCGTAACGCCCCGACGCGGCGCGCAAGGAAGTAAGAGGCGCCGAGGTCAGGCGACAGGCCGATGGCGGCATAGCCAGTCCGCAGCTTGGTGGATTCCGCTGCCAGCACGAAATCCGCACAGAGTGCGAGTCCGATGCCGGCACCGCCCATGGGCCCGTTCACAGCCGTAACAACCGGCATCGGCGCTGTCGCCAGGCGGTACAGCGCCGGGTGCAAGGGCTCGAGAATGTCGTCGACGAGGGCATCGAGCGCTGCGCCGGCGGCTGCGAACTCATCGATATCGCCACCTGCGCAGAAGATGCGCCCTTCCGCAGCCAGCAAGACGACACGCGGACGTTGGCCCAGCACCTCGTCGATGGCGCGCACCAGCGCCCGGCTGGCGGCACGCGAGATGGAGTTTGCGCGCGCCTGCCGTCTCAGCACAATGCGACCGATCTGGTCGGCCACGCCCCAGGCGATACCGTCGGTTTGCTGCATCTGACCCTCCATATTCAGGAGTTGCGTTGGGTAAGGGAAAGCGGCGCCGCGCTGCGAGGATGCGGCGCACAAGTCCGGGAACACGAAATGGATCCCGGAGAGGTGGTGCTCTGCTTCGTTAAAGCCGGTCGGACGCCTCAGTCTGTCGCCAAAGGCAGGAACTGGATTCCACCGCTGGCTACCACGGCTCCGCCGGCGCCGAGGCTGTATAGCCCCCGCGCCACGTTGTGCGGATGCGAAGCCGCCTCGGCCAGGCTCAGGACGGGCGCAAAGCACGCATCGCTGCCCTCCAGCAACGCGCACCAGTGCGCGCGCGGATGGCTGACGAACAATGCCGCAAGCCGCACCTTCAGACCGGGCCAGGCGCGCGCGTCATACTGAGCGGCCGGGTCCACGTCGGCAAGACCCAGCTTGTCCAGCAGCAGCGCATAGAACTGCGGTTCCAGTGCGCCGAGCGTGATGAAGCCGCCGTCGGCGCATCGGTAGACGTCATAGAAGGGGGAATCGTGAAACGGGCTCGGTTTAGGCCCGTCCAGTTGCCCGCTCGCACGTACCCATTGCGCGATGGTGCCGAGCGTCGCCAGCACGTCGACGATGGCGCCGTCCACCACGCGCCCACGACCGCTGGTGCGAGCTTCCAGCAGCGCGCAGGCTATGCCGAAGGCCAGACCCAACGCGCCGGCGGCATCCCCCACCACGGTAGGCGGCACCATCGGCGCCTGGCCCGCGCGCGCGGATAACGAAAGCAGGCCGGTGAGCGCCACGTAGTTCAGGTCATGGCCGGCGGCTTGCGCAAGCGGGCCGGACTGGCCCCAGCCGGTCATGCGGCCATAGACCAGTCGTGAGTTACGCTCGGCGCAATCGGCCGGGCCCAGACCCAGCTTCTCCATCACGCCGGGCCGGTTGCCTTCGATCAGCGCATCGGCCGAGGCGACCAGCGCCATCGCCTCGGCCACGCCGGACGCCCGCTTCAGGTCGAGCGTCACGATGGATTTACCGCGCCGCAGAGGATTGTCGGCCGCGCCCCCGATGCGTTCATTCACCGCATTCCTCTGCGGTCGGGCGATGACGGTGACTTGCGCGCCCATGTCGGCCAGCATCCTGCCGGCCAGCGGGCCCGGTCCGATCCCTTCGAACTCGACGACGTGGATTCCGGTCAGTGGCGGCTTCATGCGGGCAGCCTCCGTGCGATCAGTTCCTTCATGATCTCGTTGGCGCCGCCATAGATGCGCTGCACGCGTGCATCGGCATACAGCCGTGCAATCGGGTACTCGGTCATGTAGCCGTAGCCGCCGAAGAGCTGCAGGCATTCGTCGGTCACCTTGCACTGCTGTTCCGTGCACCACCACTTCGCCATGTACGCCGCGGTGTCGTCGAGCTGGCCGTCCAGCAAGCGCTGGACGCAATCATTGACAAAGGTGCGCACCACGTGGGCCAGCGTCGCGCACTCCGCCAGCTTGAAGCGGGTGTTCTGGAAGTCATACAAGGTCTGGCCGAACGCCTTGCGCTGCTGCGTGTATTCGAGCGTCAGCTCGACGGCGCGCTCGATGACGGCCGCCGCCGGCACGGCGAGCAGCATGCGCTCATAGGGCAGTTGGCTCATCAATTGGGCGAAACCCTTGCCTTCGCTCCCGCCCAGCAGGTGATCGGCCGGGACGCGCACGTTCTCGAAAGACAGCTCGACGGTGTCCGAGGCATGCTGGCCCAGCTTCTCGAGCCGACGGCCGACGCAAAAGCCTGGCAGGCTCTCCGTTTCCAGCACGATCAGCGACACGCCCCGGCTGCCGGCCTCGCCGGTGCGCACCGCCACCACCAGCAGATTGGCGGTGAAGCCATTGGTGATGAAGGTCTTGGCCCCATCGATCACGTACTCGTCGCCCTCGCGCCGGGCGCGGGTGCGCAGCGCCTGGAGGTCCGAGCCGCAGCCGGGCTCGGTCATGGCGATGCCAGCCAGCATCTCCCCACTGACCAGCTTCGGCAGCCAGCGCTGCTTCTGCGCCGGCGTGCCATAGTCGAGTAGGTAGTGCGAAGCAATGCTGTGGACGGCCGTGATGGCCGGGACTTCGATCTTAGCCAGCTCGTCCTGCACCACCAGCTGGTAAGCCAGGCTGGCGCCGGCACCACCATAGGCCTCGTCGATCTCCGGCAGCAGGAAACCCATCTGCCCGAACGCATGCCAGGCTTCGCGCGGGATGTATCCTTGCCGGCGCCAGCCATCCAGGTTCGGCGCCAGTTCGCCGACCACATAGCGGCGCACCTGCTCGCGGAACGCCTCGATCTCATCGTCCATCCAGCGATGGCGGTACAGTTGCGGCAGCATGGCTCAGCTCCCTCAGATCCCGGTCAGGCCGCCGCTGCACAGCAACGTCTGGCCGCTCACGTAGTCCGACTCCGGGGTGCAGAACAAGTACACGGCCCCGGCGGCTTCATCCGGCGTGCCTGCGCGTCCCAGCGGGATGCCGCGCTCCATGGTGGCGAGCAAATCGGGATTGACGCCGACCTTGATCTCCCGACCCTCGATGTTGGCCGTGGATTCGCCGGCCGCGCCGCTGGTCAGGCGGGTCTTGATCAGGCCGTAAGCCACGCAGTTGACCGTCACGTTCATGCGCCCCCATTCCTTGGCCAGCGTCTGCGTCATGCCAACGATGCCGGCCTTGGCGGTCGAGTAGTTCGCCTGCCCAGCATTGCCGAACAAGCCGGCGACGGACGAGATGTTGACCACCTTGCGCACCACGCGCCGGCCGGCTTCGGTTTCGGCCTTGGACAGCCCTCGGATCACCGGCTGCGCGGCGCGCAAAATGCGGAACGGCGCGGTCAGGTGGCAGTCGAGCATCGCGTACCACTGCTCGTCTGTCATCTTCTGGATCACGTTGTCCCAGGTGTAGCCGGCATTGTTGACGATGATGTCCAGACCCTTGTATTCGTTGACTGCCGTGCCGACGAAGCGCTCGGCGAAGTCCGGCGCCGTTACACTGCCGGCACAGGCTACGGCCTGCCCGCCGGCGGCGCGGATGGCCTGCACGACCTCCTGCGCTGGTTCGGCGTCGAGATCGTTGACGACGACTGACGCGCCTTCGCTGGCCAGCTTGAGTGAGATCGAGCGGCCGATACCGCGGCCGGAGCCGGTGACGAGGGCAACCTTGCCTTCAAGTTTGCGGGTCATAGATATGTTCTCCTTCAGTGCATCAGGGCAGCGCGACCAGCGCCTCGCCTGCAATCTTTGTTTGTCCGAACTGGTTGGCGCTTTGCACCGCGATCCGCACGCAGCGCTCGCCGTTGACTTCGAGCTTCTCGACCACCCGCCCGCTGCAGCGAATCGCGTTGCCAAGATGGGTGATGCCCTGGAAGCGCGCATCGAAGCGGCGCAGTTGCGCCTGCGGCGCCCAGCCGGTCAGAAGCCGGCCCAGCCAGGCCATGCCCAGCATGCCGTGGGCGAACACATCCGGCATGCCGGCGCGACGCGCGTAATCGAGATCAATGTGGATCGGGTGGTGGTCGCCAGAGGCGCCGGCAAAGAGGGCCAGCATGCGGCGGTCCACCGGCGGCAAGGTCAGGGTAGGCAGCACGTCGCCGACCTGCACCGCATCAAAGCTTGGGGTTGTCATGTCCGATCCTTCAGTTGCGTACCACGGTCAGCGAGCGCATGCGGGCGATTGGGTTCCCATGCTGGTTGGTCACCTGCGACTCGACCTCGATGAATTCGAGTGCGCCGCCCTTCTTGTCGTAGATGTCCTTGATGCGGGAGCTGACCGTCACGGTGTCGCCAGCGACAACCGGGCCGAGATACTCGAAACTCTCCTCGCCATGCAGCACCTTTTCGTGCGGCACGCCCAGCAGGTCGAGCAGCCCGAACATGGCGCCTGAATCCAGCTCCGCGGCAAACAGAAAGGTGGGTGGTGCCGGCAAATCGGCATAGCCAGCATCACGCGCTGCGGCCTCGTCTGTGTAGATGGGATTGGTCTCGCCGATTGCCTTGGCGAAGAACCTCAGTCGGCCGCGTTCAATGGGCAGCAGCGAGCTGCCGACTTCGTGGCCAATCCATTTCTTGTCGATCATAGTCAGACCCTCTCGTACAACGTCACCACGCAAGCGCCGCCCAGGCCCAGGTTGTGCTGCAGCGCCAGCCGCACCCCCTCCACCTGACGCGCCCCTGCGCTACCGCGCAGTTGCTCGACCAGCTCGGTGCATTGCGCCAAGCCGGTTGCGCCCAGCGGGTGCCCCTTGGAGAGCAGGCCCCCTGACGGGTTGGTCACAACCTTGCCGCCATAGGTGTTGTCGCCATCGACCACGAACTTCTCGGCGCCGCCTACGGGACACAAGCCGAGTCCCTCATAGGTGATCAACTCGTTGTGCGCGAAACAGTCGTGGAGCTCCACGACGCCGATATCTTCCGGCCCCACCGCGGCGGCTTCGTAGACTTGCCGCGCGGCGTTGCGCGTCATGCTGAAGCCCACCACCTCGCGCATGTCGCGCGCCTCGAAGGCGGGCGGCGTGTCGGTGGTCATCGCCTGGGCACGAATGCGCACGGTGGTGTCCAATCCATGCTTCTTCGCGAAAGCTTCGGAGACAAGCAGCGCGGCCGCCGCGCCGCAGGTCGGCGGGCAGGCCATGAGCTTGGTCATCACGCCGGGCCAGATCATCGGCGAGGCCATCACGTCCTCCTCCGTCACCACGGTCTTAAATAGCGCCAGCGGATTGTTGGCGGCATGCCGGCTAGCCTTGGCGCGGATCTTGGCGAACGTTTCGAGCTTCGTGCCGAACTCCTGCATGTGCGCCAGGCCGGCGCCGCCAAAGTAGCGCAGCGCGAAGGGGAGATCGGGAACGTCGACCAGCTCGGCGGTCACCGCGTCGAAGCGCTCGAAGGGGCTGGCCCGGTCCTCGAACACCGAACCCAGGGCGCCGGGGGTCATCTGTTCGAAGCCGAACGCGAGCGCGCAATCGACGGTGCCGCTGGCGACCGCCTGGCGCGCCAGGTACAGCGCGGTCGAGCCGGTCGAGCAGTTGTTGTTGACATTGACCACGGGAATGCCGGTCATGCCTACTTCATAGAGCCCGCGCTGGCCGGCAGTGGAATCGCCGTAGACGTAGCCGGCATAGGCCTGCTGCACCTTGTCGTAGTCGAGTTTTGCATTGCCCAGCGCCGCCCGGATGGCCTTGGCGGCCATTGCCGGATACGGTTCGCAGGCGCCCGGCTTGGTAAAGGGGATCATGCCGACGCCGGCGACGATCACGGATGAGGTCATGGTGTTTCCTTGGGAATGGAAAGGGTTTAGCTGATGTTGCGCTCTTGGTGTTCCCAGTAGGGCTTGCGCAACTCCGTCTTGAGGATCTTGCCGGCGCCCGACAATGGCAGGGCATCGCGAAAGTGCACGCTGCGCGGACATTTGTAGCCGGCGATCAGCGTCTTGCAGTGGGCAATCAATGCCTCGGCAGACACGGATGTACCCGGCTTGCACACGACGACTGCATGCACAGTTTCGCCCCACTCAGCGCTGGGAATGCCGATGACGGCGCATGCCGCCACGGCAGGGTGTTGGGCGAGCGCATTCTCAACCTCAGCGGAATAGACGTTCTCCCCCCCGCTGATAATCATGTCCTTCAGCCGATCGACGATGAAGATGAAGCCGTCCTCGTCCATATAGCCGCCATCGCCGGTGTGCATCCAGCCATCACGCAGAGCCGCTGCAGTCTGTTCGGGCTTGTTCCAGTAGCCCTGCATCACGTTGGGCCCGCGCACGATGACCTCGCCCACGGTGCCGCGCGGCACTTCGCGGTCCGCCGGGTCGACGATTCGCACCTCGGTGCAGAAGCTGGCACGGCCGGCGGAGCGCAGCTTGCCGAGCTTGCGCGCTTCGGGCAGGTGATACTGAGGGGAAAGAACAGTCGCCAGTGGCGACAATTCGGTCATCCCATAGGCCTGCACGAAGCCAACGCCAGGCAATGCCGCCATGGCCCGTTCCAGCACGGCTTCGGAGATCAGCGAGGCGCCGTAGACAATGGTCTGGAGCGCGCTCAGGTCACGCGGCTTTTGCATCGCCGGGTGGTCGACCAGCATCTGGATCATGGTCGGCACTAGCAGCAAGTGGGTAACGCGATCGCGCTCGAGCGTATCCAGCACCAGTTCCGGCGAGAAGGCCGGGACCACGGAATGCGTATTGCCCTCGATCCAGTGCGGCATCGCGATGCCCATGTCGGCCAGGTGGAACATCGGCGCTGCGTGCAGATAGGTGCCACCAGGCGTGGCCACGCCTTCGGCACGCAAGGCCAAGCCGGAGCTGCAAAGATTGCCATGGCTCAGCATGACGCCCTTGGGAAACCCCGTGGTTCCGCCGGTATAGAAGATGCCTGCCAGATCCTCGTCATGGCGCACTGCGTCCGCCACCGGCGTGGCCTTTACCAGCAGGGCTTCATACCCGTGCATGTCGGCCGGCACGTCGCCGTCACCGCAGTAGATCACCTCACGCAGCGTGGTGGCATCGCGGCGAATCGTTTCGGTGAGCGGGCGAAACGCATCGTCCACCAGCAGAATGGTTGAGCCCGAATCGTTCAGCGAGTACAGGATTTCGGCTGCGGACCAGCGCGTGTTGCAGGGGTTCAATACCCCACCGCCCCAGGGGACGGCCATCTGGTACTCGAGATACCGGTCCGAGTTCAGGGCCAACATGGCGACGCGATCACCCGCCTGCATGCCTAGGCTTTGCAACGCCCCAGCCAGTCGTGCGACGCGGTCCGCAAGCTGGTGAAAAGTCTGCTGCCGTTCACCGAATCGCACCGCAATCTGGTCGGGCTTTTGCTGCACCGCACGATGCAGCGCTTGGGTAAGGTACATGCTTGTCTCCGTCCTGCCCGCACCGATGCGGGTCGATTGCGTTGTTTGTGAGGCCTATGTTAGAAACGCAGGCCCGAGCCAGCAATTGCACTTTGCCTCGATCCGATGGCAGAAGACCTCAATCTACGAATTCCGCCCAGTGACGCTCAAAGCCCCCATCACCGTTCCGGTCGCCTTCGTGCGCGGCATGCTCACTGGTATCCAGGCACGAGGCGAGTCTGGCGACAGCTTCCTCGCCGAGGCAGGGATTTCGGTGGAGTTGCTCGAGCATGCCGGTGCGCGCGTGACGGCCGCCCAGTATGCTGCGCTGTTCCGGCTGTTGATTGAGCGACGCGAGGATGAATGCCTCGGCTTTCTGTCCCGTCCGCTGAAGCCGGGTAGCTTCGCCTTGATGGCGCGCTCCGCGCTGGGGGCGCGTAACCTCGACGCGGCCATCCGGCACGTGTCTCACATCTTCTGGTTATTGCAGGATGACGTGGTCCTAGAACCGCTGCGTGAGGGCGATCATGCGGGAGTTGGCCTGCGCTTCACCAATGCATCCATTGCCCAGCCGGTCTTCCTGCACGAGATGCTGTTGCGTGTCTTCTGGCGCCTCCTGGCCTGGCTGGCGGGTGGCCGATTGCCCGCTGTGCGCTTTGACTTCGCCTTCGACAAACCGCCGCACGTGGATAGTTATGCCAAGATCTTTCCCTCGCAATTGGAATTCGGGCAGCGGCTCACCGCCTTCTGGTTCGATGCAGCGTGGCTGCGCAATCCGATGCGCCGGGACGAAGCCGCGTTGCGCGCTTTCCTCGCCGAGGCCCAGGCTCAGATCATTGTGCCGCGAAGCGGGGACGACGTTGTCAGCGCACGCGTTCGCAGCTATCTGCAACGTACGCAGCCAGTGTGGCCGGACCTGGGTGCCACGGCCGATGCATTGCATATGTCCAACGCGACCCTCCAGCGGCATTTAGCAACGGAGGGGGTCTCGTTCCAGTCGTTAAAGGACGCGTTGCGACGGGACATTGCCATCGTTCGGCTGAACACCAGCACGGTGGCGCTGGCAGAACTGGCGCTGGAACTGGGATTTACGGACAGCGCAGCGTTCCAGCGAGCGTTTAAGGGCTGGACGGGCACGGCGCCGGGGGCATATCGTCGAGCCAAAGCCCCATAAGGGAACCCCCGAATGGCGGTTGCCGGGGGGCCGTCCCGTTGGCTGCGCTCGGTCCGCGCCATTGGGAGCGAACCTCTGAGCGCTACGCACCGATTTGCATGGCCAACTTGCCAACGGTTTGGGGCGTCACATTGTCCCGAAAGCTCAGCTATTTCGAGTGCCTTTCTCCGGCAATGGGCCGATCGGCCTGGCCAGCAGGGTGGTGACCGCCCCGCTGACCTGCCACCCTCCCTTCTCGCTCTCAAAAATGCCATGGACGAGACGGTCGAGACAGATGACTTCCACCCCATTCGCTTCCACCGTGCCGAGGACGTTGGCTACGGTCGTGCCGCGCGTTCCACGCCGCTTGATCGTCGCCACGTTTTCGCCCAGGGCAACTGTATATTCATTCGCTTTCATGCGGCCTCCTTCAGCAGCTGGCGCTGGTCGCGATTCTTGCGGCCGTGTAGCGCCGCCAGATCCTCGACAAATGCATCGAGAAGCGCATCCATGTGCAAAAAGGCTTCGTCCTCCAGTTCCGGCGTCGCCCAATCCAACCCGGCTTCCATGGCGTCGCGCTTGTGCGCCACCATCTGGTCTTGGTAGACATCGATGCTTCCCGGCAGGTGGAAGTACACCACCTTTAACTGGCCCTTCCGGTTCCACCGCAGCGCGCGTCGCATCGCCTGATACTCGATGCGGCCACGTCCACGAGCGGTCGTAGAAGAGCACGTAGTCGGCATAAGGCAAGTTGTACCCTGCCGTACCCGAACTCTTCGTGCACAGCAGGCCGGTGCGCTCGAAATGGCGGAGCAAACTGAAGTGTGATAACCCGATAGCCGGCGCGCGGTCGCTTGCCGGCCATCTACAGACGCTCTCCCCCGGCTTCACACGGACATTCGAACGTCGGCTCCGCGCAGAGAACCGACCGTCCATATATGAACCATGGCGGGCGCGTTGTCGGCCAATTGAGCCATTCGAATATGCCCGCATGAGTGATCGCATTTGGCGCCAATACCAAGGACGCAAGGGTCCGTTGTGATTGGCTGAGTCTGGCGGACCCACTTCGCCCGAACAGCTCTACCTGTTCAGGCATGGCCTCAACCAATTTTGCCTTCTTGTGCTCGACTAGTGGGCCGAACGCCTAGGGCGTCGCGAGATAGTTCTGAGTAATCGCGACCCAGCACGCCGCCCCCAGGGGCAATACCTCGTCGTTGAAGTCATAGCCCGGATTGTGGACCATGCATCCTCCCGACTCGCCTTCGCCATTGCCCAGGATCAGGTAGCAGCCGGGCACTTCGCTGAGCATCCAGGCAAAGTCCTCGCTGCCACCGAGCGATCCCGGCACCTGCGTGATCACATTGCCGGCGCCGACCAGGCCGGCGCAGATCTCCTGCGCGAACCGCGTTTCGGCTTCGCTGTTGATCATCGGCGGAGTCAGCGCGCGGTAGTCGAGCTGCGCCTCCACGCCATGCGCCTGGGCGGTCAGGCAGACGATCTCGCGAATGCGCTGCTCCAGCAGCGCGCGCGTCTCCGGCTTGGCCGCGCGCACGTTCAATCCCAGTCTCACGGATTCCGGGATCACGTTATGCGTGGTGCCGCCCTGGATGAAACCGACCGACACCACCGCGGTATCGCCAGGCGCGACATTGCGCGACACCACTGTCTGCAGCGCGGTGACGATGGCGGCAGCGGCCACCACCGGATCGCGCGTGCGATGGGGTATGGCACCATGTCCGCCCACGCCGCGCACAGTCACGTCGGCCACATCGGACGAGAGGCTGACTGGGCCGGCGACGACACGGAACTTGCCCGCTGCTAGACCGGGCATATTGTGAAGGGCGAACACCGCATCGCAAGGAAAGCGCTCGAACAGGCCGTCCTCGATCATGGCACGCGCGCCGCACAGGTTTTCCTCGTCGGGCTGAAAGATCAGGTTGAGCGTGCCGTCGAAACCGCGAGAATCCGCCAGCGCCTTTGCCGCGGCCAGTAGGATGGCGGTATGGCCATCGTGCCCGCACGCGTGCATGCGCCCGTCCCACTTGCTGGCATATGGCAGGCCGGTCGCTTCACGGATCGGCAGCGCATCCATGTCGGCACGAATGCCAAGGCGCCGCGCGCTGCTGCCCTGCTTCATCTGGGCAACCACGCCGCTCCTGCCGATGCCGGTATGCACTTGGTAGCCCCATTCCGCGAGCAGCGAGGCGACCAGCTTGCTGGTGGCGCCGACTTCAAAGCCCAGTTCGGGATAGGCGTGCAGTTGCCGGCGGATGTCGACGAATTTCGCCGTGTCAATGGTGGAAAGCAATGTTGGCAACGTAGTGGACTTCAGGAAAGGTTGGCGGGTCATCGGCAATCCTCAGGCAGAGAGGTCAATGCTCTTGGCGATCTGCTGGAACTTGGCGGCCTCGCCGGCGAAGAATCGCGCCGCCTCCGCCGTACCCAGCCGGGGTGGCACATGGGCGCCGCCTGCCTCGACCAGGGCGCGCACCGAAGGCAGGCCATAAACCTCAGCGAGGCTGGCGTTCAACTTCTCCACGATCGCATCCGGCGTCTTCGCCGGTACGAACACGCCGCCCCAGGCCTCGAACACCACGTCCTTCAGGTACTGCCCCTCGTTGATAGTGGGCAGCGACGGCGCACCTGCATCCCGTCTGGCCGCCATCACGCCGTAGCACTTCAGCTTGCCCGAGGCAATCATCGCCACGGTACTGGCACCCATGGTCAGCGCCATGAGGTCGACCTGCCCACCAAGCAGGTCGTTGAGCGCCGGTGCCACGCCCTTGTAGGGAACGTGAAGCATCTTCATGCCGGTGCGGGCCCGAATGCGTTCACCGGCCAGGTGCTGCAGCGAACCGACCCCCACCGAGCCGAAGGACAGTGGCTTGTCCGTCTTGCGCCCCAGTGCCACCAGTTCGTCGATGCTGTCGGCCGGCAGGCCGGCGTGTCCGCACAGCACCAGCGAGGTCGAGGCGCCGAGCGAGGCCAGATGGAACTCCGCCGACTTGTAGTGCACCGCCGGATTGGCCAGTGGAGCCAGGATGGTCTCGTTCGGCGAGCCGTAGAACAGCGTGAGTCCATCGGCAGCGCTTCGCAGGAATTTCTGCGCACCCAGCGCGCCGCCCGCCCCGGCCGCATTGTCGATCACCACCGGCTGGCCCAGCCGCTTGCCGAGCTCAGGTGTCAGCCGTCGCGCTGCCGTGTCGGACGGACCGCCCGCCGGGTAGGGGACGATCATCGTGACGGGCCGTTCCGGGTAGCCCGAAGCGGCGAACGCCGCCCTGGGCACGATCGCGCCAATTGCGCCAAGACCCAGCCACTGGTTAAATCTCCTTCGCTCCATAGCCGCTCCGCAGTCGCCGTTGTAGTGTGAGAATACTAGCGATGACAGCCTGCCGGGCTGGAGGCGCAATGACGACAATCAGGGGGCCAAAAACGCCACCCTCGGGAAATCCATGACATTACTCGTCGAGATGATGCTGCCGTCCGAAGGCATGGCGGGAACGCTCTTCTCCATCATCGACACCCTGGTCCTCGCCAATCGCCTGGAAGCCGCGCGCGCCGGGGATGCCGAAGCACAGAAGTCCGGGCCGCCGATCCGCTGGCGGCTGATCGATATCCATGGCAAACCGGTGTCGATCGGTCATCCCCTGCTGGACAGCTATCAGACGAACGCCGACGACAGCGAGGCCGCCGAGCGCCGCGCACTGGTGGTGGCGCCGGTGCAGATGCGCAACCTGCCGCACCTGCGCAGACTGGTGGCCGAGCAGGCCGATGCCGTTTCCCTGGTGGCAAAGCGGCATGCGCAAGGCGCGCTGATCGCAACCTGCGGCACTGGCGTCTGGTGGCTGGCGGCAGCCGGCGTGCTCGAAGGCAGGACGGTTGCCGTTCCCTGGACCCACCAGGCCTGGTTCTCGCGCGAGTTCCCTTCGATCCGGCTCGCGCAGGGACAGGCGCTGGTCTGCGACGGCCCCATCCTGTGCGCCACCACTGCCGCGCAGCAGGTCAGCCTGGCCATCCGCCTGCTGGCAAGCCTCGGGGCCGCGGACCTGGCTGGCCTGGTCGCCAGCATCCTGCTGTTCGACGCCGAACGCGAACAGGTCATGACCGACATCGCCGAACAGGGCATGATCTCCTATGCATCGGACAGCGTGCTGTACAAGGCGATTCAGTGGATGCGCCGCCACCTGGACCAGCCCATCACGCTTGACGATGTGGCCCGGGCTACCTGCGCCAGCACCCGCACGCTGCTGCGTCATTTCGACCGGCACCTCTGACAGAGCCCGGGCAACTACCTGGCCAGTCTCCGCATCCGGCGAGCCGAGCTGCTGTTGCAGATCACGCTCAAGGAAATCGGCGAGATTGCCCAGGACTGCGGCTACACGGATATCCGCGCCTTCCGCAAGGCGTTCCGCCGTCTCAATGGCCACAGCCCCTCAGAGTACCGGGACCGGTTCGGCCTGCGCGGTAACCGCAAACGCTGGCGCCTTCTGGAAGCGTTGGCGGACGAATCGCCACTTGTCTAGCCATGCCCTTCTGACAATGTGCGGCACGCGGAACTGCTTGAGGCGATGGCTCCTATCCAGTATCTGTCCGTTGTGGCCGAGAACCTGCCTGCCGACGTAACTGCACAAATGTCCGTTTCACCTTGGAAGCCGCCATTGGGGCTGCGCGGGGGCCGAACGGCAGAAGAGGGTCGGCCAGCGCCGGTCGGCACCCTGCCCTCACTTGAGACCGGTCAGCGGCGGCCACCTCGAAGGAGACCGGCCAAATCGAGGGCTGATTAAGCGGCAAGGCCGCAGGGCTCTCCTCCGGAGACCGCGGTTAGCTTCGTCGCTGCCCCCGCTTTGGCGTGCTGTTTCCAACAACGGCTATTTGTCGCATCTCCCCCCTGTCTGCTGGTCTAGTGTTGCGCCACCGCGTCGGCGTCATCCCGAACTGCGCCGCAAACCAACGGACGAACGAGCCATAAGAGGAGTATCCGAGCGACTCGGCAATGCGTCCCAGCGAGAGGCTTCCATTGTCCAGATAGTGGATGACAAGATCGCGCCGAACGTTATTGACCATGTCGGAAAAGACCGCTCCGGTGCTTTCGAGCTGGCGCTGCAGCGTGCGCACGTTCATTCCCACGCCTTGAGCAATTTGCTCGATGGTAGCGCGCCCTATCGGAAGCATGAGATAGATCGCCTTGCGCACCTCGAGTACAACTGACGGCTCGTTAGCCCCCGGCAACCCTTCAAGCAAGCGTTTGGCATGGCGCGCCATGACGGGGTCGGCAATAGGATTGGGAATCTCCAGGTCGGCAGCTCGGCAAACCAGGCCGTTGAACGAGCTTGCGAACTCCAGCTTCTCCCCGAAGATGCGGCGATGCAGCCGCAGATCTGGCGGGGCGTCATGGGTGAATTTGACGCCAAGGGGGTACCAGGAGGTGCCCAGAAGCGTGCTGCACATGCGTGACAGCGTGCCCAGCGCCAGCTCAACTGACTGTATGGATGGGCCAGCGTCATCCGCGACGACGTCCTCCCGCACGAAAACCTTCTTGCCGACCTCCTCGATCCGGATGACCAGGAACTCATTCATCAGGTGCCGAAACTGAATCAACGTTCCAACAGCGTCGCGCAGGGTCCTTTGATGCGTGAGCAAAACGCTGACGACACCGAGATCGGACAGTTGCCACAGTTCGGCCATACGCAGCCCGAATGTCGGACATTGCGTGATCCGCGCTGACTCTTCCAGCAAGGTAACGGCGCCACTCCCGGAAATCCACTGGTCCGGGTCCGCAAGCGCCTCCCTGCTCAACCGCAATTTCCGTAGCAACGGCTGTGGTTCCAGGCCCAATTGCTGCGCAACCTTGAAGTAGTTCTTCAGCACGCCAGTGCGAATCAATGTGCCCATCGTCTCTTCTTCACCCGGGGAGTAACCCGGATCCGTTCCTTCAGAGGAAACCCGGGCACGCCCAATAGTCTGTCATGAAATGAGATGTGAATGTCATGAAATGAGAGAAAACGATGGCCCCGCGATTACTAGACTGATCCCGGTTCGACCTCAACAGTTCGTTGCGGTGCCGATAGCTGAACTCCCCATTTAAGGAGAACGAAATGCAATTTCTGGATGATTCGCTGCACCCGGAGAACATGGACAAGGTGGTCATCACGGTGGCCCCCTACGGTCCGGAATGGATGCCGGAAGATTTTCCGGAAGACATCCCGGTGACCATGGAAGCGCAGATCCAGAAGGCCGTGGATTGCTATGAGGCCGGCGCCAGCGTGCTGCACCTGCATGTGCGCGAGCCGGATGGCAAGGGCTCCAAGCGCTTGTCGATGTTCAACGAACTGATTGCCGGCGTCCGCAAGGCGGTGCCGGACATGATCATTCAGGTCGGAGGCTCGATTTCGTTTGCGCCGGAAGACGATGGCCAGGCTGCCAAGTGGCTGTCGGACGATACTCGACACGCACTGGCCGACCTGGACCCGAAACCGGACCAGGTGACCGTAGCGCTCAACACCATCCAGATGAACATCATGGAGTTGATCTATCCGGAATACTACGAAGGCACGTCCCTCGCCAATCCGGCTACGTACGATGCCTACCGTGAAATGATCGTTCCGGCAGGCCCGACCTGGGCGGAAGAGCACTTGCGCCGCCTGCAGAATGCCGGCATCCAGCCGCACTTTCAGCTGGTTGGCATGCACGCGCTAGAAACGCTGGACCGCATGGTGCGCAAGGGTGTCTACAAAGGCCCGCTGAACCTGACCTGCATCGGCATCGGTGGCGGCCACCATGGACCGCATCCGTACAACCTGTTCGACTTCATCCAACGTGCACCGGATGGCTGCACCGTTACCGCCGAGTCGTTGTTCAAGAACGTACTTCCGTGGAACACGATGGCATTGGCAATGGGTATGCATGTGCGCTGCGGCATTGAGGACACCCTCATCGATCAGCATGGCAGGCGCTTCACCTCGGTGCAGCAAATTCAGCAGCTCGTGCGAATCGCCAGGGAGTTGGGCCGCGACATAGCCGATGGCAAGGAAGCGCGGGAAATCTACCGCATTGGCACCTGGTACAACGATGTCGACGAAACCCTGGCAGGCAATGGCATGACCCCGAACCGCAAGCCTGGTGTCAAGAACGTGCCGCTGCGCCGCGCAGCCTGAGTCCCGACGACGCGCAGACAAGAAGAAGAGGAGAAAGTCTGAGCGCTGCCGGTGTGCTCCCCTCTCCCGCATGCGGGAGAGGGGTAGGGGGAGAGGACAGGCGCGTGGCAAGCATCGTGGCGCCCCACATCGTGGAGACCTCTGCCCTCTCCCCCCGTCCTCTCCCATAAACGGGAGAGGGGAGACGACATTGGCAGCCTGGACCCGCTCATGCAGACGCACCGGCCATTCGCACAGCCACCGCATACGACGCCGTAACAACCTACGCAAAGAGCCAAATGATCTCGAACATCATCCGACTCACACGCCGTACCTGTCTTGCAACGCTGCTGTCCGCCCTGCCCCTTTCCAGCGCGCTGGCGGACGGAAATTGGCCCAATCGCCCCATTCGCATCCTCGTTCCAGCTCCGGCCGGAGGCGCATCCGACATGATCGCGCGTACGATTGCGGAGAGCATGCGCCAGAACCTCAGACAATCCGTAGTGGTTGAAAACAAGCCCGGCGCGGGGGGCATCATCGCCACGGAAACAATGCTCGGCGCGCCACGCGATGGCTACACATTCGTGCTGTCTCCCAACTCACTAGTGACGGAGAACCCATACAGCTACAAGTTCCGCTTCGATCCGTTCAAGGATCTGGCACCGGTCGCTGAAGTGGCCAGCGTGCCGCTGGTGCTGGTCGCCAACCCGCGTCTGCCGGTCACCAATGTCAGCGAGATGGTGGCCTATGTGAAGGCGCATCCGGGAAAGGTCTCCTACGCGTCCTATAGCCCGGGTACGCTTTCTCACATCAAAGGCATGCAGTTCAACAAGGCGGCCGGGTTGGACATGGAGCACGTCGGCTACAAAGGCTCGCCCCCTGCGCTTACCGACCTCATGGGCGGCCAGATTCAGTTCATGTTTGACGGCATGGGCACCGCGCTTGCGCTCGTGAAACCCGGCAAGGTCCGGGCTCTGGCGGTGACATCGGCCGAGCGTTCACCGTTCCTGCCCGATGTGCCGACCATGGCGGAAGCGGGCTATCCAAATCTCAGCCAGATCGTGGGAACCAGCGTCTGGTCCACGCCCGACGTCCCGGCTGCCATCCGCAGCAAGCTGCAGCGGGAGCTGCTCAAGGCCGTCTCATCCCCTGCAGTGAAGAGCCAGCTTGCGGCACTTGGAATGACCGCGGGGAGTCCCACGCAGACCACCGCCGACCTGGAGAAATCACTCAAGCGGGAGAACGAGCGGACCGGTCAGGCGCTGCGTGCCATCAACTACATGCCCTCCTTGAACTGACGCCATGCACGACGACAAGTACACCGGTACAAGCACCCCGCCAGCCACGCCCATCAGCGACAACTTGCGCGCGAGCGGCTACTGGAATCCAGAGTGGAACAGCTTTACGGAGCTCGATCCCATCTGGACCGAGAAATTCCTCGACATGGCCATGCATCCGATGACCAAGGGGCTGATAGAGCCAAAGGTCTGGGAGTTCATCTCCATCGCCGTCGATGTCTCCTGCACGCACATGTACGGTCCTGGCACGCGGCGCCATATCCGCCGCGCGCTTGAACTGGGCGCCACCAAGGATGAGATCGCCGCGGTCCTTCAAGGCGTTAGCGTTCTAGGCTTGCACGCGAACAGCATGGGTGCGCCGATGCTGCTCGAAGAAGTCGCGCGCTTTGACGCGCATTCTCAAAGCAGCAAGTGACTCTCTTCTAGCCAATGCACAGCATGCCGGTCAGCCTCATGGACTGACTGGCACGTTCAACGGACACATAGGTGGGCGACGAAGGCCCGTAACGGTTCGGTCACGGCCGTCCGACCGGCTTGTCAGCGAGGGCGGCAGCGATCGTGATCGACTCATTGCGGCGAGTTGCTCCCGTTCGCCCGCTGACACTTCCATCTCGAAGGGCGGGCCATGGATACAGTCCGCGAAGATCAGCCGATGCGCCTGCCTGGATAAAGGATGTGCGCAGCGAAAGGCAATCGCTGTGGCGGGCCGGCTCCCATCCGGCAAATCCAGCCCACCTCCCCGGCACGGGGAGGGAGTCCCCCACTGGCAGCGCGTTAATCTCGGCAGCCGAGCAGGAAGTACTCGAGCAAAGTCACCTGGAACTGGGATGGCGGACGGTAACGGCAACAGCAAACCGCGCGCTGCGTGCCGTCTCCCTCTACCGGATGTCGGATCCTTGTAGAGGTTTTCCAATCCGACCCGCGGGTCGGATTTTTTTATGCCGGCAAACGAACGCAGAGCCCAGAGCCTGCGCCTGGCGGGCCCCACCCCACCCCCTGGTGTAGTACCAGCGCCGCGCCAACTGTCCCATGATGGCCTGTGCGGGGATCAGCCCGCTGACAACAGGAGACTCCATGCATGAGAACCGGCGTCGCACACTGCGACACCTCGGTGGCACCATCGCCGCTGGCGCACTTGGCGGCCTGACGGCGGGGCTGGCGCGCGCGCAGGCTGCCGCGCCTTTCCCAACGCGACCGGTACGCGTGATCTACCCGTTCAACCCTGGCGGCATGGGCGACGCCGTCGTTCGCTCGCTGTTCAATACGGTCGGACAGGCCTGGGGGCAGCCGGTCGTGATCGAGAACCGGCCCGGCGCCGGAGGGCTGATCGGCGCCGACCAGGTCGCCAAGGCAGAACCCGACGGCCATACCCTGCTGTTCACCTTCACGGCGCTGGTGCAGGTGCCGAGCCTTGTCAGCAAGCCACCGTTTGACCCGATCCGCGACTTCGCCCCTGTATCGGAACTGGCCACCACGCACGTGGTGCTGGTGGCAAGGCCGGACGTACCGGCGCGCACGGTGAAGGAATTCGTGACCTATGTGCGAAGCCAGCGTCGAGCCTTTCCTTATGGCACCTATGGGGTGGGCTCGACCGGGCATCTGCTGATGGAGATCCTTGCGAAGCAGGCCGGCATGGAGATGAGCGCTGTCGCCTACAAGGGGGAAGCACCTCTGCTGACCGACATGCTCGGCGGGCAGGTAGCAGTGGGCTTCCTCTCGTCGACGACCGCCCAGCAATATGTGCGCGCCGGCAAGCTGCGCCCGCTGGCCGTCGCTGGCGACGACCGGTCGCCGCTGCTGCCCGAGGTACCGAACTTCAGTGAATCCGGCTACCCGCAGGTCGAAGGCAGCGGCTGGATCGGTTTGTTTGCGCCGGCCAGGGCACCGAGATCGATCGTCGAGCGCATTTCGGCCGACGTGAATCGCGCGCTGAGCAAGCCTGAAGTGCGCAAGAAGATGGAGGAGTACGGACTTGTGGTGCGGGGCACCACGCCTGCCGCATTCACCGAGGCTGTGCGCAGGCAGCATGCCTATTGGGCCAATGCCATCCGCAGCAGCAACATCCGCCTCGATTGAAGAGCAACACGCGCAGCACACCATCACAGGCAGTGACCGACCGAGTCGCGCCCGCAAGGAGACACGCTTGAACCTGAACAGGCGCCGCGCACTGCGGCACATTGGCGGGGCAGCCGCATGGACTGCGATGCTGCCCCATGCTTTGCAGGCAGCGCAGGATGGCTTCCCTTCGGGCCCGCTGCGCTTCGTGGTGCCGCTCAATCCCGGCAGCGGCGCGGACGGAAGCACACGCTTCATTGCCGAACGCATCGGCAAGCGGCTAGGGCAGCCCGCGATCGTCGAGAACCGCCCTGGCGGCGACTTCATCATCGGGGTCCAGGCGCTGCTCAATGCTCCGCCGGATGGCCATACACTGATGCTGCTCTCGGCGACGTCGATGGTCGTCAACCCAATCATCCGCAAGGACCTGCCATACGACCCGCTGCGCGACATCCGCCCACTGGTCGGGACTGTCAACGGGACAGCCGCGCTGGTGACGGGTGCCGGAAGCCGCTTCCGCACGGTGGCGGACGTCATGAATGCTGCCCGCAAGACGCCACAGGCGGTCAGCATGGGCTATTACGCCCAGCTCTACCGGATCGGCGGACTGATGATGGAGGACATGGGCAAGGTCCGCTTCAGCCACGTGCCGTACAAAGGCTTCACGCAGGAAAGCACGGACCTGATCGGCGGGACACTGGACGTCGCCTTCGTCGACGCTGGCGCCGCCCTCCCGGCGATCCGCTCCGGCCGCCTGCGCGCACTCGCCGTCGCCAGCAAGCGCCGCCACCCCGACCTGCCTGAAGTCGCCACGCTGGACGAACGCGGCTTTCCTGGCCTGGATTTGCCGATCTGGGTTGGCTACGGCGTCAGTGCCAGGGTGCCGCAGGCGCGTGCCGAAGTCTTGCAGCGCGCGCTGTTGCACGTGGTGGGCCAGCCCGACTTTCGCGCCTACACAAGCCAGAATGGCAGTCTCGAAGTCCTGGCGCTGCCCGGCAAGGAACTGGAGCACCGCATCGCAGCCGAGACTGCACTCTACCGACGCCTGCTGGAGAGCGCCGGGCAAGCCGGCTAGCGGCACAGCTGAGCCTCCCCGAGGGCCGTCATCCCGGCCCTGGCACCTGCCCTCCCCCCCGGTGCGGGGTGGGGGCGCACCACTTCGCGGACCCGATGATCGCTCTATCCCGTCGGCCTTCACTGGCCCGGCCGTATTTCCGATTCGATCAGGGGGTTCCATGCAAGTCATACGCAACGTCTACCGCGAAGATCACGAAATGCTTCGCGAAACAGCCCGGCGCTTCTTCGAGCGCGAATGCGAGCCTCGTCAGCAGGCCTGGGACGAGGCCGGCCGGGTGGACCGCGAGACCTGGCTCAAGGCAGGTCGCGAAGGCTTGCTTTGCGTCACCATGCCAACCGAATACGGCGGCGGCGGCGGCGATTTCGGCCACGCGGCGGTCATCGTGGAAGAGCAGTTCAGGGCAGCTGTGTCCGGCGCCGGATTCTCGCTGCATTCCGACATTATCGCCCCCTACCTGCTCCGGCTCGGCACCGAAGAACAGAAGCAGCGCTGGCTGCCCAAGGTCTGCGCCGGCGAAACGATCCTGGCCATCGCCATGACCGAACCCGGCGGCGGCAGCGACCTGAAGTCAATCCGTACCACCGCCGTGCGCGATGGCGACGAGTACGTCATCACCGGCAGCAAGACCTTCATCAGCAACGGCTTCAACGCCGACCTCATTATCGTCGCGTGCAAGACGGACCCGGCTGCCGGCGCCAGGGGTGTCAGCCTGATCGCGGTCGAGACGACACGCGAGGGCTTTCGCCGCGGCCGCAAGCTGCAGAAGGTTGGCCAGCCGGCCGCCGACACCGCCGAGCTGTTCTTTGACGGTGTACGCGTGCCAGCCGCCAACCTGCTGGGCGAAGAAAACAAGGGGTTCTCCTACCTCATGCAGGAACTCGCGCAAGAGCGCCTGCTGATCGCGGTGTACTGCACGGCAAAGACCGAGCGCCTGCTCGAACACACCGTCGAGTACGTGAAGGATCGGAAGGCTTTTGGCCAGACGGTCTGGGACTTCCAGAACACCAAGTTCAAGCTCGCGGACGTCAAGGCCCAGGTCATGGCCATGCGCACGCTGACCGACTACTGCATCGGCGAGCACCTGCGCCGCAGGCTGACCGTCGAGGAAGCCGCAGTTGCCAAGCTGTACACCACCGAAACAATGTGGAAATGCCTGGATGACATGGTGCAGCTCCACGGCGGTTACGGCTACATGCTGGAGTACCCCATCGCGCGCGCCTTTACTGACATGCGCATCGCGCGCGTAGCCGGCGGCGCCAGCGAAGTCATGCGCGAAATCATCTCCCGCAAGCTGTAAGCAAAGTGACCTCAAGACAGAAAACTCAGAACCTCTGGAGAGACAAGCCATGACGCATAACGTCTATGTGGCCGGCGTTGGAATGATTCCCTTCACCAAGCCAGGCGAGAACGCCAACTACGATGTGATGTCTGCTGAAGCCATCACGCTGGCACTGGCCGATGCCGGCCTTGACTTGCGCGAAGTGCAGCAGGCCTTCGCCGGCTATGTCTATGGTGATTCCACCTGCGGCCAGAAGGGCCTCTACCGGGTCGGCATGACCGGTATCCCGCTCGTCAACGTCAACAACAACTGCGCCTCCGGATCCTCCGCGCTGTTCCTCGCCCGCCAGCTTGTGGCGAGCGGCGCCGTGGACTGCGTGCTGGCCTTCGGCTTCGAACAGATGAAGCCAGGCGCGCTAGCATCGAACTGGACGGATCGTCCGCCCGCGACCGAGCGCCACCAGCAAGCCGTCGCGGAACTGATGGGCCCCCTCGACGACGTGCCCGGCGCGCTGCGCCAGTTCGGCGGCGCGGGCCTGGCTCATATGCGCAAGTACGGCACGCGCCTGGAGACGTTCGCCAGCATCCGCGCCAAGGCCAGCCGCCACGCCGCAAGCAACCCGCTCGCCGTATTCCGCAAAGTCGTCACCACCGAGGACGTCATGAACGAGAAGGTCATGTGGCCCGGCGTGATGACCCGGTCGATGGCCTGCCCCCCGACCTGCGGCGCCGCAGCGGCCATCCTCGTCTCGGAGAAGTTCGCTCGCTCGCGCGGCCTGCGTACGGACGTACGCATCGCCGGCCAGGCGCTGACGACCGACACCCCGTCCACGTTCGATGCGAACGACATGATCCGCGTAGTCGGCTTCGACATGGCACGCGAGGCGGCACGCCAGGCCTACGAGCAGGCCGGCATCGGCCCCGATGATGTCAATGTGGTCGAACTCCACGACTGCTTCGCGCACAACGAGCTGCTGACCTATGAATCCCTGGGCCTGTGCAAAAAAGGCGAAGCCGAGAAATTCGTCGTCGACGGCAACAACACTTACGGCGGCAAATACGTGACCAACCCGTCGGGCGGCCTGTTGTGCAAGGGCCACCCGCTCGGGGCGACCGGTCTCGCGCAGTGCTACGAGCTAACGCATCAGCTCCGCGGCACCGCGCAGCAGCGCCAGGTCGAAGGCGCGCGCGTCGCGCTGCAACACAACCTCGGCCTGGGCGGCGCCTGCGTGGTGACCGTGTACCAGGCGATGTGATCCGCTTCATCACCCCGTTCGTCAATCCCCAAGCATCCACAGAAAGGAAACCCAAATGACCAAGCTCGCAGGTAAATCCGCTCTCGTCACCGGCTCGGGCCGTGGCATCGGCCGTGAACTCGCTCTGAAACTGGCCTCCGAAGGCGCCCGTGTGGTCATCAACGACCTCGACGCCGATCCGGCGATGGAAGTCGTGGAACTGATCAAGTCGCAAGGCGGTGAAGCCGTCGCCTGTGTCGGCAGTGTCACTGCGCCCGATTTCGCAGAGCGCTTCGTCAAGACTGCGGTCGACAACTTCAAGGGCATCGACATCATCGTCAACAATGCCGGCTTCACGTGGGACAACGTGATCCAGAAGATGAGCGACGAGCAGTGGTACGCGATCATCGACTGCCACCTGACCGCGCCGTTCCGCATTCTTCGCGCGGCACAGCCGGTCATTTCGGCCGCTGCCAAGACTGAAGCTGCCGAAGGCCGCGAAGTGTTCCGCAAGGTCGTCAATATCTCGTCGGGTGCCGCCGGCGGCAATCCGGGCCAGTCGAACTACTCGGCCGCCAAGGCCGGTATCCTGGGCATGACGAAGACGCTCGCCAAGGAATGGGGGCGCATGAAGGTCAACGTGAACGCCGTAGCCTTCGGCCTGATCGAGACGCGACTCACGCAAGCCCTGGCCGGCGACCAGTCGAAGACGGTGAACATCGAAGGCCGCGAGATCAAGGTCGGCGTGCAGCAGGCAATGCTCGACGGCGCCGCCCGTGCGATCCCGCTCGGTCGTGCCGGTGCCGCCACCGAAGGCGCCAACGCCGTGTACCTGCTCTGCGCGCCGGAGTCGAACTGGATCTCGGGCCAGGTGATTTACGTCTCGGGTGGTGTGCCGGCAAGCTTCTGAGCATAGCGCCCGGAGGTTGAAGCTTGAAGACCTTGCCATGCCGCGCGCCTGGCAAGGCGCTTCCCGGAATGCGCCGGCGGGCCTTGGAAAAGGCGCCGGCGCATTGTCTTCATACGCCGGCGCGCTACTCCGTCACGATTCGGTCCCGGCAAGCGCCCGGTCGGCGGCCACCTCAACCGGAAGCCACGACATGGACAGCTCCGCGGAACGGGCGGCGCAGGGCCGCCGTGGTGATGTGGCTTACGTCAGCTGGTTCGACAACACCAGCGCAGAGGCCGCCGTGAACATGCCGCCGACACCCTGCACGAAGCTCGTGCGAACACCGTCGACCTGGCGGAAGGCCTCGCCGCGCAACTGTCGTACCGCTTCCAGGATGGCAAACATGCCGTACATGCCCGTATGCGTGTAAAGGATGCCGCCGCCGTTCGTATTCATCGGCAACTTCCCTCCGGGACGCGTATGGCCCTCTTCGACAAAGCCCCCGGCTTCGCCGCGCTCGACAAAGCCCAGATCGGCCAGGCCATACAGCGGCAAGTGGGCGAAGGCGTCATAGATCATCAGGTGGTCGATGTCCGCAGGGGTCAGGCCGGACTCCGCGAAAGCATCGCGGCTGGACAGGCGGAAGGCTTTGGAGCTGCTCATGTCCTCCATCTGCGAAATCAGCGAACTTTCACAGGACTCGCCCGAGCCCAGCACGTAGACCGGCTTGTTCGCGGTCCGCAGGTCGCGCGCGCGCTCCGCCGAGGTGAGCACCAGCGCGCCGCCGCCATCGGTCACGACGCAGCATTCGAGCTTGGTGAACGGATAGGCGATCATCGGCGCGTTCATCACCTCGTCGCGGGTCAGCCGCTTGTTCCGGCTGGCGCGGGGATTGCCCTCGGCCCAGTGGCTCTGCGCCACGACGACTTCGGCCAACTGCTCCAGCGTGGTGCCGGTCTCCTTCGCATAGCGCAGGAAGGGCAGCGTGAACGTGTTGGGCGGACCGCCCGAGCCAAACGGCAACTCGAATTGCCCCTGCATCGAGAACGGCGCCACGGCGCGCGGCGGCCAGCCCACGCGCGACCGGCCGGACTGGCCGTGCAGCACCAGGACGGTGGAGCACAGGCCGGCGCGGATCGCGGCGGCGGCGTGGCGCACCTGGAGCATGAACGAACACCCGCCGACGGAGGTGCCGTCATACCAGCGCGGCGTGATGCCGAGGTAGTGCGCCGCGTCGATCGGCGTGTCGACGACACTGGTGATGCCGTCGACATCGGCGAGCGTCAGCCCCGCGTCAGCCAGTGCGGCGCGCGCTGCGGCGGCGCGAAGATCCATTTCCGACAAGTGTGGCAGCGCGCCCAGTTCCGTTTCCGCTGCGCCGGCAATGGCGATGGTTTGAGAGAGCCGGTTCATTGCGCGCTCCCCGTAGCCGCGCCCGCGGGCCTGAATTGCGGCAGGGCCATCTCGCCGCGTGGCTCGAAAACCACCTCCAGCGGCATATCGAGTGTCAGGCGGGTGGGATCCGCCGGCACGCCGACCAGATTGGACATCATGCGCGGCCCTTCCTGGAGCTGGACAATGGCGATCACGTACGGCGTCTCGCCCTGCCAGCCAGGCATTGCCATGTGGCTGATCACGTAGGAATGCAGCGTGGCGCGACCGCTTGCGCGCGTCCAGTTCAGATCTTCCGAGCCGCACGCCGGGCAGTGCGCCCGGGGGTAGAACACAAGCTCCTGGCAGCCGCCGCATTGCTGCAGGCGCAGTTCGCCGGCTGCGGTGCCTTCCCAGAAGGGCCGGGTGACCGGCTGAGGCACTGGTACGGGCTTGGCTGGCCCGCTCTTTGTTTGGGTCATGGACAGGTTTCTCCTTGTCGAGACGGGCCCGGCGGATGCCGTCGGCCCGATTGGCATGGCTGGCATGGTGCGGACCCGGGGCATCGCCACCCCCACCCCATGGCAGGGGGGGGAACCCGCGCGACCCGCCCACCATACTGCGTGGGTCAGGCACACACAGAATCGGCACCGAAACGGGCGGCGGGTCCGCACCGGTAGCCGGCAGGAGACAAACCATGCGATGGATTCCTCTTCCCTTCCTCCGCTGCTTCCCGGCCTGCGCCGGCGCGGCCGCCATCCGGAGCACCTCATGAACAACGGACCGCTGCGCGGCGTGCGCATCCTCGACCTCACTTCGGTCCTGATGGGGCCATACGCCACGCAGATACTTGGCGACTATGGCGCCGACGTGATCAAGATCGAGCCACCCGGTGGCGACAATGTGCGCAATATCGGGCCGTCCCGCCACCCGGACATGGCAGGCGTCTTCCTCCACGCCAACCGCAACAAGCGCAGCGTCGTGCTCGACCTCAAGCGGCCGGCCGGGCGCGAGGCACTGCTCAAGCTCGCTGCCAATGCGGACGTGCTGATCTATAACGTGCGCCCACAGGCCATGGGGCGCCTCGGCCTCGGCTATGAAGACGTCCGTGCGGCCAATCCGCGCATCGTCTACGTCGGCGTCTACGGTTACGGGCAGCGCGGCCCCTACGCGGCGCGCCCGGCTTACGACGACCTGATCCAGGGCGCCGTGGGCATTCCAACGCTTTCCACGCTGGCAGGCGCCGAGGTGCCGCGCTACGCGCCCAACGCCATGGCCGACCGCATCGTCGGCATCAGCGCGGTCGGTGCAGTCGCATCGGCACTGTTCCATCGCGAGCGCACCGGCGAAGGCCAGTCGATCGAAGTGCCGATGTTCGAAACCATGGCGCAGTTCGTTCTCGGCGATCACATGTACGGCCATACCTTCGACCCGCCCGCTGGCCCCGCCGGCTACGCGCGCCTGCTCAACGAGTTCCGCCGTCCCTACCGGACGCTCGACGGCCACCTGTGCGTGATGGTCTACAACGACAAGCAGTGGCGCACCTTCTTTGAACTGATCGGCAAGCCCGAGGTCATGGACGCCGATCCGCGCTTCAACTCCATTGCCGCGCGCACCGAGAACATCCGCGAGCTGTATCGCATGCTGGCCGGCGTCATCGCCACGCGGACGACCGCCGAGTGGCAGGAAGCCCTTGAGGCCGCGGATATCCCCGTGATGCCGATGCACACCATCGAATCCCTGATGGACGATCCGCATCTGCGCGCCGTCGGCTTCCTCGAGACTGTGGAGCACCCGAGCGAGGGCCCGATGCGCTCGATGGCAGTGCCGTCCAACTGGTCTGTCACCCAGCCCGGCATCGCACGCCATGCGCCACGCCTCGGCCAGCACAGTGCCGAAGTGCTGCGCGAAGCCGGCTACAGCGACGCGCAGATCGACGCGCTATCCGCCCAGGGCGCGACCTACCTCGGCAACTGAACACCCGACAACACCGACAACATCGACAATCCAGGACAAGGAGTCTCCCCATGGGCCCGCTCGCAGGCATCAAAGTGGTCGAACTGGCCGGCATCGGCCCTGGCCCGATGGCCGCCACATTGCTCGCCGATCTCGGCGCGGAGGTGTTGCGCATCGACCGCATCGAACCCGCCGACCTTGGCGTGAAGAAGCCGCTCAGGTACAACCTGCTGGCACGCAACCGCAAGGCCATTGCGCTGGACCTGAAGGACCCGGCATCGGTCGAGCTGGTGCTGAACCTGGTCGAAGTCGCCGATGCGCTGCTCGAAGGCTTCCGTCCCGGCGTCACCGAGCGCCTCGGCCTCGGTCCCGAGGCGTGCCTCGCCCGCAATCCGAAGCTGGTCTATGGCCGCATTACCGGCTGGGGCCAGACCGGCCCGCTGGCGCCGGCAGCCGGCCACGACATCAACTACATCTCGCTGACGGGCGCGCTGCACGCCATCGGCGGCAAAGAGCAACCATCAGCCCCGCTCGCACTGCTCGGCGACATGAGCGGCGGTGTGTACATGGCGTTCGGCATCCTTGCCGCCATCATCGAAGCGCGCCAGTCTGGCCAGGGCCAGGTCGTCGATGCAGCCATCTCGGACAGCACGGCCCACATGGCTACGGCCTTCTATGGACTAGTCCAGTCCGGACAGTGGCATCTGGAGCGCGGGCACAATGTGCTCGACGGCGGCGCGCACTACTACAACTGCTACCAGTGCGCGGACGGCCGCTGGATCTCGGTCGGTCCGATCGAGGCGCGTTTTTATACGCAGTTGCTGGACAAGCTGGACATCGACCCGGCGTCGCTCGGCGCGCAGAACGATGCCACCACCTGGGCACAGTCGCGCGAGGTGCTGGCCAAGGTGTTCGGCCGTCGCATGCGCGACGAATGGTGCAGGCTGCTGGAAGGCACGGATGTCTGCTTCTCACCCGTGCTGACCTTCGCCGAGGCGCCAGAGCACCCCCATATGAAGGCGCGCGGCACGTTCGTCGAAGTCGACGGCGTGGTGCAGCCCGCGCCCGCGCCCCGCTTCAGCCGCACGCCCCCGGCGCAACCGACCGCGCCGCAGGCACCGGTCACCGGGAACCTGAACAGCGTGCTGGCGGGCTGGTTGCCCGCGGATGCACAGGAAGGGAAGCGGTGATGCGTGACCTGAAGCTGGAGCCGGTCAACAAGGCTTCGGCCATTGCCGCAGTGGGGAGCGGGCGCATTCGGTGATTGTATTTGGCCCCTGGCCGACACGGGCAGCGCAGGGGAACCCCGGGCTGCCGGCCGACATGCACCCGCATATAATCCCCGGCAGCCCCGACGCTCCCACGTATCACATGCTTCCCGAGCAACGCGCTTCTTACAAAGGCATGGACAAAACGCCACAATCGCCCTCCACTTCTTTGCCCACCGCGGTCGGGACCAAGGTTGTGCCGCCGCGCGGCGCGCGCCGGCTGATGGTGCGAGAAGCACTGATGGCACGGCTGATGGAGTTGCGCCGCCAGCGCTGCGTGATCCTGCGGGCACGCGCCGGAAGCGGCAAGACCAGCACCCTGCTGGCATGGCGGCAGGCGCTGATCGGGGTGGGATTCGACGTATCGTGGCTGTCAGTCAGCGCCGAAGACAACGCATGGAGCAGCTTCTGCGAATGCATCCTTGCCACGCTCGCCGAAGTCGATCCCGCCATCACGCGGGATGCCGCCATGCTGCCCGTCCCGCGGCCCGGCGATGACGACATCGTGATCGAACGCTGGATCCTCGCGCTGATGGGTGGACTGGCGTCCAGGCAGCGCCCGCTGATGCTGATGCTCGACGACGCCCAGCACCTGACCGACCGGCATGTCGGCCTGGCGCTGCGCTGGATGATGCAGTACGCGCCCGAGCACCTGCATTTCGCCATCGGCACGCGCAGCGCGCTGCCGTTCCTCCCGGCCCACGTGGCCGCACTGGGAGCGGTTGCTGAACTCGGGCTGGAAGATCTCGCCTTCACCGAGGTGGAATCCGAGGCGTTCCTGCACGGCCAGCTTGGCCGCATCGACAAGCGCGAGGCCCGCGTCCTGCACAGAATGACCGAGGGCTGGGTGGCCGGTCTGCAGCTGTTCGCGCTCAAGCTGAAGGCCCAGCGCGACGCCCCGACGCAGCACGTCCCGCTGCACGATCCGGAAGCCTTCTCGACCTATTTCGAGACCGAGGTGCTGGCGCACATGACGCCAGAGAATCTCGACCTGCTGACCCGCATGTCAATCTGCAATCCGGTGAGCGCGTCGCTGTGTGCCGCGCTGGTCGGGTATCCGCGTGCGGTGGCGGGCACCATGACACGCCTGAACCGGCTGGACGCTGACGATCTGTTTATCACGCAAATCAACGATCGGGACCGCGAAACCTGGTATAAGCTGCACCCGCTGTTGCGCGAGGTATTGCTGGCACGCGTACGAAAAATGCCGGAGGCAACGCAGCGAGCCCTGCACGCGACCGCCTGGCACTGGTTCGAGCAGCGCGGGCAAATCGACGAAGCGGTACGCCACGCTGTACAGGCCGGCGACGTCGGCGCCGCCGCCGAAATGGTGGATGACGCCTCCGTGGACCTGATGGCGCGCAGCGAGATTGGCAAGCTGGCGGGACTGCTGCGGCTATTGCCTCCGGATCGGATCGCTGCCCGCTTCCGTCTGCGCCTCGCGGAAGCCTATCTGCTGCTGCCGGACCGCGGCCGCGACGCAACCATCCATGCCCTCGAACGGTTCGATGCACAGATCGCGGCGGGCGAGCTAAGCACCCGCGAGATCTTCTCCGTCACCGTGCTGCGCGCCGCGCTGGCACTGCGCAACGATGACGCCGACGGCATCGCCGCCCTGCAGCACGCGTTGCAAGACCCCCCGGCCGACGCAGACGTACACGAGCGCGTACTCGGCGACAACCTCCTGGCGTGGAACTACCTCTCCCATGGCCAATACGCAAAGGCCCGCGCACAACTTGAAGGCCACGCCCAGACGGAAGGCGCACCCCGGGAACAGATGATCAGCCGCTGCATCATCGCGCTGAGCCATGCCACCGAAGGACGGCTGCCGCTCGTCGAAACGCTGCTGCGCCCGGTGCTGCAGGAAACCGAGAAGCTCGGCCCGACCTATACGGACGTCCACTGCCTGGCGGCCGTGCTGCTCGCCGACGCCATGTACGAACTCAACCAGACCGAAGCCGTGCGGCACCTGCTCGAAGGCCGCATCGACATCATTGAACGGCTCTGGATGCCCGATATGGCGCTGCGGGCCCTGCTGGCGCTTGCCGGCGCGTATCTCGCCGAACGCCGTCAGCTCGATGCCTTTGCCTGCCTGGACCGCCTGGAAGACTACGCCGTCACGAACGACCTGGAACGCCTGCGCGCCTTCCTGTTGTGTGCGCGCGTGCAGCTCTATCTCCGCGCAGGCGAAGTCGATCTTGCCGATGCGTCGCTCCAGCGGCTTGAGGCCATGGTCCGGCGCCATCCCGATGCGGCAACCAGCCGCGGCTTCGACATCTGGCTGAACTGGGAACGCGCCCGTGCCGCGCAGGACCTGCACCGCAATGCCTTCGACGCGGCGCGGGAGCATCTTGAGGCCGCAGTAACCCGCTGCGAGCAGCGCGGACGGACCCGGCGCGCCGTCGCCCTGCGCCTGCAGCTTGCCCTGGCCCAACGGGGCTGCGGACGCACCGACGCCGCGCGCGGCAACCTGCTGGAAGGCCTGCGCACCGGGCATCGGCTCGGGCTGACGCGCACGCTGCTCGACGTCTCGCCGGAAATCCCGGCGCTGTTGGCAAACCTGCAGGAGTCCGAAGCGCTCGATCCTGTCCTGGCGATGTACGTCACGAGACTGCTCGCCGCTGGCGCCGCTGCCGACCCGCAGACCGCTGCGCCGCCCACCGCCGCGCCGAAGCAGCATGGCATCCCGGTGACGACCCTGTCCGAGCGCGAACGCGACATCCTGGAACTCGTTGCGCAGGCCATGCCCAACAAGAAGATCGCGCGTGCGCTCAACATTACGCCCGAGACGGTGAAGTGGCACCTGAAAAACGTCTTTTCGAAACTCGGGGTCAGCGGACGGGACGAGGCCGCGGAGCGTCTTCGCGATCTCAAGGCCGCCACGCGCCCGGGGCCGGCCGCCTGAGGCCGGCACAGGCTTATTCCCCTGCATTCCCCAGCGCCGCGGCCAGCCGCAACAGCGCGACGCCATGCCGCTCGATCAGTTCCGACGGGCTGTCGTCGGTCAGCGGAATCGCGAAGCTGACTACGCAGCCAGGCAACTGCCGACAGACAACCGGCGCCGACAGGCCTACCATGCCTGGCACCCAGCGCCCGGTGCAGAACCCCTGGGTGGCAACTTCCGCGCGCGCCGAGTCGATGAGCTTCCGGACTGCAGGCCAGGCCGCACCGTGACGCGGTGCCAGCGACGCCAGGGCGTTCTCGCACTCATCCGCCGGCAGGCTGGCCAGCCAGGCACGGCCCGTGGAGGTCGACTCGACCGGCAAGCGCATGCCCGGCTCAACCGCACGCCTGATGCCCCTCGACGTGCCGCGTGCGAAGTCGACGAAGACCATCTCATGCAGGTCCGCTACCGCCAGTCCGACGTTGAGCTGTTCTTCGCGCGCGGCCTTGGCCAGCAGCACGGCGGCGGCCTCCAGCACCGGTGACTGTTGCCGGTATGCCAGTCCGAGGCTCAGGGTCACGGCGTTCAGCCTGTAGGCCTGCAGTGCGATGTCGTACTGCAGAAAGCCGTACTCCACCAGCGAGCGCGTGAGCCGGCTGACCGTGGGCCGCGCAAGCCCGGTACGTTCAGCAAGCTCCGCGTTGGTGAGCGCCGCTGTCCCGATGCGGAAGGCGCGCAGCAGTTGCAGGCCCCGCTCCAGCGAGCGGCTGCCCGGCGTGCTGCGCACGAAGCGGCCGGACTCGCGCGAAATCCGCCGGGTCGAGCGCGCTTGCTCATCGTGGCTCACGGCAATCAGCCCGGCCTAGCACCCGATGGACTTGTGCTCGAGGTATTCGGCCAGTCCATACACACCGAACTCGCGGCCATTGCCCGAGCGCTTGTAGCCACCGAACGGCGCACCCGGGTCGGTCCCCGCGCCGTTGATACGCACCATGCCCGCCCGCAGGCGCCCCGCCACGCGGCGCGCGCGCGCGGGATCGGCCGACCACACATAGGCGGCAAGACCGTACTCGGTATCGTTGGCAATGCGGATGGCGTCCTCTTCGTCGTCATACGGAATCATCGCCAGCACCGGGCCGAAGATCTCCTCGCGCGCGATGGCCGCATCATTGCCAACGTTGGCGAAGATGGTCGGCCGCGCGAAATAGCCCTTCCGCACCCCTTCCGGCAGGCCGGTGCCGCCGGCCACGAGTTGGCAGCCTTCCTCGATGCCGAGGCCGATCATGCGCTGCACCTTCTCGAACTGCGCCTGGCTGGCGAGCGCCCCCACCTTGTTCTCTTCCAGCGTCGGGTCCCCCACCTTCAGCGCGCCCGCCACGGCGGCGGCAATGCCGGCAGCCTGGTCGTGCAGACGGCGCGGCACCAGCATGCGCGTCGGCGCGACGCACGTCTGGCCCGAGTTGATCATGACGTTGAGCACGCCATCCTTCACCGCGGCCGCCAGGTCGGCATCGTCGAGGATCACATTGGGCGACTTGCCGCCCAGCTCCAGCAGCACGCGCTTGACAGTCGACGCGGCGGCAGCGGAGACCTCCATCCCGGCGCGCGTCGATCCGGTCAGCGAGATCACATCGACGCCGGGGTGGCGCGCCAGTGCCGCGCCAACGACCGGCCCCAGGCCGAACACCATGTTGAACACGCCTGCCGGGAAGCCGGCCTCGTGAATGAGTTCCGCGATAATGCGGGCGTCGAGCGGGGCAACTTCCGACGGCTTCAGCACAACCGTGCAGCCCGCCGCCAGCGCATAGGCCGCCTTCGCCATGATGGTGCCCGCCGGCCAGTTCCACGGTGTCACAAGCGCAGCAACGCCGATCGGCTCGCTCACCACCTCCGTGTTGCCGAGCTTGCGCTCGAATTCCATTTCGGTCAGCGCTGTAATGGCGGAGCCCAGCACGCGCAGGCCCAGCGGCGCCTGGCTCGCCTTGCACAGCCACATCGGCGCGCCAATTTCCTCGTGGATCGCCGTGGCGATATCGTCCATGCGGGCCTTGTAAAGCTCCGACAAGCGCGTCAGTAGCGCGATACGCGCCTCGCGGCTGGTAGCCGACCAGGCCGGGAATGCCGCGCGCGCTGCCGCGACCGCCCGATCCACGTCCGCCCCGGTGCCGAGCGCGAGCGTGCCGATGACGGCTTCGGTCGCCGGATTCACGATGTCGGCGCTCGTCGCACCGGGCGCTGGCGACTGCCACTGGCCGTCGATATAGAACGCGTTGAGGTTGTGCATGTGTCTTGCCTCGTCTCCGTTGTTGTTGCCTTGTGGCTGCTTCAATCCCGGTTTGCACCGGGTGCACGCAGTGCCGGCGGTTTGCGGCGGCCCGGGATCGGACGCTCCGCGCTCACAGCTTCCGCCCGGCCGCCACGCCTGCCCCCCACCCGCCGCAGGGGGGAGAGGCACAAATCATTCCCTCCGCTCCAGGGATTTCGGCAGCCGAAATTGCAGCTTTGCCGAGGCTGCGACGGCAGCCCACTATGTCCCTGCACCTAACCCATCCGCTTCACCCCACGACAACCAGCAAGGAGACAACATGCAAGCTGCAGCCATCGCCGAACCGGCAGCGCCGGATACCGAAAACTGGCCGTTCTCGCTCGAACCGGTCACGCCAGCCATCGGCGCGGAGATCGGCGACATCGATCTCGGCCATGTCGACGAGACCACCGTTCGCGCCATCCGCCGCGCCCTGTTAAAGCACAAGGTGCTTTTCTTTCGCGACCAGGACATCACCGCGGCGCAGCATGTCGCGCTGGCGCGCAGGTTCGGCGAACTCGAAGTCCACCCGATGATCGGCCATCATCCGGATCACCCGGAACTCGTGGTGTTCGGCCGTGACGGCCAGGCGCGCGGCCGCGAGAACGTGTGGCACTCCGACGTCTCGTGGCGAGAGGTACCCTCGATGGGCTCGATGCTGCGTTGCGTGACCTGCCCGAAGGTCGGCGGCGACACCATGTGGGTCAATATGGTCGCCGCCTACGAGGCCTTGCCGGACGCCGTCAAGGCCCGCATCGCGGGCCTGCAGGCCGTGCACGACGCCATGCCCATCTTCGGCGGCGGCCTGCCGCCCGAGCGCCGCAAGGCCATGCGCGAGCAGTATCCGCCGGTGACGCACCCGGTGGTGCGCACGCATCCCGAGACCGGCGAGAAGATCCTGTTCGTCAACGAAGGCTTCACCACGCATCTCGCGAACTTCGCCGAGTTCGAGCTGTATCGCGTCGGCTCCGATTTCCGCATGGCGGAGATGGACCTGCTGGCCTACCTGTATCGGCAAGCCAGCGCACCGGAATACCAGGTGCGCCTGAAGTGGCGTCCCAACACCATCGCATTCTGGGACAATCGCGCGACGCAACACTATGCGGTCTCGGACTACTTCCCGGCAGTCCGTCACATGGAACGCGCCACCATCATCGGGGACCGGCCGGTCTGATGTCGTGGGAGGGGGGCTCCCCCTCCCGCGGGACACGGCAAAGAACAAGAGAGCCACACCGTCGCCGGTGTGGCTCTCTCGCCTTCCCCCTTCCTTGCCTGCCCCTTTCTCAGGCCGTCAGAATCCGCCGCGGCCCCCGCCGCAGATGATCGTCTGACCCGTCACATAGTTCGATTCGGGTATGCAGAACATGTACACGGCGCCCGCTGCTTCATCGCAGGTACCCATGCGGCCAAACGGAATCTGGGATTGTGCAGCCGCGATCTTGTCGGCTGGCACGCCGACCTTGATCTGGCGGCCGTCGACGTTCACGAACGTGTCCGCGGTCACGGCCTGCGTCAGGCGCGTCTCGATGGCAGCATAGGCAACGCAATTGACATTCACCTTCATGCGGCCCCACTCCTTCGACAGCGTCTTGGTCATGCCGATGATGCCGGCCTTGGCCGCCGAGTAGTTGGCCTGTCCCGCATTCCCCTGCGTGCCCGCGATCGACGAGATGTTAACCACCTTGCGGAACACTTCCCTGCCGGCCTCGGCTTCGCCCTTGCTGGCTTCACGGAAGTACGGCTGCGCCGCGCGCAGCAGGTTGAACGGGGCCTTCAGGTGGCAGTCGATGATGGCGTCCCACTGCTCGTCGCTCATCTTCTGGATCACGTTGTCCCAGGTGTAGCCAGCGTTGTTGACGATCATGTCGATGGCACCGAACCGGTCCAGCGTGGCCTTGACCAGGCGCGCGCCGAAGTCGGGATCGGTCACGTTGCATGGGAATGCCAGCGCCTTGCCGCCGGCCTTCTCGATCTCCGCCACGACTTCACTGGCCGGCTCGGCGTCGAGGTCGTTGACGACCACGCTTGCGCCCTTCGACGCGAACAGCAGCGCAATGCTGCGGCCGATGCCGCGGCCTGCGCCGGTGACGATGGCTACCTTGCCTTCAAGTGTCTTGCTCATTGTGCTGATCCTTGCATTTTTTGGAAATCAGTTCTTGCCATACAGCGTTACCACGCAGGCGCCGCCGAGGCCGAGGTTGTGCTGCAGCGCCAGCTTCGCGCCTTCCACCTGGCGCTTGTCGGCGGTGCCGCGAAGCTGGTTGGTCAGCTCGTAACACTGCGCGAGCCCGGTCGCGCCGAGCGGATGGCCCTTCGACAGCAGCCCGCCCGACGGATTGGTCACGACCTTGCCACCGTACGTGTTGTCGCCATCCATGATGAATTTCTCTGCCTCGCCGGTCGGGCAGAAGCCCAATCCTTCGTAGGTCAGCAGTTCGTTGTGCGCGAAGCAGTCATGCAGTTCGCACACCTTGATATCTTCGGGACCAACGCCGGCTTTTTCGTACACTTCCTTCGCCGCGGCGCGCGTCATGTAGCCGCCCACGTAAGAGATCAGCGACGGCGGGTCGAACGACTCGACCGGGTCGGTCGTCATCGACTGGGCCAGAATCTGGACATCGGCACGGATGTTGTGCTTCTTCGCGAAGCGCTCCGACACGATCAGCGCGGCGGCGGCACCACAGGTCGGTGGGCAGGCCATCAGGCGGGTCATCACGCCCGGCCACACGACCTTGTCGTTCATCACGTCGTCCGCGCTCACCACGTTCTTGAACAGCGCCAGCGGGTTGTTGGCGGCATGGCGGCTGGCCTTGGCGCGGATCTCCGCGAAGGCGCGCATGCTGGTGCCGTATTTCTGCATGTGCTCGCGGCCCGCGCCGCCGAAGCCGCGCAGCGCCTGCGGAACCCCCAATTCCACGGCATCTGCCGTCAGTCCGTTGAGGATCGGCATGAAACGCGCGCGCGGCGGCGGACGGTCGTCCCAGTGAGCCTTCAGCGCACCTGCCTGCATCTGCTCGAAGCCCAGCGCCAGCACGCAATCCGCGGCGCCGGTCTCGACCGCCTTGCGCGCCAGCCACAGCGCGGTCGAGCCCGTCGAGCAGTTATTGTTGACGTTGACGACAGGGATGCCCGTCATGCCGACTTCATACAGCGCGGTCTGGCCTGAAGTCGAATCGCCATACACGTAGCCGACGTAGGCCTCCTGGATCAACCCATAGCCGATGCCGGCGTCTTTCAGCGCCAGACGCACCGCCTCCGCGCCCATTTCAGTGTAGCTGGGGCTCGCGCCTGGCTTGCTGAAGGGAATCATCCCGACGCCGCCAACGATAACTTTCTCGCTCATTTCAGTGTCTCTCCGGTTTATGCGTGCCGGCCGCCGCCCTGGCGGGCCGGAACGGTTGAACTTCAATGCCTCAGGCAGCAGCAGCAAGGTGCGTACGCACGAAATCGACGACGGGCATCCCGCGCCGGGCCAGCACCTCGCGCCCCAACGTCGCCGCGCAGCGCACGTGCGCGCCGGCGCTGCGCGACTCATGCAGGCGGCGGGTGAACAGGCCCAGTTCATGTTCCTCGGTCATGCCGATGGCGCCGTGTACCGCATGCGCGATCGAGGCCACGCGTGCCGCGGCCTCGCATGCGCGCAGCATGGCAGTGGCCGCCAGCAGCGGGTCAGGCAAAGGGCCGGCGCTGGCGCAGCCGAGGCGCGAGGCCATTTCGGCGGTCGCCGCCTGCGAGGCCAGCACCGCAATGTCCTGCTGCACAGCCTGGAACTTGCCGATGGCGCGCCCGAACTGCTTGCGATCGTTGGCGTACAGCACGGTGAGGTCTGTCACGCGAGCCATCGTGCCAGCCATCGCGGCAGCCTGCAGCGCATTGTGGATGACCACCCCATCCGCGCCCTGCACCGGAAAGCGGAACACCGCGTGTCCCGCGTCGGACCAGCGCAGCGTGTCAGCCGACAGTGCCGGCCGGTAAGCGCCAGGCACGAATTCGGCAGCGGCACGCGGCAGCAGCAGCCATTCTCCCGTGCGGCTGACCAGCACGAACTCGGACAGCGCGGCATCCTGCACGTCGTGGCAGATCACCGCGTCGCCATCCGTCATTGCGGCCGCGGCAATGACGATGCAGCCGCCGCCAGGCTGATGACCCGCGGACGCGAGCAGCGCACGCGCCACGGCGGTCTCGGCAAAGGGCAGGCTCAGGCCGGCGCGGCCGGCAGCGAAAAACAGCGGATGCGTGTCAGCCAGCGCCAGGCCAGCGCCGCCAAGTTCGGCCGGCATGAGTGCGTCGGTGTAGCCGAGCGCGTCGATTTGCGCCCACAGCGCGCCGGCACCCTCTCCCGCCTCGATGCGGCGCAGCGCCTCGACGGTACAGAGCTCGCGCAACGGCCGCTCGAAGCCATCCAGAAGGGAATCAGTCATGGTGTCATTCCATCAACGCTATTCAACGAAGCCCAAGGCCGCGGGCAATGATGCCGCGCATGATGTGGCGCGAACCGCCACGGATCGAATAGACCGGTGCGTACTGCGTCACGTAGGCGAGCGCCAGCGACAACTCGCGCGACGGGCGGAAACCCGGGATGCTCGCGTTCGCCTCGGCGATCCAGTTGGGCACTTCCTGCTCGAACTCGGTGCCGAGGTCCTTGACCAGCGACGCTTCCAGTTCGGGATTCTTGCCGGCGTCCAGGCACGCGCACACCCCGAGCGACATGGCACGCAGCACCGACAGGCGCCCGGCAATGCGCCCCGCGACATCGACGACGATCGGCGGCGGGTTGTCGAGCGCGCGCATTGCCTCCAGCCAGATGTCGGCCAGCACCACGCTCGAATAGATCCGCTCGCAGCCGCTGCGCTCGAACGCCAGCTCTGCGGTCACCTGCTTCCAGCCATCGCCGTCCTCGCCGATCAGAGCGTCGGCCGGCACGTCGACGTCCTCGAACAGGACTTCGCAGAATTCGTCCTCGCCGAGGATGTTGAGAATCGGACGCACGCTGATGCCGGGCGTCTTCATGTCGACGATGAGCTGCGACAGGCCCTTGTGGCGGTCTTCCGGCGTGCCGGAGGTCCGCATGAGCGCGCAGATGTGGGTGGCGCGGTGGCCGTTGCTGGTCCAGATCTTGCGCCCGTTGATGCGCCAGCCGGTTTCGGTGCGCACCGCACGCGTGCGCACGCTGGCGAGGTCCGAACCCGTATCGGGCTCGCTCAGGCCGATGCCGAACACGATCTCGCCCGCGCGGATCCCCGGGATGTACCGGGCCTGCTGCGCCGGGGTGCCGAAGCGCGCGATCAGTTGCGCGGTCTGGCGGTCGGCGGTCCAGTGCGCAAGCACCGGCGCGCCGAAAGTCACGACCTCCTCGGTAAGGACGAAGCGTGCAAAGTGGCTGCGGCCTTCGCCGCCGACTTCGGGCGGCAGATTCATGCCGATCCAGCCTCTGGCGCCGAGCGCACGGGTGAAATCGGGATCGTAGCCGCACACTGTGCGGGCGCGCTGGTGCAGCGGATAGTCGCGCAGTTCGGTGGCCAGGAATTCCCGGACCGGACCGCGCAGCGCCTCATCCTCCGGCGGAATCGCGGCCAGTGAGAGAGTGGACAGGAGGGACGTCAAGGGTGCTCCTATGGTTTGGACGATGGTTCGTGGCAGCGGGAAGGGAGCGCGAATCAGGCCACGCCCCGCGTCTGCCCGCTCCAGTAAGGCTTGCGCAGTTCGTTCTTGAGGACCTTGCCGACGCTGGACAGCGGCAGCCCGTCGCGGAACTCCACGCTGCGTGGGCACTTGTAGCCGGCGATGCGCTCGCGGCAGTGCGCGATGATCTCTTCGGCGGTGATGCTGCAGCCCGGCTTGCTGACAATGACCGCGTGCACGGACTCGCCCCACTTCTGGTTGGGAACGCCGATCACCGCGCACATGCCGACGGCCGGGTGGCTGGCAAGGGCGTTCTCGACCTCGGCGGAATAGACGTTCTCCGCGCCGGTGACGATCATGTCCTTGATGCGGTCCACCACGTAGATCAGGCCCTCCTCGTCCATGTATCCGCTGTCGCCCGTGTGCATCCACCCATTGCGGATCGCCTCGGCTGTCGCTTCGGGCTTGTTCCAGTAGCCAAGCATGACCATGCCGCCGCGCGCCACGATCTCGCCAACCTCTCCGCGCGGCAGTTCGCGGCCATTGGGGTCCACGATGCGCACCTCTGCCGAGGCCAGCGCCTTGCCGGCTGCGCGCACCTTCCCGGTGCGGAACGCTTCCTCGGTGTGGTATTCCGGCCCGAGCATCGCGCAGGTCGCGGCTAGCTCGGTCATGCCGTAGCCCTGCATGAAGGCCACGCCCGGGAATGCCCGCTGGGCGCGGCGCAACACCGTCTGCGAAATTGGCGAAGCGCCGTAGACGATAAGCCGGACCGAGCTGACGTCATAACGGCCTGCCTGCTCCGGGTTGGCGTCCATCCAGTCGAGCAGCATCTGGATCATGGTCGGGGCCAGGCCGATCTGGTTGGCCCGCCCCTCGTGAATCGCTGCGAGGGTGCCTTCGGGTGTGAAAGCCGGCAGCACCACCTGCGCGGCCCCGGATGCAACCAGCGCATTGGTCGCGCCGAAGCCGCCAAGGTGGAACATCGGCAATGCGTTAAGGAAAACCGCGCCGGGCCCGCAGCGTCCCGCGATCACGCAGGCCATCGCGGTCGTGACGAGGTTGGCGTGGCTGAGCATCACGCCCTTCGGAAAGCCGGTGGTACCGCCGGTGTAGAAGATGCCGGCGAGGTCGTCGCCGTGCCGCCAGGCGTCCTCGACCGGCTCGCTGGCGGCAATCAGCGCCTCGTACCCGAGCAGGCCATCGGGAACAGGGCCGTTCCCTGCATAGATGACCTGGCGCACGCCCGGCGCGCCCGCCTGCAACGCGGCGGCCAGGTGGCTGAAGGTGTCGTCGACGATCAGGACGCTGGTGGCCGAATCGTTGAGCGCGTACAGCATCTCCGCCTTGCTCCAGCGGATGTTGACCGGATTCAGTACCCCGCCGGCCCAGGGCACGGCAAGGTTATGCTCGAGGTATCGCGCCGAGTTGATCGACAGCATCGCAACGCGTTCGCCGTTCGCCACGCCGAGGCGGCGCAGGGCGCCGGCCAGCTGCGCGACGCGCTTGCCGAGCTGCCGGTATGTCGTTGCCTCGCCCTGGAAGCGGATCGCGACAGCGTCCGGGCACTGTTGGAGGGACCGGTGCAGTCCCTGGGTCAGGTACATGGTGCTTCCCCGCGGTTAGGTGCCGAACGCCGTCAGCGGTCTGGCGGTCAGGCGGCCAGGGCCGCCACGGCCTCGCCGACGAGCTTGTCTTCGCCGTACTGGTTCGCGCACTTGATTGCGACCTTCACGCGCTTCTCGCCATTTGCCTCGAACTTCTCGACAATCTCGCCCGTGCAGGTCGGCTGGTTGCCGAGGTGCGTAATGCCGGTAAACCGGATCGACACACTGCGCAGCGAAGCCTGCGGGACCCAGCCCGTCAGCAGGCGGCCCAGGTAGGCGGCCGACAGCATGCCGTGCGCGAACACGTCCGGCATGCGCGACTTGCGCGCGAAGTCGATATCGATGTGAATCGGGTTGTGGTCCCCCGAGGCGCCCGCATACAGCGCCAGCGTGGTGCGGTTGACCGGAGGCAGGACCAGGGCCGGCAGCTTGTCGCCGACCTTCACGTCGTCATAGCGGGGTGCATGCATTGTTCTGTTCTCCTGTTGACGATCAGCCGCGACGCTCGACCAGCGTGCCGCGCAGGTCCGCCACGTGCTCGCCGTTCTGGTTGGTGACCTTGGTTTCCATCACCGCGAAGTGCAGCGCCCCGCCCTTCTTGTCGTAGACGTCCGACAGGCGCGTCTCGAAATGCAGCGTGTCGCCGGCATAGGCCATGCGGTGATAGTCGAAAGCCTGCTCCGCGTGCAGGATTCGGCCCAGATCCATCTGCAGGACCTTCATGCGCGTTGCGAGATCCGATGTCTCGCTGCTCATGCACATGAGGAACGTCGGCGGCACCGGCAAGGTGCGATGGCCGGCGTCGCGCGCGGCGGCTTCGTCGGTGTAGATCGGATCGGTCTCGCCGATGGCCTTCGCGAAGAAGCGCAGGCGCCCCTTCTCCGCCTCGACCGTGCCGGCACCCATCACGGTGCCGATGCTGCTCTTGTCTGCCATTCGTTTGCTCCTTTTGTCGTGAAGATGCGCTTAAAGCTTGCGCGAGATGATGTCGCGCATCACCTCGTTGCTGCCGGCGTAGACGCGCGTAATGCGCTGATCCACGAACAGGCGGGCGATCGGGTACTCGAGCATGTAGCCGTAGCCGCCGTGCAGTTGCACCATATCGTCCAGGTGCTTCCACAGCGTCTCCGTCGAATACAGCTTGGCGACAGCGCCCTCTTCGCTGGTCAGTTCGCCGCGCATATGCTTTTCGAGTGCGTTGTCGACCAAGGCGCGCACGGCCATTGCACCCGCCTTGGCGTCGGCCAGCTTGAACTTGGTGTTCTGGAAATCCCACACGGTCTGGTTGAAGGCCCTGCGCTCCTTCACGTAGGCCAGCGTGTGTTCCAGCGCGACCTCGAGATGCGCGACGGCGTTTATCGCGACGGCCATCCGCTCCTGTGTCAAGTCGTGCATCAGGTAGCCGAAGCCCTTGTTCTCCTCGCCGAGCAGGTTGGACGCCGGGACGCGCACGTTATCGAAGAACAGTTCCGCGGTATCGGCGGCAGGCTGGCCCACCTTCTGCAGCTTGCGGCCACGACGGAAGCCAGGACGGTCGGTCTCCACGAAGATCAGGCTGACGCCCTTGGCGCCGGCGGACGGGTCGGTCTTGCACACGACCATGATCAGGTCGGCATTGAAGCCATTCGAAATGAAGGTCTTGCTGCCGTTGATGACCCACTCGTCGCCATCGCGCACGGCGGTGGTGCGGCAGGCCTTCATGTCGGAGCCACTGCCGGGCTCGGTAATCGCCACGGCGAGGATGGTTTCGCCCGAGCAGATCTTCGGCAACCACCGCTGCTTCTGCTCCTCTGTACCGAGGCGGGTGATATAGGGTGCGACGACGAACGAATGCACCGCGAAGCCGAAACCGCTGAGCCCGGTACGCGCCGCTTCCTCGATGATGACGGCAGCATGGCCGAAGTCGCCGCCGCCGCCGCCGTACTCGGCCGGCGTGGTGACGCAAAGCACGCCTTCGCGGCCAGCCTTCAGCCAGGTCTCGCGGTCGACGATGCCGGCAGCGTTCCATGCCTCCTGGCGAGGCGCGCATTCGCGCTCGAAGAAGCGGTGCACCGAAGTGCGGTATTGCTCGTGATCCTCACGAAAGACATTGCGACTGACGTTCACTTGGTGTTCTCCACAGGGAATTCCGGCGTACCTGCCGGTGATGACAGACCGTGATTGAATGATCGCGTCCGCGCCACCCGCGCGGCGCCCCCAGTGGGGAGGGGCCGCGCCACTGCGCTTGCCCCCCTCTTCGCGAGGGGGGGCGATATCGGGCTCCGCCACCGTTGCCGTGCCTGCCTGAAGCAAATCGGCCCGACAAGCGGGCCGATTCTCATTGGTGCCGTTGAGTCAAGGCATCAGACCTGACCGATCGGCAGCTGGCCGATTCGGATCAGTGCCGCAGGGTCATGGGCGGCCGCAATGCACGGCCCGCCATGACGGGCCTCAGCCGCGGCCGTACAACGTCACCACGCAGGCGCCGCCGAGGCCAAGGTTGTGTTGCAGCGCAAGGCTCGCACCGTCGACCTGCGTGCCGCCGGCGCTGCCGCGAAGCTGGTGCGTCAGCTCATAACACTGCGCCAGGCCGGTGGCGCCCAGCGGATGTCCCTTCGACAGCAGGCCGCCCGACGGATTGGTGACGAACTTGCCGCCGTAGGTGTTGTCGCCGTCCTCGACAAATCTCTCGGCGCCGCCGACCGGGCACAGGCCCAGCGATTCGTAGGTCAGCAACTCGTTATGCGCGAAGCAGTCGTGCAGTTCGACCACCTGCACGTCAGACGGGCCCACGCCAGCCTTTTCGTACACTTGGCGGGCGGCTTCGCGTGCCATATCGAAACCCACCACCTGGATCATCGAGCGGGCGTGGTACAGCGCCGGGCTGTCGGTAGTCATCGACTGGGCCAGAATGCGCACGCCGGTGCGCAGGCCGTGCTTCTTCGCGAAGTCTTCCGAGCAGAGGATGGCGGCTGCGGCGCCGCAAGTCGGCGGGCAGGCCATGGGGCGGGTCAAGACCCCCGGCCACATCACCTTCTCGTTCATCACGTCTTCCTCGGACACGACCTTGCGGAAAACCGCCAGCGGATTGTTGGCGGCGTGACGGCTGGCCTTGGCGCGGATCTTCGCGAAAGTCTCCATCCGCGTGCCATACGTTTCCATATGCTCCTTGCCGGCGCCGCCGAACTGCAGCAGTGCCATCGGGATGCCGGCCGCGGCCGCCTCGGGGTTCAGTTCAGCGGTAAGTTCCAGCGCGCGGCCCAACGGCGCCGGCCGGTCATTGAACACGGCGTCCAGCGCACCGGGACTCATCTGCTCGAACCCGAGCGCGATAGCGCAGTCGACAGCGCCGCTTTCGACCGCCTGGCGGGCCAGGTACAGCGCGGTCGAGCCCGTCGAGCAGTTGTTATTGACGTTGATGATCGGGATCTGCGTCATGCCGACCGGGTACAGGGCAGCCTGGCCGCTGGTGGAGTCACCGTAGACATAGCCGGCATAAGCCTGCTGCACCTTGTCGTACCCGATGCCGGCATCCGCCAGCGCGCGCCGTGCCGCTTCCGCACCCATCTCGATGTAGGTGCCGCTGGCACCTGGCTTGGTGAACGGAATCATGCCGACACCTGCTACTACAACCTTGGACATCTCGAATCTCCTTTCTGTGTGGTCGATGCGTGGTCGATGCGTGGTCGAAATCAGAGCGAGCGCCCGACCAGTTCGCGCTGAATCTCGTTGGTGCCGCCGTAGATGCGCTGCACGCGGGCATCGGCGTACATGCGGGCGATCGGGTATTCCTTCATGTAGCCGTAGCCGCCGAAAAGTTGCAGGCACTTGTCCATCACCTCGCCCTGCCGCTCGGTCAGCCAGAACTTGGCCATCGACGCCGTCACGGAATCGAGCGCGCCATCGATCCATTGCTGCACCACCGTGTCCGAGAATGCGCAGGAAGCGGTTAGCACAGCCTTCACGTCGGCCAGCACGAAGCGCGTGTTCTGGAAGTCGCCGATGGCCTTGCCGAATGCCTTTCGCTCCTTCACGTACTCGACCGTCATGTCAAAGGCATGGCGCATGGCCCCTACGGCATGGATCGCCAGTTGAGCGCGCTCGTACGGAAGCTGATTCATCAGTTGGTAGAAGCCCTGGCCCTCGACGCCGCCGAGCAGGGCGTCGGCCGGTACGGCGCAGTCGTCGAAGAACATTTCGGAGGTGTCCTGCCCCTCCATGCCGATCTTGTCCAGCGCCTTGCCGCGGCGAAAGCCTGGCGAGGTCGTGTCCACCAGCATCAGCGAGATCCCCTTGGCGCCCAGGGCCGTGTCGGTCTTGGTCACGACCAGCACCACATCGCACAACTGGCCGTTGGAGATGAACGTTTTCGCGCCATTGACGACATAGTGGTCGCCCCGGCGTTCCGCGCGCGTGCGCACAGCCTGCAGATCCGAGCCGGTGCCGGGCTCCGTCATGGCAATGGCCGCCACGACTTCGCCGCTGCACACGCCTGGCAGCCAGCGTTGCTTCTGCGCCTCGGTACCGTAGCGGGTGAGGTAGTGGGCGACGATATGGTTCATGCCCACGCCGAGCGCAAGGGCGGTATTGCCGCTATAGCCGAACTCTTCGAAGACCACTGCAGCATGCGCCGGTGTGCCGCCCGCGCCACCGTACTCCTCGGGCACGTCGGGCAGGATCATGCCGAGTGCTCCGGCCATGCGCCATGCCTCGCGCGTCGGCTGCCCGGCTTCCCGCCACTTCATATCATTCGGCTCGAGCTGCTCGCGCGCAAAACGCCGCACGGCATCCCGGAACTGCAACAGGTCGTCAGTCATCCACGCCGGCCGGTAACTCTGGAACATCGCCCCCTCCTATCACTGGTAGTCGTCAAGTGACAGGAGGGTATCGGCTGACTTGCTGCGGCGCACCTCGCGCCACGGGGGATGCGGGCTGGCGGCCCTCCCCCCCGCCACGGGGTGGGGGCCGGGCAAACGCACCATCCCACACTCGGCGGAAAACGCCCGGGAGGCAGGCGTTCCGCCGCCCGCGCACACCCGTCCATCCACCTCAGCCTGACAGCCATGCACTCCTACCCGACATCCGGCGACCTTCGCGTCCAGATCGAGCAGCACGTCGCGACCATCGAGTTTTCCCGGCCACCAAACAACCATTTCGACGAAGCGCTCATCGGCGCGCTGGCAGACGTGATGGAAGCGCTTGACACCGATGCATCATGCCGCGCCATCGTGCTGGCTTCCGACGGCAAGGTGTTCTGCGCCGGCGCCGATTTCTCCGCGCCGCAATATAACGATGGACGCCCGCTCAATGCGGGCATGCTGTACAAGAAGGGACTGCGCATGTTCCGCACGCGCAAGCCGGTCGTAGCCGCCATTCAGGGCGCCGCCATCGGCGGCGGCCTCGGACTCGCACTGGCCGCCGATTTCCGCGTGACCTGCGACGAAGCGCGCTTCAGCGCCAACTTCGCGCGCCTGGGCACACACCCCGGCTTCGGCCTGACGGCCACGCTGCCCCGGCTCGTCGGCCCGCAGCAGGCTGCGCTGCTTTTCTATACCGGGCGCCGCATCAATGGGACCGAAGCAGTACGCATCGGCCTGGCCGACATGCTCGTACGCCAGGCGGAAGTCCGCGGTGCGGCCTGGCAAATCGCGGCGGAAATCGCGGCTTCGGCCCCGTGCTCGGTGATGTCGCTGCGTGAGACGCTGCGCCGCGGCCTGGCCGACGAGGTGGAGGCCGCGACCGAACGGGAGTTCGTCGAGCAACACTGGCAATTCCAGCTGGAAGACTTCCAGGAAGGCAAGGCTGCCGTGGCACAGCGCCGCCCGCCGGTATTCAAGGGCGAGTGAACGAAGACTGACGGTGGCGCACGCCTGGCTCTTATCCCATGAGGAAGGACGCCACACCATCGCGGTGTGGCGTCCACGCCTGTGCGCAGCGCAGCCGCGCTCAGAATACGTGGCGGATGCCAGTGGTCACGCCGACCATGTTCTTCTGTCCCGGCGCTGCCGCGTAGCCGAACGCGAAGGCGTTGTACACACTGTCGAACGCGAGTGCTCCGTTATGGGCCCACGCGGTCGCGATGTACACGTCGGTGCGCTTGCTCAGCGCGTAGTCGAGCGTGAGGCTGACCTGGTACGGATTGGTCGGATTGCTGCCCGGGCCAACAGAACCGGCGACCGTCGGTGCCCGGGTTTCGCGGATATCGGCGTAGAAATAGCCGAGCTGCAGCGCGAGTGCCCGGGTGGCCTGGTAGTTCACGCCGGCCCAGTAGTACCCGTCCCGGATCAGCGAATTGCCGTTGGCGAACTCCGCGCGATTCCAGCGGTAGCCGCCCATCACCTTCAGCGGCCCCGTCGTGTAGCTGGCAGCCGCACCGACCTTGACGATCTTGCCCGTGGAGCCGGTCGTGACAGCCGGATTCCACTGGTCATAGGCCAGGCCGAAGCCGAAGCGCCCGTCGAGGTACAACAGGGACGCGCCCCACGCGGTATTGTCTTTCCAGTTGCCTGGCGTCTCCCCATTGCCGCCGTTGGCCAGCACCGTGCCGCTACCCAGCGCAAACGCGGCGGCGCCGGTGCCGAACGAGTAGTGCGCCACGGTCTGCACCGGCCCATAGGTACCGGTGTACTTGACCATGTTGTTCTCGCGGTAGTTGATGCCCATCTCCCAAATACCCGGCTCGTAAGTTGCCGCAAAGCGCATCGGACTGAAGTTCACAAGACCGTCGGTGATCGAAGTGGCCTGACGGCCAAAGGTGACCTTGTGGTTGGCGTTGCTCAGGCCGACGGTGGCCACGCGGCTGAACAGCATGCCGGCAGTGGACGACTGGACCTGTCCGGAATCGACCTGAAATCCGCTTTCCAGCACGAATACCGCCTGCAGGCCGCCACCAAGATCTTCCGTGCCGCGCAAGCCCCAGCGCGAGGCAGAGAGGCCACCGGCAAACGGCTGGCGAAACAGCGGGCCCACGGACTGCGTGGTTGCGGTTGGCAGCGTGGATGCCCGGTTGACGTACTCGACCGAAGCATCGATCACGCCATAGAGCGTGACGCCAGTCGCGCCATGCGCCATACCGGCCATGGTCATGAGCGTGGCCATTGCAGCCAGCGCGATACGCGATTTCCTCATTCTTGCAAGTCTCCTCGTTCTAGTGGTGATGCGACGCGGGTCCAGGGCGAACAGGCCGCCTCTGTGCCAAGGCTTCGGCGCCGGCGCGGGAAGTTCCATCTCTGCCGGCGCATCAACAGGCTATCGGCGGACAGTGGCGTCCGAGACCACCCTGCTAGTGGTGTGAACTTTCTTGCCCCACCCTTTCCCCCGCCCCGCACACCGCCCATCGGGCCTCAGCCATGCCGACTACTCTCGCCCCGACTGCCATGTCCCATCGAAGCATCGCGTCCCGGTTCGCACCTCCCCGCGCGCGCGCGCATGTCGTGCGTCGCGACAGGCTGATCGCCCGCCTTGCCGCCGCGCAACGCCCCAGGCTTGTACTGCTGAACGCGGGAGCCGGATACGGCAAGACAACCCTGCTCATGCAATGGCGCCAGATGCTGGTGGGAGAAGGCATGGCAGTCGCCTGGCTCTCCGCAGGGCCGATGGACTGCACGCCCAGGCAGTTCTGCGCCTCACTCACCGACGCGCTCCGGCACGCGGACCTGCCCGCGGCAGCGGTACTTGACAGGCTGATGGACGATCTCGCGCTGGACATTGCAGCGGCGTTGGTTCCGGTCCTCGTCAATGCGGTGGCTGCTAGCGAAGCCACGGTGCATCTCCTGATTGATGACTTCCATCATCTGTGCAGCCCTGCAGTGACCGGCATAGTGCAAGCGCTCATCGACGAAGCGCCTCGCAATCTTCAGCTTGTGCTGTCCACGCGAGTCAGGCCCGAACTGCGCCTTGGCAGGCTGCATGCTCTCGATGAGCTCGTCGAACTGGACAGCGCGGCGCTGGCCTTCGATCTTCCGGAGTCAGTGGCCTTCCTGAGCGCACGGTTGGGGCATGCCGCCACGCCCGAACTTGCGCGGGCTGTTCACGACAGTGTCGATGGCTGGCCAGCGGGATTGCAGTTCTATGCGAATGAGGCTGCGCGCGACGTCGCTTCGCGACCGCAGCATCTGCTGCGCGCCAGTAGCCGGCTGGCGGCATATTTCGAGGAAGAGGTCATTGGCGGGCTGTCGCCCCGGCTTCAGGCGCAACTGGAAGCGCTGTCCATCCTTCCTCGCTTTGACACGAGGCTTGCCGCTGCCGTGACCGGCGCCTCAGATGTCCAGGCAGGCATCGACTACGCGCTCTCGCACAATCTCTTCCTGACGCCAGATCCCGGCAGCCATGGACACCACTGGCTGCGCCTGCATCCGCTCTTCGCCAGCCATCTCCGCGAACGCCTGCGCACTTCCGGTCGCGACATGGCAGGGCTGCATCGCACCGCGGCGGAGTCCTTTGAGCGTACGGGCCATCTGGCGGAGGCAGTGCAGCAAGCCATCCTCGGCGGCGATCTGGACGCCACGGTCGCGCTGATCCGACGCTCGGCGCCCGGACTTGGCCTTCCTGTCATCCGACAACTGCGCGGCTGGCTGAAGGTCCTGCCGCTTGCCGCGCTTTCGCGGCACCCCGATATCCTTGCCCGCCTGGCCTGGGCCTGTGTGCTGATGCAACTCCCCGAGGAGGCTCAGCGCTGCATCGACGCGATCCGCCCGCCCGAGGGGACCGGCCATTGCGTGGCCGACGTCTCGCTGTTGCAGGCCACGATCGCCATCCACCACGACAACGTAGCGGCGTGCATGGCGGTGCTGCCTATGGCCCCGGCTGGCGGATGGGGCGAACTGCAGCGCCAGGTGCATGCCGCGCTCACCATCACATGCCTGGCACGCAGCGGCCGCTTCGATGAGGCAAACGCGTGCTACCACGCGGCGGGCACACAGGCGGCGCTCGCCTCGCAACGCGGCCTGGCCTACGTGGCAACGATGGCGGCGGCCCGCGCCCAATGGCTCGAGGGACACGTCCATGAGGCGCAGCGAATGGCGTCTGAGGTACTGGCATCGGTCCCCGCGATACTGCGCCCGACCTCGGCGACGACCTGCCATGCGGCGGTGCTGCTTGCGGAGATTCTCTGCGAGCGGGAATGCTTTGACGCCGCACGCTCGATGCTGGTGGAATGCGAGCCCATGCTGCGTGCGACGCTTCCGGCGACCCGCATCGGCGCCGCGCTCGCACGCGCGCGACTGCCCGCCGCCGGAGAAAGTCCTGCGCAGCGCACCGGCCAACTGGCCCATGCCGAGGCCGCCTTCCGTCGTGATGGCCAGTTGCGCGGCGCCGCCCACATGAGCGCCGAGCAGGTGCGCATGCTGGCCGCCAGCGGCGCACTGCGGCACTGCGAAGGACATGTGCTCGCGCTCGATGCACTGGTCGCCGACAACCAGCGCAACGGCCCCGACGCTGACGAGATTGCGCTGCTGGCGGCACTGTCCGGCGCCCGCTTCGCGCTGGCAATGCAGCGACCCGCCGAGGCCCTGTCGCGTTGCGATGTGGCCGCGGAACTGGCAAAGCGTTATGGCCGCAAGCCGCTGGCAATCAAGGCCCGTCTGCTGCGCGCGGTCGCGTGCGCGGCGATGGGACGGGAAGCGATCGCGCTGGAGCTCGCAAGAAGTGTGATTGACGATGGGATGCGCACCGGCCTGCTGCACTCCCTGCGCGATGAGGGTCCGGCGTGGCGCGATCTGCTCGGCAGGCTGTCATGCGCCGACGACCTGGCCCTGGAAAGCTACCGCTATCGCCTCGCTGCGCCGCTCAGCGTCACGGCTGCGTCGACGGCCCCGGCGATTCCCGCAGCTCTGGTCAACATGGCCGCCGCCCTTCCGACATACGCCGCGACACCCCGGCAGCCCGCTTCACCATTCCGCGCGCTCACCCCGCGTGAACGGCAGATCATGGAACTCGTCGAACAGGGGATGCCGAACAAGCGCATTGCCCACATGCTGGGACTCAGCCTTGATACGATCAAATGGAATATCAAGAATATCTTTGGCAAGCTGCGGGTTTCGAGCCGCTATGAAGCCATCCTTGCCATGCGCCAGCAAGCGCGGATGCAGGTATCGTAAGGGAACGCAGCGAGGGCGGGGATAGCCACTCCCGCCCCCGGAACATCGGCGTCTCGCAACAGCAGCCAGCCCAACGAGTCAGCCGGCGCCAGGCATCAGCGCTGGTGTGACTTGCGCAACTCCGCCTTCAGCACCTTCCCCACACCCGATGTCGGCAGCGATTCGCGCAACTCGACACTGCGCGGAATCTTGTACCCGGCGATCCGCGTGCGGCAATGCGCCTGGATCGATTCCAGCGTGGGCTGCGTGCCCGGCTTCGGGACGATCACAGCGTGCACGGCCTCGCCCCACCTCTCGTGCGGCACGCCGATGACGGCGCTCTGGGAAACGTCCGGGTGGCTGGCAAGGGCATTCTCGACCTCGGCCGAATACACATTCTCGCCGCCCGAAATGATCATGTCTTTGATACGGTCCTTCAGGAACAGGAAGCCGTCTTCGTCCATGTAGCCACCGTCGCCAGTGTGCATCCAGCCGTCACGGATCGCGTCGGCCGTCGCCTCGGGCTTGTTCCAGTAGCCCAGCATCACGCCCGGACCACGTACCGTGATCTCCCCTACGGTCCCGCGCGGCACCTCGCGGCCTTCAGGATCGACGATGCGGATCTCGACCGTGAACGCCGGTACGCCCACCGATCCCATGCGACCGTTTGCCAGGCTTTCCTCGTTATGGTGCTCAGGACCCAGCACGGTCACGACCGGCGACATCTCGGTCATGCCGTAGCCCTGGGCGAAGCCGGCGTTGGGAAACGCCGCACGGGCGCGCTGCAGCAGCGTCAACGACATCGGCGAGGCGCCGTAGCGCAAGTGAGTCAGGCTGCTCAGGTCAAGCGAAGCCGCGCGATCGGGGTTGCGCTCGAGCCAGTCGATCAGCATCTGGAACATGGTCGGCGCCAGCAGCATTTCTGTGGCGCGGGTATCCGAGATGGTCTGCAACAGCTTGCCGGGGTCAAAGGACGGCACCGCAATGATCGACCCGCCAACCATCATCTGGATATTGATGCTGGAGAACATGGCTAGGTGGAACAACGGCATCACCATGGCGACTCGCGCATCCTTGCTGGTCAGTCCGAACATGATTGCGTTCGTTGCGGATGACAACAAGCCAGCATGGCTGAGCATCACCCCCTTGGGAAAGCCGGTGGTCCCGCCAGTGTAGAAAATCCCGGCCAGGTCGCCGCCGTGGCGATAACGGTCTTCAATGGGCTCTGCATCGGCTATCAGCGCCTCATAGCTCAGCATGCCAGGTGGCGTCTCGCCATCGCCTGCGTAGATGACGTGCCGGAGGTGCTTGCAGTCGGCTGCAACCGCGGTCGCCACGTCCTTGAAATTCTCGTCGACGATCAGCACACCGGTACCGGAATCCTCCAACGAATACAGGATCTCGGCCGCGCTCCAGCGGATATTGACCGGATTCAGCACGGCGCCGGCCCACGGCACCGCCATGTAATACTCGACGTAGCGCGCGCAGTTCAGCGCGAACATGGCGACGCGATCGCCGTCCTGCACGCCAAGCCCGCGCAAGGCGCCGGCGAGCCGCGCCACCCGGTCACCGAGCTGCGCATAGGTGATTTCCTTGCCTTCATAGCGGATTGCGACCTGCTGCGGACGTTGCTGCATGCTCCGATGCAAGCCCTGTGTCATATACATATCAATGTCTCCTTTCCGGCACCAGACGCCGTGGCGCCATTTGTCCAGCGATACTGCCGCAGCGTCACAAGTGTCACCCCTCCCCGCCGTTGGGGGGCCAACACTGGCCTGGCACTAGGGTAAATCAGGATGTGCCTCCGTTTCTGGCTGCAGCGCGTTGCCCCAAACGGTCAGGGCCGACCGTTCCCCACCCCCTTCCCCCACCTCGCGGGGAGGCCGCGGGCGCGAGATTTGGCGCCATGATCCTTCCCTGCGCCGGGGAACAGCACGCACAGCGCGCTGCAGCGCGGCGCCAGGAAAACACGCGAGGTCATGCATGCCATCGCGAACGAACAGGAGACAGGCTATGTACAACAAGCTGCTGGGTGGCTGCGCTCTTACACTCTGCGCCGCCGGCGTATTCGCAACGACTGCCATTGCCGCCGATGCGCCATATCCGAGCCGTCCGATCACCTTCGTCCTGTCGGGTCCGCCGGGAGGCGCCGGCGACACCGTCGCCCGACAACTGGCCGAAGACCTCGGCGCTCGCCTCGGCCAGCCGATCGTGGTCGACAACAAGCCGGGCGCGGCCGGCATCATTGGCACCAACGCGGTGGCCAAGGCCGCACCGGACGGCTACACGATTCTGATCACGGTAACGCAATCCGTCCTTAACAACCGGTTCCTGTTTTCCAGGCTTCCCTACGACCCCCTGCGCGACCTCACCTTCATCACCGAGGTCGCGGGGGGCAACATGCTGATGACCGTCTCGTCGAGCCTGCCGGTGACCAACGTCAAGGAACTCCTTGCCTATGGCAGCAAACACGGCCTGAGTTTTGCCAACTGGGGCGCGGGATCGTATGCCCACCTCGTGGCCAGCTATCTCGGCAAGTCCAGGAACCTCGACGTCACGCCAATCGCGTACAAGGGCGAAGCGCCGATACTGCAGGACATCGCTGGTGGCAACGTCAACGTCGGCATCAGTTCGCTCAACACTACGCTGCCTTTCCTGCAGAGCGGACGGGTGCGCGCGATCGGCGCGACCGGCAAGGACCGGCTGGCGACGCTTCCCAACGTGCCGACGCTCGCTGAACAGGGCCTGGCCGAGCCCGAGTACGACATGTCCGGCATCATCGTGATGATGGCCCCCGCAGGCACGCCCGCTCCCATCCTGGAACGCCTCGAGAAAGATGCGCGTGCCGCCATCGACAGCGCGAAGTTCCGCGACCGGATGCAACTGCTCGGCTTCTACCCGCTCGGCGGCGGTGCCAGGCAGGCGCGCAAGCACTATGAGGAGATGTATCCCGTGCAGCAGCGCCTCGTGAAGATCAGCGGAGCAAAGCTGGACTAAAAGCGCGCAACGGATTTCCTGCGACTGAGCCGCTCAGCCAGAGTTGTCGCGTTCACCGCGCTGGCATTTCGTAGTCCAAACAAGTAACCGTAGGAGTAGGAGCACCATGCTGTCAGGCATCAGGATCGTCGAAATTTGCGGGATCGGACCAGGCCCGTTCTGCGCCATGCATCTGGCCGATTTGGGAGCGGACGTCATCGCCGTGGAGCGTGCCGCGTCGGGCCCTCTCGGCGCAGCCAAGGCTGCGGGCTCCGTACTCAACCGCGGCAAACGGTCTGTGGTTGCCGACCTCAAGACTGAGGCGGGACGCGAGATGGTAATGCGCCTGATCGAGGACGCCGACGCGCTGATTGAAGGCATGCGCCCCGGCGTGATGGAGCGCCTTGGTCTTGGCCCGCAAGCCTGCCTTGCCCGGAACCCGCGACTCGTATACGGGCGCATGACCTGCTGGGGTCAGGACGGCCCGCTGTCCCAGGCCGCCGGCCATGACAACAACTACATTGCGCTGTCCGGAGCGCTCTATCACAACGGCGGAGCTGCCGAACCGCCCTCGTCCGCCATCACGCTGGTTGGCGATATCGGCGGCGGTGCCCTCTATCTGGCCGTCGGGCTGCTGTCCGGCATCCTGAACTCACGCAGCACAGGCAAGGGCACGGTCGTGGATGCCGCAATCGTCGACGGCTCCGCGCACATGATGCAGCTCCTGCTTGGCATGAAGCCGGCGGGCGTGGTCGCGGAAGAGCGCGGCAAAAGCATGCACGACAGTTCCCACTTCTATGCGACCTATCGATGCGCGGACGGTCACTTCGTGACGGTGGGCGCGATCGAGTCCCAGTTCCACCAGCTGCTGCTTCAAAAGCTGGGCCTGGCGGATGACGCACGCTTCGCTCAGTGGGACCGCGCGCGCTGGCCCGAACTGCAACGTCACCTGGCCGAGGTATTTGCGAGCCGCACCCGCGATGAGTGGCGCGCATTGCTGGAGGGCACCGACGTGTGTTTCGGGCCGGTTCTGAGCCCCGATGAAGCCGCCACACATCCGCACAATGTCGCGCGTGGCATCTATTTCGAGCGCGACGGCTATCTGCAAGCCAGCCCGGCGCCGCGCTTTGACGGCAAGGCATTGCCGGCCGGCGCCCTTCCCCTTCGCGGCCAGCATACTGAGGAGATCTCCACTGCGTGTCGCAGATGCATCGGTCATGCCGACGCCATGGACGGAGGCCATCACGGGAACAGCGGTGATCCGGTATTGCAACCCCGCCGCTGCCGGACCACACCCGGATAGTCAGAACCGGTGCCGCATGCCCGTGGTGACCACGACCTGGTCGCGTCCGGCAGAGACCGGATATCCGAAGATCGCGGCTGCCGGCGCGTCGCCCATGGCCCGCTGGTAGCGGCCTATCAGGAAAATGTCGGTTCGCTTGGACAGGAACTGGTCCACGAACAGGGTAAATTGCTGCCACTTCGGTTCCTGGCCACCTGAGTACTTGCCGCTCGCGTAAAGATACGCCGCGCCAAGATAGGTATTGCGCACCACCTGGTGGGTGATATTGAGGTGGTAGTTGTTGACGCGGAGGTCACTGTTGTCGGCATAGGTCAGTCGCGTGTCCGTCGCCAGTGCGCCGATCTGCGTCTTGCCAAAGGTGTACATGCCACCAGCCGCCGTCACGCGCTGGCGGCGCACGCCGGCGCCGGGGTTTTCGATGCTGCGCTTGAACATCGTGCCATAGTCCCCGACCACGGCCCCGCCGGTGTTGTCGGGGCTGGCGGGGTTGTCCAGGGTGGTATGGGCCAGCGCCAGCTTGAGGCCGTTACGCTCGTAGTCCACGCCGAAGCTGTAAGCGCGGTTGTTGGCGATATCGCCCGCCTTGTCGCTGGCGCCGTACATGGCCATGGCCTTCAGCCCGCCAAAGTCGGGCGTCATGTAACGGATAGCGTTCTGTACCCTGAAAGAGTTGAAGGCATTGTCGATATCGCCCACGCTCACCGCGTTGCCTGCGGTCTCGATCCGGCCCAGGAACTGCGGCACGGCGTCGTACTGCCGGCCCAGCGTAAGCGTGCCGGCACTGGCACTGGACAAACCCACATAGGCCTGGCGGCCGAACAGGCGGCCGTTCTGGCCCAGGGTGCCGTTCTTCATGCTGAAGCCTGACTCCAGCTGGAAGATGGCCTGCAGGCCCTGGCCCAGATCCTCGCTGCCGCGCAGGCCCCAGCGGGGACTCTGCAGGTTGCCGCTCTCGGCCATGAAGAGCGGATGGCCGCCCGCATTGCTGACGTAGGCCACGCCGGCCGACAGCAGGCCGTACAGCTCCAGATTCCCCTGTGCCTGCGCACAGGCCCCCATCGCCATCAGTCCGGTGCCGATGGCATATCGCTTGAACTTCAACTTACTCCTCCCTGGTCTTCTTTTGTTTTCCTGCGGTGCGTCTGCCGCCAGATCTATTCGCGGATGCCGGCGCTCTCCACGATCCGGGCGTAGCGCCCCTGCTCTCGCCGGATAAAGGCCGCAAAGCCGGCAGGATCGCCGCTGCCCGGCGTGACGCCCTGATCTTTCATGATCCTGGCCACATCACCTGAGGCCAGGATGGCGTTCAGCTCGCGGTTCAGCCGCTCCACGATGGGCGCGGGCGTCCGTGCCGGCGCGAACAAGCCGGTCCAGCTGTTGACCTCGAAGCCCTTGAAGGCGGGCGTCTCCGCTGCCGCCGGAACCTTGGGCAATGCATCGAGGCGCCGTGCCGAGGTCACCGCGACACCCTTGATCTTCCCGGCCGCCACGTTCGGGATAGCCGAAGCGCTGATCAGCATGGCCAGGTCAACCTGCTGGCCCATCAGGTCGGTCACCTGCTGGGCGGCGCCGCGGTACGGGACGTGCGTGATCTCGACCTTGGCCTGGGCCTTGATCATTTCCATGGCCACATGCAGCACGGTGCCGATGCCGGAGGTGGCGTAAGTCAGCTTGCCCGGCTGGGCGCGCGCCAGCTTCAGCACCTCGTCCAGGGTGTTCGCCTGCAGGCCTGAGCGAGCCACCAGCACCATGGCGGCGGTATTGACCAGGCCGATCGGCTCCAGGTCCTTGAGCGCGTCGTACTTGACCGCCCCCGGATTGACCAGCCGGGCGATCGCGATCGAGCTGTCCGCGCCCATCACCAGGGTGTAGCCGTCCGGTGCTGCCTGTACCGCCCGGCGCACGCCGATCACGCCACCGGCGCCAGTGGTGTTGTCCACCACCACCGACTGGTGCAGCCGCTCGCTCAGTTTTTGCGCGAGCATGCGCGCGATCACGTCAGTGCTGCCGCCTGCGCTGTACGGCACGACCAGGGTGATGGGCTTCGCGGCGGGCCAGGCTGGTTCGGCGGCCGCGGCCATCACGGGTGCGGCAAGCGCGATCGGCAGCAGCGCGCGGGTCAGCAGGCGGCGGAGCCGCAATCGGGCAAAACGGGCAAGCATGGCGAGGCTCCAGAGGAAGGAATCGGGCGGTTCCTGCAGATCGGGTCTGCAGGAACGGAAAAAAACGCAAAACGAGCCACCGCCGCTCTAGGCGGCCGGGGCCGCGTCCAGCCTGTCGCGCAACGCATCGAACTCAGCGCACGATTGCGCCCGCCAGGCACGGCGGGTGGTGTCATCGATCCACGCGGCGTCCAGGCCGTTGAGCATGAACTGGCGCAGGTCATCCAGGCCGAAGCCGAAATCACGCACCATCATTCCCCATGCCTGGCTGGCGGTAACGTGATGCAGCACAGGGTCATCGGTGTTGGGATGCACACGCAGGCCCAGGCCAGGCATATGGCGGATAGGATGGTCGAGCGCCCAGCGCTCACGCGGCAAGGTGCGCAGGTAGTACGAGTTGGTCGGCACCACGGTAAAGACGATGCCCCGGTCCGCGCAACGCTGTGCGAACTCAGGGTTGTCGATGGCGGTGTAGCCATGATCGATGCGGTCGACCTGCAGCAGGTCCAGGGCGGTGGCCACATTGGTCCACGGCGTGCCGAATTCGCCGGCGTGGGCGGTAGTCTTCAGCCCGGCAGCGCGGGCCTTGCGATAGGCCTCGGCAAACAGTTCAGGGGGCCGGTCGGTCTCGCGGTAGTCGATGCCGATACCGATCACCGCGTCGTTGCGGTCGGCGATGACCCAGTCCACCATCTCGACTGCCTCGGCGGGTTCGGCTTCGCGGTCAATTGACGGCACCAGGCGGCCCACGATGCCGCAGTCGGTCTCGGCATCGTGGATCGCGCGCACGATGGCTTGCATGGCGGCGCGGTAGGGAATGCCGGACTGCCGCATGGTGCCGGTGGGGTTCCAGAAGAACTCGCTGTAGCGGATGCCTTCGGCTGCCGCGTCCTGCAGGTACTCAAAGGCCAGCCGGTACAGATCGTCCGGCTGCCGGATAAGGTGGCTGTTCAGCGCACGCAGCACCCGAAGCACGCCGACCGGCTTCTCGCCCCGGGTGTAGAACACATCGATCTCCGCCGCCGAGAACGGCATGCCTTGCCGGCGCACCAGCTCGGAAAATGTCTCGCGGCGCACACAACCGAACAGGTGGCAATGCAACTCCACTTTGGGCAGCGCTTTGAGGAAGGAATCCAGTGCGGTATCGGTCATGGCGGGCTCGGGCAGCCGCGTTGTGCGCGGCCGGATAGGCGAATGCCCGCATTCTAGGCAAGGGCAGAAAACAAATAAAATTGGTTAATTTTAGAGTTTTATAAATTGCCCTTATGACCGATCCGAGCCGGAAAGCTGAACTCCTGGCCCGCCAGCTGAGCGTGCGCCAGCTTCGGGTATTCCATGTCGTGGCGCGCCTGAACAGCTTCAGCCGCGCGGCAGAGGAACTGTCGCTGACCCAGCCGGCGCTCTCGGCCAGCATCCGCGACCTGGAGCAAATGCTGGCCGTTCGCCTTTTTGACCGGACCACGCACCGGGTCACGCTGACCGAGGCCGGCGCCGCCGTATTGCCGGTGGTCACCTGGCTGCTAAACAGCTACAGCCACGGCATGGAAGACCTGCATCGCATCCTGACGCAGCAGTCTCAGCCGTTGCGGCTTGGCGCCGTGCCGTCCGCAATGCACCTCCTGGCGCCGGCACTGGCGCGCTGGCGCAAGGAGCATGGTGAAGTCAGGGTAATCATGTCCGACATGTTGGGCGAGGCGCTTTTCCAGGCCGTCTACGATGGCGAGATCGACATCGGCCTGGGCTGGGTCACGCGGCCCGCGCCCGAGATCACCGCCATTGAAGTCGGCACGGACCAACTGGTCGCCCTGCTCCCGCGGGACCACCCCCTGGCAAGCAAGCCCGCGCTGCGCTGGCAGCAACTGAAGAACGAACGGCTGGCAGTCTTCAGCCACGGCACCACGCATGAGTCGGCGCTGGCGCTGCTGCAGCAGCAAGGCTTCCACGCCAATGCGGTGGATCGCCTGCAGTACAGCGAATCCCTCTACAGCCTCGTTCGCGCGGGGCTCGCCGTCGGCCTGCTGTCGCGCCTGTACGCTCAGGGCATCAACGATACGGCGCTGCGCGCCATACCTTTGGGCAGTCCCGGCTTTAAGCGCCGCGTGGCGCTGATGATGCGAAAGGAACCGGCGCCCCGGATGCCGTCGGCCGCCGATTGCTTCCGTTTCCTGTCCGACACGGTGCGCTGCTGAGCATTACCCCTGCATCGGGGGACGATGATCCACCGGCGGTTTACTTCGCATGCGAATTATATATACTTCGCATGCGAACCTGTCGCGATGCCTGCACGGCATCATGCAAACCACCTAGGAGACCGACCCATGACCCCCGAAATCCGCATTGACCTCAGCGGCGGCGTACTGACCATGACGCTTGCCCGGCCGGACAAAAAGAATGCTTTGACGAACGAAATGTATGGCGCACTCGCCGACACGATCGAGCAGGCGCAGCAGGACCCGGATATCCGGGTCCTGCTAATTCAGGGAGATGGGGACATGTTTACGGCCGGCAACGACATCGGCGAGTTCGCCGAGATCGCGGCAGGAAAGCGCCCCGGCGAACGTCACGTGCATCGCTTTCTGCATGCTTTGGCAAATTCGACCGTACCGACGGTCGCCGCCGTCAACGGCAAGGCCGTCGGCGTCGGGACCACCATGCTGCTGCATTGCGACTACGTCGTGCTCGGCCAGGATGCGCAACTGATCACGCCTTTCGTCAACCTGGCCCTGGTTCCGGAAGCCGCTTCAAGCTATCTGCTCCCGCTGCGGATCGGCCACGTCAGAGCTTTCGAGATGTTCGCGCTGGGCGAGCCGCTGGATGCGCAAACCGCGGTGGCGTGGGGCATAGCGAACAAGGTTTGCAGCAATGACCAGTTGCGGGCGGAGGCCCGCCGCATGGCCGAGAAGCTTGCCACCAGGCCGGCGGGCTCGCTCAGTGCAATGAAAAAACTGATGCGTGATGCGGAAAAACTGCTATCGCAAATGGACAGCGAAAGCACCCGGTTCGAGGAACGGCTGGCCAGTGCTGAAGCCAGGGAAGCCTTCCTGGCCTTCGCCGAGAAGCGAAAACCGGACTTCACCAGGGTCAACGGACAGTAAGCCGACTGCCTGGCTTCCACGCCGCTGCCTGGGTTACACCTCACCCTCGTCGGCGGCCGGAAACTTCGTCTGCAGGCTGCCCAGCCAGCGCGCGACCACGTCGATCTCTTCCGGGGTGAAGCCCTCGGTCAGTTTGGCATTCAGTACCTTCATGCCCGCCCTGGAACGCTGGCGCGCGGATCGCCCTGCGTCTGTCAGCCAGAGACGCGATGCGCGCCGGTCGGACTCGTCCGGCCGGCGCTCGATCAGGCCGGCCCGTTCGGTCCGGTCGGCGAGGCCACTCATCCCGGGCGCGCCCAGATCCAGCGCCGTGGCGGCCTCGTTCATCAGCGCGCCATCGTTCCTGCCCAGGAAGAACAGCAGCCCAGCCTGGGCGGATGTCACGCCACCCGTGGCAGCGCGCGCTTGTGACCACCGTTGCAGGCGCCGCTGGCCCACATTCAACAGATAGACGAGGCGATGTTCCATGTGTACGAGGGCATTGGAGATACGATTTCGTTCGCATGCGAATATATCATGCCCCCTCCCCTGCACCGCTGGCCGGCCACGAGTCAGGCCAGTTCCTGAAGCAGCGTCGGCACCAGTTCCGACACCGTCGGATGAATGTGCATGGCGCGGCTGACCGTGGTGTAGGGCGCCCTCGCATACATCACGTCGAGCAGGGAGTGAATCACCTCGTCGCCACTCAGGCCGAGAATTGCGGCGCCCAGGATCAGCCGGGTGTCCGCGTCGACCACCACCTTCATGAAGCCCTGGCTCTCGCCCTTCTCCACCGCTCGCCCGACGCGGCTCATGGGGCGCTTGCCAACCAGCACCTTGCGCCCGGACTGCCGGGCTTCCGTCTCCGTCATGCCGGCTCGGCCGAGCGGGGGATCGGTGAACAAGGCATAGGCTGTAATGCGATCCGAAAGCTTGCGCGGATCGTTGTCGAGCAGGTTGGCCGCAACGATCTCATGGTCGTGATACGACGTATGCGTGAAAGCCCCGCGGCCATTGCAGTCGCCCAGTGCCCAGACGCCGGGGACGTTGGTCTGCAACCGTTCATCCACCTTGATATAGCCGCGGTCGTCGGTCTCGATGCCGGCCTTGTCGAGTTGCAGGTCATCCGTGTTGGGCACGCGCCCGACCGCCAGCAGCAGGTGCGACCCCTGAACGTTGCGCGCTCCATCCGCGCAATCCAGCCCGACGGCGATGCGGTCGCCTTCCCGGCGCGCGCTCAGGCAGTTGGCATTGAGCCGGATTTCGACGCCCTCGCCGGCCAAGATTTCGTGCACCGCCTGTGACACGTCCTCGTCTTCGCGCTGGATCAAGCGCGGACCCTTTTCGACAACGGTCACCGTCGCGCCAAAACGCCGGTACATCTGGGCAAACTCCAGACCGATGTAGCTGCCGCCAACAATGACCAGGTGCTCTGGGAGGTAATCGACATCCATCATCCCCGAATTGGTCAGGTACGCAACCTGGTCAAGCCCGGGCATGGGCGGAACCAGGGCCCGGCCGCCGACGTTGATGAAGATCCGGTCGGCTTCCAGCAATTCACCGTTGACCCGCACACCGTGCGCGTTCTCGAACACCGCGTGACCGTGGTAGACCGAGCCGTTCGCCAGGCCGCGCATCCACGCTTCCACGCCGTTGGCGGACCGGCCGGAAATTTCATCCTTGCGTTGCTTTACCTGCTTCATGTCGACGGCCACCGGACCGCCGATGGTCACGCCATACTCGGCCGCGCGCCGCGCCAAGTGGGCCGCATACGCGCTTGCGATCAAAGTCTTGGTCGGGATGCAGCCAGTGTTGACGCAGGTGCCGCCAAAACGCGAGCGCTCGATGACCGCCACGTTCATGCCGGCGCCTGAGAGCCTTGCTGCGAGCGCGGGACCGGCTTGTCCGGTGCCGATGATGATCGCGTCGAATCTTCGGGCCATCGCGACTCTCCTTGGCTTGTGCCGCGCCAACGGCAGTGGACAGCAGGCACCGCGGTGGCCCGCAGCATCCCGTGCCAGGACCACGCTCGCCTGGCCACAAACAACTTTAGGTGAAATCAGTCAAAGATGGGCCGCGAGGGGCCCGGGATGCAGCGGCGTGGGCTAGCGCGCCAGGCGGCCTTGCAGCACGTTGCTGATGCCGCCGCCAATCGCGCCAAGCACCCCCGCCGCGACCAGCGCCCCCAGCAACGATGGCGACGGTGGCTGGCTCGCGGCAAAGAAGCTGATCAGCCCAAGAAAGTAGGCAAGCGGGTTGTTGATGCCAGGCACGGCCCGCAAGCTGAGCACGAGCACCACATCGGCCCATGGAACGTGCCCGGCGAAATGGCCATGGCAGTTGGAATACTGGTGTTCGACATGGACTTCTCCTTCAATTGTGGGACCGCCTGGCGAACTCAGGCAGGTCCCCGGGTCTTCAGATCAGTTTGGTTTCGACATGGATGTTGCCGCGCAAGGCTTTCGAGTATGGGCACGTCTGGTGCGCGGTATCGACCAGTGCCTGGGCCACTTCGCGCTCGATGCCGGGGATCCGGACATTGAGGCGGGCCTGCAGCAGATAGGCTTCGCCGGCCGTGCCCAGATCGACTTCCGCGTCGACGGACAGGTCGGACGGCAGCTTGATTTTCATCTTGCCGGCGGCCAGTCCGATCGCGCCGATAAGGCATGCCGACCATCCCGTCGCCAGCAATTGCTCCGGATTCGTGCCAGATCCTTTGGAACCCGCCCGGGGCGCGGCGGAGCACTACCCGTCGCAAACATCGCAAAACCACTTGAGCACAAAAGACTCTTCTTGCATCCGCCAGAATACTGTATATATTTACAGTACCTGTATGGATGAACAGTAGAAACCCAGCCATGGAACACCTGATCCGCGTGCAAAACGACTACGACCGCCAGGTGCTGGGCTGGCTGCGCGGACGCATCGGCGATGCCGCGCTGCAGACCGTGGCGCTGCGCCTGGGCCGCGAGCGCAAGCCGTACCTGTCGACGATCTGCCGCAGCCTCGGCATCCGCCCGCCTGGCCGGCGCCAGTTCGCCGCCGAGGCAGCGCGCATGCATCGGACCGTGGGCGATCAGTACCTGGCCCGCATCCGCGAGATCCTGGGCCAGCGTCCGGGCGATTCGGCCAGGGATGCCGCGTGCCGCTGACCCCGTCAGCGCGGCGCACCAACGTGCGATAAGCCCCGTTGCCATTATTGGCGCGGGGCTTTTTCTTCGGTCCGGCCAGCGCACCTATCCGCAACCTTGCCGGCGTGCGACTGACTATGATCAGAGTTATGCGTCCGCCCATGCGCGGCGCTTCCACGCAACCACCGGACACTGTCATGAGCAAGATCGGCTTTATCGGGCTCGGCGTGATGGGCAAGCCCATGGCGCAGCACATCGTCGACGGCGGGCATACCGTGTTCGCCCATACCCGCAGCGGCGTGCCGCAGGCCCTGCTGGACGCGGGCGTGCAGGCCTGCAGCAGCGCCGAGGAATTGGCGCGGCAGTCGGAAACCATCATCCTGATGCTGCCCGACACGCCCGACGTGGAGCAGGTCCTGTTCGGCAAGGAAGGCGTCGCCGACGGTCTTGCCGAGACGGCGGGCGGAGTCACGGTGATCGACATGAGCTCGATCTCGCCGATCGCCACGCGCGAGTTCGCCCGCTGCATCGAGGCGCTGGGCGTGGACTATGTCGATGCGCCGGTGTCCGGCGGCGAGGTTGGCGCCAAGGCCGGCACACTGTCGATCATGGCCGGCGGCAAGCAGGAAGTGTTCGATCGCGTGCTGCCGCTGCTGCAACTGATGGGCAAGAGCATCGTGCGCGTAGGCGAAGTTGGCGCGGGCCAGGTGGCCAAGGTGGCCAACCAGGTGATCGTGGCCCTGACCATCGAGGCCGTCGGCGAGGCGCTGGTGCTGGCCGCGCGCGCCGGCGCCGATCCCGCGCGCGTGCGCGAGGCACTGATGGGCGGCTTTGCCAGCTCGCGCATCCTTGAGGTCCATGGCGAACGCATGATCAAGCGTACTTTCGAGCCGGGCTTCCGCATCGCCTTGCACCAGAAGGACCTGGAACTGGCGCTGTCCACCGCACGCCAGCTGGGCGTGGGCCTGCCGAACACTGCGTCGTGCCAGCAGCTGTTCAATGTCTGCGACGGCCTGGGCGGAAGCGGCTGGGACCATTCGGCGCTGGTGCGGGCGATCGAGCACCTGTCGTCGTTCGCCATCGGCGACACGCCGCCGGCGGCTTGAGCCGGCCCACTTGCCAGCCCACTTGCCAGCTCACTTGCCAGCTCACTTCGCCGAGACTGCACAGGCCCGGGCCGCATGCCGAACGCGAACACCGTCCTGCTGACCGCACTGGCCATGCTGGCCTTCGCCGGCAATTCCTTGCTATGCCGGCTGGCGCTGGAAAGCACCACCATAGACGCGGCCAGCTTCACGCTGGCGCGCGTCGCCGCGGCGGCCGCGGTGCTGTGGATCATCGTGGTGCTGCAGCACCGTCTGCTGCGGACGGACACGGCGGCATGGTTCCCGCCGCCGGGCGGCAACTGGATCTCCGCGCTGGCGCTGTTCTGTTATGCCGCGGCGTTTTCGTTCGCCTACCTGCGCCTGGGCGCAGGCACCGGCGCACTGCTGCTGTTCGCTGCCGTGCAGGCCACCATGACGGGCTACGGGCTGGCAGCCGGCGAGCCGCTGCGCATGCAGCAATGGATCGGCCTGGCGCTCGCGCTTGCCGGGCTGGTGTGGCTGCTGCTGCCGGGACTGGCGACGCCGCCGCTGTTGTCGTCGCTGCTGATGATCCTGGCTGGCGTCGCCTGGGGCATCTATTCGCTGCATGGCCGGCGCAATGCCAATCCGGTAACGACCACGGCTGGCAATTTCCTGCGCGCGGTGCCACTGGCGGCGGCGCTGGCCGCGGTGATGCAGACGCAGCGTTCGCTGGACCATGCGGGCCTGGTGTACGCGCTGCTGTCCGGCGCGGTTACGTCAGGGCTTGGCTACGTGGTCTGGTATGCGGTGGTGCCGCGCCTGCGCGCGGCCACCGCCGCGACCGTACAGTTGAGCGTGCCGATCCTCGCCGCGGCGGGCGGCATCGTGTTGCTGGATGAAACGCTGACGCTGCGGCTCGCCGTCAGCGCGGTGGCAGTGCTCGGCGGCATTGCGCTGGTGATTGCCGGCAAGGCCCGCGGAGCACGCGTGCTGCGCTAGCCCACCGGGTCGATGCTCGCCATCCCTTCGCCAAAACCGCCGGCATGGAACACCAACGGCGCCCCCGGCGCTGTGCCATACGCCACTACCTCGACCACGAACACCACGTGGTCGCCGAGTGAGCGCACTGAGCGGTGCCGGCAGATAAACGTCGCCAGCGCGCCGGCGAGCAGCAACGTGCCGCACGGCCCGGGGCGGCAGTCGACGCCGGCAAAGCGGTCGATATCACGGTCCGCAAAGCGCCGGCACAAGCCAACTGCCCGCTGCCGAGCACGTTACTAAACCCTGCACTAAGCCCGCTCTCCAGAGATTCCGTGCGAACGAAAACGGCCCGTGCCTGGGGCACGGGCCGTCAGCCTCTGCGCCTGCGATCGGCAGGCGCTTACATTTTCTGCTTGGTGCTTTCCGCCGCGCCTTGCACCTTCTCGCCGCCGCGTTCGATATCCTTGCCTGCACCGGCCATGGTGTTGCAACCCGTGACCAGCATCACGCCAGCGAGGGCAAACAGTGCGAATAGCTTTCTCATGACGATCTCCTTGCTTCGTGTGGAAGCGGCATGCGCCGCCAGGATGGAATAGCTCGGGATGGCTTGACCGGGCAGCTTCATGCCCAACCGGCAATTGGATCGTAGCAACCGCCAACCGAGCGAAAAGTCGGCTTTCGTCCTACCCCGATGTCAGCCGACGGCGCGACATGTCCACGCGGTGTAGGACAGCGACCGATACCCGCGCGCCGCGGCTTCGCTTAGAAATGTAGGTCCACACCTGTCCACTTCCCCGGAGACCGCCATGACGTCACGCAGCATCCACGTGCTTCCTGCCGCCACCGACAACGACAATGCCGCCCGCGACGGCGAATGGGCCCTGACCATCGAGGGCATGGATGGCACGGGCGATGGCGACGAAGCCACGGCGCTGCACTTTCCCTCCCAGGAAGCGGCCATCGCCGCGGGCTGGGTGCGGGCACGCCAGGACGGCGTGCCGCTGTGCATCCATGGGCGCGACGGCCTGGTGCGCGAGCGCAAGATCTATTGCCGCGACGCCAGGACCACGTCCCGCCTGGGGCATTAACGTCCGGCGAGCTGGGAACGCCGGTCTGCGCCCGGCGTTCCCGCTATAGCAGGCAATAGTTCATTGCGCAGTCAACATTGAGCCAGATCAACGGCGTAGAAATCGCTGCATGCAATCGACGGGTTCAGTGCCGATACTAAGACCAGGCACTTACAGAGACCCCGTCATGTCCCGCATCCTGAAGTTCCGTCCGCTCGACATTTACCCCGATCCGCTCGAGGCCAGGATCGCCGAACTGCACGAAATGGCCACCGACGTCCACGCCAGGCTGGCTCGCAGATGGCGCCGCCAGAGCGTCGCAGAGGGGGTGACCGGCGGCCCGGAACACCGGTTTCCGTGCGGCAATCCGCAAACCCGGCACTGAAGGCCTTCCCCACGACGCGCCGCAAAATGTGAACAAGTGTCATATCCGGTTGGCAAAGATATGACCCCTGCGAAAGAATGGATTCCCGCATCCGGCATGACCCGAAAGGGCCAGGCCGATGCCCCAATCCTCTGACGCAGCGACATGGATCGAACCACCCGGGAATGCGTGCTGGCTCTGATGAACTGCCTGCGGGCCAAGGGGCCCATGCCCCGGCACCGGCTTGCCGCCGCCAGCCGCCTGAGTGCCGCGGAACTGACCCGCGCCCTGAAATCTGCCCGCCAGATGGGCGTCGTCGCCTATGACGGCGAACCAGACGTAACCGCGCAGGCCGACACCTTGCTGGTATTGACCGGCAGGCCGCTGCCGCCGCCGCGCAAGGTCGCTCCGGCCGCACGCGAGAACACGCCGCACTTCCAGCCGCTGCTTGACGCCTGGGGCATCGCGCGCCGCCGTCAGGCATCGTAAGAACTGCCAGCGCCACTTGCGCCGGCGGTGCGGTTCTTACAAAGGGCAGGTAAAGCGAACAATCGGCAAACAAGCAAGGAACAGGCAGCGCACCACAGTCGGCCCACGCAAGTCGCACAGGCAGCGCTTGCCTCACCGTCGTTCCGGTAGCTGCGGGCGCCGCTTCCCATGGCGGCAACGCTCCCCCCGGCACGCCCTCCGGTATGGAACTTGCGCGACGCTTAAGGCTTATCCCCCGGAGCGTGCGACATGAGTCCACCGAATCCGCCCGGCACCCCCACGCAGTCAACGCCGGACACTCCGCATGCATTGCAGGAACCGCCCCCCTTCACGCTGAAGCCGGGGCGCAACTGCTGGCGTGTAGAACCTTGCCACCGTTTTGCCATGCTCGTCGACGGCGACGCCTATTTCCGCGCGCTGCGAGAAGCGCTGCCACGCGCCGAGCACACCATCTTTATCCTCGGCTGGGACATCGACAGCCGCATGGAACTCGTGCCCGACGGCGCGCAGGACGGCCTGCCCGACGGGCTGCGCGACTTCCTCTGCGCACTAGCCGACCGCCGTCCAGACCTGCGCATCTACATCCTGAGCTGGGACTACGCCATGGTGATGGCGATGGAGCGCGAATGGCTGCCTTCGGCCAGCGCGCACTGGCAGGCGCATCGGCACCTGTCGTTTCGCCTCGACGGCAACCATCCCCCTGGCGCCTCGCACCACCAGAAGGTAGTGGTGATCGACAGCAAGGTCGCTTTCGTCGGCGGGCTGGACCTGACGCTGCGCCGCTGGGACGACAACCGCCACGCACCAGGCGCGCCGCTGCGCGTTGCCGAAGGCAAGTCCTACCCGCCCTTCCATGACGTCCAGTGCGCGCTCGATGGCCAGGCCGCCGTCGCGCTCGCCAGCCTGTGCGATGCGCGCTGGCTGCGCGCGACCGGGCGCAGGCCACGTCCGCCAGCGGCAACATCCTCGGATCCCTGGCCGCCCAGCCTGGCGCCGGAGCTGACCGACGTGCGCATCGGCATCGCCCGCACCATGCCCGTGTGCGACGACGAGCCAGGCGTGAGCGAGATCCGCATGCTGATGCGCGATGCCATAGCGTCGGCCCGGCACAGCATCTACATGGAGAACCAGTACTTCAGCTCGGGCGAGATCGCCAAGGCGCTGGCCGGACGGCTGGGTCGGGAAAACGCACCAGACGTCGTGCTGGTGTCCCGGCGCAATGAAAGCGGCTGGCTGGAGGCGCACAGCATGGGCGTGCTGCGCGCGCGGCTGTACCGGCGCCTGCACGCGGCGGACAGCGGCGACCGCTTCCACCTGTATTGCCCGACGATCCCCGGGCTGCTGCCGGAATGCGTCAACATCCACAGCAAGGTCACTGTGATCGATGACGATGTCCTGACCATCGGCTCGTCCAATCTCAGCAACCGTTCGCTGGGGCTGGACACCGAGTGCAATGTAGTGGTGACCTCGGGCGGCGACCCGCGCGTGCGCGAAGCCATCGCGGCCATGCGGGCCCGGCTCCTGGGGGAGCACCTGGACGTCACGCCCGACGCATTCCAGGCCAAGGTGGCCGAAACGCGCAGCCTGCTGGCGGCCATCCGCGCGCTGCAGCAAGCCGATGGCCGCACGCTGGAAGACTACGCGCCGCCGCTGCCGGACGACCTCGATGCCGCCTCGCCGGCTGACCACCTGCTCGACCCGATCGAGCCCATCGATACCGACCAGGTGCTGGCCGAGTTCGTCAGCCACGAAGCGCGCCCGCGAGTGATGGGCCGGGTCGGCGTGATGGTGGCGCTGGCGCTGGCGCTGGCGGGGCTGGCCTTCGCCTGGCGCTACACGCCGCTGCGCGAATGGGCGGATTTCCGCGCGCTGCTGGGCGTGGTCGAGCGCCTGGACGACATGCCCATGGCGCCGCTGGCGATGATGGGGGTGTACCTGGCCGGGGCCGTGACCATGCTGCCGGTGACGCTGCTGATCCTCGTGACCGTGGTGGTGTTCGGGCCGCTCTATGGCGCCGCGCTGGCACTGGGCGGCACCATGCTGAGCACCGGCGCGGGCTACCTGGCGGGCCGGCTGCTCGGCCGCAATACCGTTCGGCGCTTCGGCGGCCGGCGGCTGAACCGGGTCAGCCACCAGTTGGGCAGGCACGGCGTTTTGGCGATGGTGGTGCTGCGGCTGGTGCCGATCGCACCGTTCTCGCTGGTCAACCTGGTGGTCGGCGCCTCGCGCATCAGCCTGCGCGACTGCCTGGTGGGCACGGCGCTGGGGATGCTGCCGGGCATCGCCATCTCGGCCTTCCTGGTCGACCGCGTTGCCGCCGCGGCGCGCAACCCGGGGCTGGCGACTTTTGCCTTGCTGGCACTGGTGCTGTTGCTGCCGGCATCGCTGCTGCTGTTGCTGCGGCGCCGGCGGCGGCGCAATGCCGAACGCCGCAAGGCGGAACGGCACCGGCCAGTGAATCAGCAGGACAACCAACCGGATGGCCAGCAGGACGGCAAACAGGACAGCCAGCATGACGATCAGCATCGCGGCCCGGGCGGTTCCGGGCGCCGGATGGCGCGCGTCGCCCACGCCGCGGGCGAGCGCACCTGAGCGTCAGGAACGGGCGCCGCGCTAGCGCTTGCGGCGGTAAGTGGCCTTCATGATCTCGGTCCACTCGCCGTTCTCGCCCTGCATGAACGACGTCAGCGTCCGTTCGTTGTCATCCTTGAAGGCAATCACATCGCGATACTGAACCGTGCGGCCATTGCCCGAACAGTCCGGTCCCTCGGCGCGCAGTGTCAGCTGCTGGCCGCCGGCATCGAGGTCGCCCTCGTAGACCCACAAGTGGGTCATCATCGAGCCGATGAAGGTACCGACGAAATGCTTGCGGACCGGGTCGTAGCCCAGCGTCATCACGGTGGTGGCGGGGCCGCATCCCGGCATGTCGCCCTGCGCCGTGCCCTGTACCCAAAGGTCGCCAATACCGGTCACGCGCTCGGGGATCTGCCACTTCTGCGCGGGCTGGTCCGGCCCCATCACGGCCTCGCCTTCGGCCATCCATTCGCCCACCAGCCGTTGCAGCCAGCGGTGCTCCTTCTGTGCTTCGGTCTTCATGCAGGGTCTCCTTGCGTTTGCGGGCACCACGCCTGGAAGGCATTTGTGGATGCCGTACACATAGAGTAGCAAAGGAAATGTACAGCGTCCACATTTCTTTGCAGCCCGCCGCGCATGGCGGCAGTGCCGGGGCTATCCGGCTGGATTTACTGCGGCAACCGTACCTTGGGTACCACGAACTGGTTGCCAGGTGCGCGCATGACATCGCACTGGACTTTGGCCTTGCGCACCGCGCCGTCCTGAGCGAGGTACTCGACATCGCCTACCACGCTGTAAGCGTCTTCCGCGACCTTGCGGGTCTTGGCACTGACCCACTTAAAGCTGCCGGGGTTGGGCAGCGCGGCCTTGACCGCCTTCATGCAGGCGATCGGGGCTTCGGGGGCTTCGTCGCGTCCACGCGGCTTTGGCGCTTCGTCCGCGGCCTGCACGGCCGCTGCGCAGCCAAGCGACAGCACCAGCACCAGCGTGGTGGACAGGGAACGCTGAGACAGCGAGGGGCGCGGCGAAAACATCTGGAAAACTCCTGAAACCGGGGGCGTAAACTTGCACTGGCGCCACATTTTAACGCTGGTGCCATGCCGATCAGTCCGCCGACGCGTTGTAAAAGTTCCAAGGTCGCCACTGGCGCCCCGCATGCTACAGTGACCCGCGCATCCTGACCTGCCTGCAAGCATGAAAACGCTGTTGATCGTCTACCACACCATGACCGGCGGCACCCGCCAGATGGCCGAGGCCGCCGCGGCAGCCGCGCGCACGCAGGAAGGCGTCGCCGTCGTGCTCAAGCGTGCGGCTGAAGCCGGCCCGGACGATGTGCTGGCTGCCGACGGTTACCTGTTTGCCACGCCGGAAAACCTCGCGGCCATCGCGGGGATGATGAAGGACTTCTTCGACCGCTGTTATTACCCCGCGCTGGACCGGATCAACGGCCGCCCCTACGCCACCATGATCTGCGCCGGCAGCGATGGCCAGAACGCATTGCGCCAGGTTGAGCGCATCGCCACCGGCTGGCGCCTCAACGCCGTTGCGCCCGGGCTGATCGTCTGCACGCACGCGCAGACGCCGGAGCGCATCCTCGCACCCAAGCAGATCGAAGCGGACGACCTGGCGCGCTGCGCGGCGCTGGGCGAAGGCCTGGCGGCAGGGCTGGCGCTGGGCGTCTTCTGAGCCGCCTGGAGCCGTGCCAGCGTGTTTCGGCCCGGGAACGGGATTTGCACAGCGATAGCATCCGCCTCCTGAGCGCAGCGCCATGGAAGACCCCGAAGTCACTGCCGCGGAAGCCCGCCGCGATCCCCTGGACAGTACCGCCCGCGGCTCCATGCGCGTGGTCGAGGCGCTGACGCAGACCGCGCTGGTACTGATGGCGGCCACGCTTGCCTGGGTACTGTGGCGGCGCACCGACGCCTTTGGCTGGATCGGCTCGCTCGCCCCCGCGGCATGCGCGGCGCTGGCGCTGCTGGCGACGATCGTTGCACTGCTGGGCGTCTGGTTCGGCATACATGCCTGGCGGCGCGTGGGCTGAGGCAACTCCTGCCCGGCGGTGGGTGTCGCTAAACCTTACAACGCAGCGGTAAGAATGCCCTCCGCTACCCCCGTCCCCGGAGGCCATCGTGGCTGACATTCCCTCTTCTTCTCCGTCCCCGGCCCGCACCGGCCTGCTTGCGGTGGTCACCGGTGCCTCGTCAGGCATCGGCTACGAACTGGCGCGCTGCTGTGTGCAGCGCGGCTACGACCTCGTCATCGCTGCCGATGAGCCGCAGATCAATGTTGCCGCCGCGCAACTGCGCGACGAGGGTGCCCAGGTGGAGGCGCTGGTGGCGGACCTCTCCACGCCGGCCGGCGTCGAGCAGTTGTGTGCGGCCTTCGACAACCGCCGGGTCGACGTGCTCTGCGCCAATGCCGGCCGCGGCCTCGGCCACGCATTCCTGGACCAGGACTTTACCGACATCCAGCGCGTGCTGGAAACCAACGTGACGGGCACCGTCCACCTGTTGCATCGGGTGGGCCAGCGCATGCGCGAGCAGCGCAGCGGACGCATCCTGATCACAGGTTCGATCGCTGGCTTCATGCCCGGCACCTACCAGGCGGTGTACAACGCCACCAAGGCGTTCCTGGATTCGTTTTCATACGCACTGCGGCACGAATTGCAGGGCAGCGGCGTAACCGTGACCTGCCTGATGCCCGGCGCGACGGAGACCGAGTTCTTCGAGCGGGCAGACTTGCTCGACACCAGGATCGGCCAGCAGAGGAAAGCCGACCCGGCCGAGGTCGCACGGACCGGCTTCGATGCGATGATGCGCGGCGAAGGCGAAGTCATCACCGGGTGGCAGAACAAGCTGCGAGCGGCGATTGCCATGGTCACACCAGCCGACGTGCTGGCCGAGCAGCATCGCCGCATGGCGCAGCCGCGCAGCGAGGCCGACGACTGGCTGCCGCCGGAGGAGCCGCCTGACGCACCATCGCCCGGCAATCCGCGCCGCGACGTTTGAACGGAACGGCGAGCGGGGCCGCACCAGTGGCGCAGCCCCGTGCCATAGCGCGGGAAGCGCTGAAAATCAATGCGCTCAGATGCGCGTGGTGCCCCCGGTGCTGTCGCGGCCGGCACCCGGGCCGCCGCTGCCCGCTTCCATGCCGGCGCCATAGCTGCTGGCGGTCGACCCGGTCGCGCTGCCGGCACTGCTGAGGCCGCTGACATGGCCTTGCCCGCCTGCGGCGGACCCGGTGCGGCGCGTATCCCCGCCCCCCTCGGAAATGCCAGAGACGCCAAACGGCCCGGCGGCACCCAACCGGATCCCGTTGTGGACCTCACGCACGCCGAACACGTCGTCGGCAATGTCTTCGATGCAGTATTTCTGGCGGCGATCGCGCACGTTGCCGCTCAGCCGCACCACCCCGCTCTCCACATCGACCTCAACGTCCTGCACGTCGACATGGGGCGCATGGGCCAGGCGCTCGCAGATTTCTTCCCGGATGCGTTCGTCGCTGCGCTGGTAGCCCTTCGGGCCGACGCGGTCGCGCCCGCGCAACTGCTGGCCCAGCCTCCCTTCGCCCGGGCCCTGCCGGCCGAAATCGCCAGCGCCGCGCCCGGCCGAACCCGGCCGCTCCGACATGCCGGTACGGCCGGCGTCGTCCTCATCCCAGCCGCTCTCCCATCCATAGGAAGAGGTGGACGACGACCCGCTGCGCGCACGGCGCGTCTGCGCGCCAGGCGAGGAGTAATCGGAAATGCCGTAGCCCTGGTCATATTCGCTTCGGCGCGAACTCATGCCGCCGCGGCGGCTTTCGCCCCACTCGTCGCGCACGTTGCCGCCCTGGTCCGAGCCGCTGCCGCGCCACGCTTCATCGTCGTCCCACGGCGCGCGCTGGCCGGAATGCTGCCAGTCTTCACCGCCTTGACGGCTGCCGTAATAGCCCTGCCCCCGGACATCGTCGCCGTGGCGCTGGCGGCCTTCGTAGCGCCCTTCGCCATAGTCGCGGGCGGGCCCGCCCGACTGCCCGTAGCGTCCTTCGCCATCACCGCGCGGGTCATCCGCGCGGTCGCGGCGCGGTGCCTCTTCATCGCGCCACCATGAGCTGCTGCCTTGATTCCGGAATGGATGCATGGTTGATCTCCTGCCGATCGGAACTGCGGGATCGGAACTGCGGCGCCAGGCATGCAGCCGCGCCGCACCGCTTGCCAGAGGGCGCAAGTTCCATACCACTGCGGCAGCCATCCCGCACCGCCGCGCGCCGCTTGCAGTTCACGCCAACGCAAGCCAATGCAGCCAAACGCAACGGCGGGCGCCCGGTAAAAAGCGCCCGCCGTTGTAAGGCATCCTTGCGATGCCTGGGAAACCCCGGATGTTCGTCAAAGGGATTCCTGGCGTGGATCCCCGATGATGCGTCGCCTCAGGCGGCCAGTGACTCCGTAAAACCCAGCGCGGATTCGCTGCCGTCCTGGTCTTCCTGCAAGATCAGCCCGACCCCACGCCGCTTTGCCGCGGCCTTGCCGATATTGACGGCAACGTCCCGGTCCTCGCAATGAACCAGGCCCTTGCGTGCACTTTCGACCGTCAGTTCCCAGCCTTGGGGCGTCTGCCTGATAAGGAAGTTCGCAGCCATGGGTAGCTCCCCGAGTCGGTTTATGTGTTCTTGAAGCGTAGCGCATGGGTGTCAAGGCAAAATCGGCGTCCGTCCGATACCGGGTGGGCGCTCCTCCTACAGCCCCGGCCGAAAAGCGACTCTTGATGCATATCAGAGTTATAACAAAACGGCGATTCATAAAATCCATCGCAATTTAGCGAAACAACTTGGGAAACAATGGATTTGCGCACCCCACCCCCGCCATCCGCCGGCAAGAGCGTGCTGCATGAAATGGAGCAAACCCAGCTGGCAATCGAACTGATCGGGCTGGGTGCACGTCTGCAGGTGCTGGAATCGGCGCTGTCGTTGCCGCGCGTGCGGCTGGTCCGGCTGTACAAGGAACTGCGCGGGGCATCGCCGCCCAAGGGCATGCTGCCCTTTTCGACCGACTGGTTCGTGACGTGGCGGCCCAATGCGCATGCGTCGATGCTGCTCAATGCCTATCGCTTCATGCGCGACGCCGGCGGGCTGGCGGGTATCCGCGCGGTCCTGTCGGGCTACCGCGTCTACCGGGAGCAGTTGTCCGTGACCGGGGAAGCCGCGGAACTCAGCTTCACCCGCGCCTGGACACTGGTGCGCTTCCACGAGAACGGCATGCTGCAACTGGCGCGCTGCCGGCGCTGCGCAGGGGACTACGTGGTCCACGCCTATGGCCCGCGCCGGCACTACGTTTGCGGCCTGTGCAGGCCGCCAGCGCGCGCCGGCAAGGGCCGCAAGCCGGCCGCGCGCACGGTGGCCTGAGCGCGCAGGTGGCAGGCATTGTCTCCTGCCGCACTGTCAGCGCTGCCGCGCCCGTCCAAGATGGGGCAGTCAGCCAGACCGCCCAGCCGCGCGCATGCACGCGGTCTTCACGATCATCTTCGGGGAGCGCTGCGATGTTCAGGATCAACCTGCTGTCCCGCATACTCGGCGCCGGGGCGCCCGCCCAGGCCGCCAACGACGCAGGCCACCTGGCGCCAGCGCATGCCGTGCCCCCCGCGCCTGCCGTCACCCCCGTGGCGCCGGCCAGCCCGGACCCGCTGGCCGCCAACCTCAAGACTCAGGGCGATGCCATGGTCCAGTACGGCGCGCGCCTGCTGGTGATACGGGAGCTGCTTGGCGCCCTGGCCGCCGGGCTGCCGCCGGCGGCCCAGGCCGGGGTGGAGCGGCGTTTCCGCGTGCGCGTCGACCAGTTGCTGGCGCTGACCGACGACCGCGGCCTGCCGGCAGAATTCCACGACACTCTGCTGGCGGAAATCAACTACTACCTGGGCGAACTGAAGCACTGAGGGTAGCGCGCTTCAGCCAGGCACCGGCGCAGCCGTTATCAGCCTTATCAGCCATTAGGCCTATGCGTCACCCGTTCGCGCGTTGCGTGGCGGGCACTTGTCGTCGTTGTAACACCTCGGTACAAGCCAGCCTGCCGCAACGTGCTACAGTGCGCGCTCCGCACCAGGTCAGCGCGGTTGCGCGCGATCGCCCCATTGCCGACATTTCTGACGCGCACACCGTGCGCGCCAGGCGTTGCCCATCGACGTGCCGGGCCGCCAGCCATCGCTCTTGCCGACAGCGCGCGCCCCGCACGCTCACGCCCGCCACCAGTCGTGGCGCCGAATCATCGCTGTGCAGCCGCGCGCCGGGACGCCGCGCTGCCGCCACCGCCCTAACAGGATTCCCATGACCCATCGGCTCCGGGCCGCGCTCACCGTCGCTGTCTTCAAGCTGTTTGCCGCCCTGCCTTATGGCGTGACGGCACGCCTGGGAGAGGCGATCGGCAAGCTGCTGTACCAGATCCCCAGCCGCCGGCGCCGCATTGTGCTGACCAACCTGGCGCTGTGCTTCCCCGACATGGACGAAGCCAGCCGCCAGCAGCTGGCACGACGCCATTTCGGCCATGTCTTGCGCAGCTACCTCGAGCGCGGCGTGCAATGGTTCGGCGATGCCGGGCGGCTGGACCAACTGATCGAGCTGGACAGCCGCATCGACCTGTCCACCTGCACCGAGCAGCCCACCATCTTCCTGGGTTTTCACTTCGTCGGAATTGAAGCCGGGTGCATGTTCTATTCGATCCGCCACCCGGTCGCATCGCTGTACACCAAGATGTCGAGCCCGCTGCTGGAAGAGATCGCGCGGACGCAGCGCGGGCGCTTTGGCGCCGAGATGATTCCGCGCAGCGGCAGCGGCAAGCAGGTGGTGCGCACGCTGCGTGCCGGCTGCCCGGTCATGCTGGCGACGGACATGGACTTCGGCCTGCCCGATTCGGTGTTCGTGCCGTTTTTCGGCGTGCCGGCGTGCACGCTGACGTCGGCCTCGCGGCTGGCCAGCATGACTGGCGCGCGCGTGGTGCCGTTCACCACCGAAGTGTTGCCCGACTACCGGGGCTATCGCCTGCGTATTTTCGACCCGCTTGAAGGCTTTCCGTCCGGCTCTTTGGAGGAGGATTCGCGCCGCATGAATGCCTTCCTGGAAACGCAGATCGCGACCATGCCGGAGCAGTATTACTGGGTCCACCGCCGCTTCAAGAACCGGCCCGCCGGCATGGCGCCGGTGTACTGAACGGGTGCTAGCCGCCGCCGGCGCGCTGCCACGCCGACTGGATATCGTCCATCAGCCGCACCAGCTTCGCTGCATAGCGGGCGTTGTCGCGCCTGCGCTCGCTGGCTGAATACGGAAAGCTGATGTTCAGGCCATAGAGCTGCTGGTCGGGGCCACGGAATGCCGCGCCCACCGCCAGCAAATGCCCGAGCTGATAAGCGGCGGTGCAGAAGCCGCGCTGTTGCGACTGCTCGATCGCCCGCAGCACGCTTGCGCACATCTCCGGCCAGGCCTCTGCCTGCCGCGCCGCGATGCCTGCCAGCAGGTCTTCCCGCACACCGTCCGGCTGTGCCCCCAGCCATGCCAGCCCGATCGATGTCAGTTCCATCGGCACGCGCGTGCCCGGCACCACGCGCCGCGTGCGCGAAACGCTGTCGCGGCTGTGCCGGATCGAGGCCAGGTACACCATGTCGAGCTTGTCGCCCACCGCCAATCCCACGTTGACTTTGTCGGCCTCGGCTACCTTGCGCATCAGCGGCAGCGCGATATCCGCGGCGCGGTTGGCGTGGCGGAAGGCATCGGCCAGGCTCAGCACCACCGGCGCAAGCCGGTAGGCGCGTTCGTTGACGTCGTAGCGCAGGAAGCTGGCGTCCACCAGCGAGCGCGTCAGCCGGCTGACGGTCGGCCGCGGCAGGCCGGTGCGCGCGGCCAGTTCGGCATTGGTCAGGCTGGTGGTGCCGACGCGGAAAGCGCGCAGCAGCACCAGCCCCCGTTCCAGCGACTGGCTGCCGGCGGTGTCGCGGGTAAAGCGGCCGGTCTGGTGAGTCACGCGGCGCGTCGAAACCGGTTCGGGTGCTTCGGGTGCTGGATGGGCCATCTCCGAATAATTTCAGTAAGTGAAATCTGAGTATAGCGGCGAGGCGCCGCTGCGCGAATACTGTGTGCTCCGCCGGCCCTTGCGCCAGCCCACATCACAGAGGAGCGCCCCGCATGTCATCCGACGCCGATATCCAGCTCAGCCGTGACGGCCACGTCGCCCGCATCGTGTTATCCCGTCCGCCGCACAACTTTGTTGATGCCGACGTGATGCGCCGGCTCGCGGACACCTTGCTGGCGCTGGACGACGACCCTGGCTGCCGTGCCGTCGTGCTGGCCTCCGGGGTCAGCGCCTTCTGCGCGGGCGCCGACTTCAGCGGCGCCGGCCAGGGCGAGGTCGCCAACGACCCGGCCGCTTTCTACGTGCATGCGATGAAGCTCTACCGCAACCGCAAGCCCATCGTCGCCGCAGTGGAAGGCGCCGCCGTCGGCGCCGGGCTGGGCCTGGCACTGGTAGCCGACTTCCGCGTAACCTGCGCCGAGGCGCGCTACAGCGCCAACTTCAACCGGCTCGGCTTCCACCCCGGCTTCGGGCTCAGCGTGACGCTGCCGCGGCTGGTGGGCGAACAGCATGCCGCGCGGCTGTTCTACACCGGCCACCGCGTCTCCGGCACCGACGCCGTCGCCATCGGCCTGGCCGATGAACTGGTGGCCAAGGCTGAAGTCAACGGCCGTGCCATGGCATTGGCGCAGGAGATCGCCAACTCCGCGCCGCTGGCGGTGGAAACCACGCGCGCCACGCTGCGCGAGGGGCTGGCCGACCGCATTGCCGAGGTCAACCAGCGCGAGCTGGCGATCCAGCGCGGGCAGTTCCTCAGCGACGATTTCCGCGAAGGCGTGGCCGCGATGGCCGAGCGCCGCATGCCAGTGTTTCACCGCCGCTAAGGAATCCCCCATGCCTGAACTACACACCCGTAGCGCGCCCGCCGGCCCGCTCGACGGCATCCGCGTGCTGGATCTCACCTCGGTCGTGCTCGGCCCGCTGGCCACGCAAGTGCTGGCGGACTTCGGCGCCGACGTGATCAAGATCGAAGGCCCGGAAGGCGATCTGATGCGCGCCAACGGCGTATCGCAGCACCCGGGCATGAGCTCGATCTACCTGGCGTTGAACCGCAACAAGCGCTCGGTCGTGCTCGACCTGAAGACCCCCGAGGGCGCCGAAGCGCTGCGCGCGCTGATCGCGGGCGCCGACGTGCTGGTGCACAACATGCGCGTGGCGGCAATCGAGCGGCTGGGCTTTGGCTACGAGGCGGTCGCTCGCATCAATCCACGCATCGTGTACTGCGTGGCGACCGGCTTCGGCCAGGACGGTCCACACCGCGACAAGCCCGCCTTCGACGACATCATCCAGGCCGGCTGCGGACTGGTGGCGCTGGGTACCGGCAATGGCGAGCGGCCGGAATACGTGCCCAGCCTGATCGCCGACAAGACCACCGGGCTGGCGCTGGCCAACGCGGTGCTGGCCGCGCTGCTGCACCGCGAGCGCCATGGCGTGGGCCAGTCGGTCGAAGTGCCGATGCTGGAGACCATGGCCGCCTTCGTGATGACCGAGCACCTGGGCGGCCTGACCTTCGAGCCCGCTCCCGCCGGCGCGGGCTATGCGCGACTGCTGCAGGGCGGCCGCCGCCCCGCGCCGACACGCGACGGCTGGATCTGCGCGCTGCCCTATACGGAGCGCCACTGGCAGGCCTTCTTCCGCGCGGTTGGCCGCGACGACCTTGCCGACCGCTACGAAGTCGGCGACCGCGCGCAGCGCAACGCCAATATCCGCGCGCTGTACGGCCATCTCGCCGAGCTGACGCCGGAGTGCAGCACCAACGAATGGATGGCGCTGTTCGAATCGCTCGACATCCCCGCCACGCCGATCTACGGGCTCGATGCGCTGGTCGATCATCCACATCTGCAAGCCGTGGGCCTGTTCCAGGCCACGCAGCACCCCACCGAAGGCTCGCTGCGCGAAGTGCGCCCCGCCGCGCGCTTCTCGGCAACGCCGCTGTCCTTGCGCCGGCATGCGCCAGCACTGGGCGAGCACACCGCCGAAGTCTTGCAGGAAGTCGGCATCAACCTGCCCGCCGCGCATGCGGCCACACGTCCCGGCGCTCAGGAATAGTAACAAGGAGACAAGCATGAATTTCCAGCTCGATGAAGAACACCGCATGCTCAAGGACCTGGTCGCGCGCTTCGTGCGCGAACAGCTGATCCCGCTGGAGCCGGCGGTGCTGGCCCGCGAGGCCGAGGGCGGACAGCACGCACTGCTGCCGGAAGAACACGCGCGACTCGATGACCTGTCGCGCGAGCTTGGCCTGTGGGGACTGGATGCACCGACCGAGATGGGCGGCGCCGACCTGCCGGTGGTGGCGATGGTCGGCGTCAACGAAGAACTCGGCAAGACCATCACGCCTTACGAACTGCCGCCGGATTCGCCCAACCTGCGCATGCTGATGCTGACCGCGAACGACGCCCAGCGCGAGCGCTACCTGGACCCGTATGCGCGCGGCGAAACGGCATCGGCCATCGCCATTTCCGAGCCCGGCGCCGGCGGCGACCCCGCCATGATGACCACGCGCGCGGAGCGCGACAGCGGCGACGGCGACCACTGGGTGCTGAACGGCCGCAAGATCTGGATCAGCCGCGCGGCGCGCGCCGACTGGACCATCGTGATGGCCGTGACCGACAAGGCCAGGGGGGCGCGCGGCGGCATCTCGGCCTTTATCGTCGAGCGCGGCACGCCCGGCCTGCGCGTTGAGCGTCGCATCCCGATGATCGGCGGCCATTCCACCTATGAAGTCGTGCTGGAAGACTGCCGCGTTCCCGCCACGCAGTTGCTTGGCACCGAAGGCCAGGGCTTCGCGCCGATGCAGGCGCGCCTGTCCACACGCCGCGTGCAGATGGCCGCATGGTGCATCGGCCGGGCGCAGCGCGCGCTCGACATGATCTGCGAATACGCGCCGCAACGGCAGACCTTCGGCGCCCCGCTGGCACAGCGCCAGGCGATCCAGTGGTGGGTGGCGGACGCCGCCACGCGCATCCACGCCTGCCGCCTGATGACCTACGAAGCCGCCAGCCGGATCGATGCCGGTGAAGAGGCGCGCACGCAGGTCTCGATGATCAAGGTCTTCGCCACCGAAATGGCGTGGGAAGTGATCGACCAGGCGATGCAGACCTTTGGCGCGATGGGCATGACCAAGGAATTGCCGCTGCAGCAGATGGCCAACGAGACCCGTTTGATGCGCATCTACGAAGGACCCAGCGAAGTGCACCGCTGGGTGATCGCGCGCGACCTGCTCGGCCTGCGCCGCTGAGTCCGACCGACCTCTTGCACCGGCGGAGAACACGCCGGGCTTTTCCGACCGAAAGGAGACACCATGCAACAGCCTTACCGTTCGCGCCGCCGCTTCCTCGGGCTCGCCGCCGCGGCACTGGCAGCCGGCATCGCACCGCTGCCGGCGCTTGCCGCCGAAGACGCCTTCCCCTCGCGCCCGATGCGCTTTATCGTGCCATTCCCGGCCGGCAGCGGCACCGACACCACCGCACGCATGTTCGCCAAGAAGATCGGTGAGCTGACCGGCCAGGGCGTGGTGGTCGAGAACAAGCCTGGCGGCAATGGCTTTATTGGTGTGCAGACCGCGCTGAACGCGCCGGCGGACGGCTACACGGTGTTCATCGGCAGCAATTCCACCCTGTCGACCAACGCCGCCACCTTCCGCAAGCTGCCCTACGACCCACTGACGGACTTCGCGCCGATCACGCTGCTGTCGCGCGGACCGTGCGTGATCATCGTGCCGACGAGTTCGCCCTACCGCACGCTGACGGAATTGCTGGAAGACGCCCGCAAGCGGCCCGGCGCGCTCAACTACGGCACGGGTTCGATCTCGTACACGCTGTACAGCGAATGGCTCAACGAACTGGCAAAGATCAAGACCACGCCGGTGCCGTACAAGGGCGCTGGCGATGCGATCAATGGCGTGATGGCCGCCAACGTGGACTTTGCCGTGGTCGATGCCACCGGCGCGATCGAACTGGTGCGCGGCGGCAAGGTCCGGGCGCTGGCCTTTACCGCGCCGCAGCGCTCGCCGCTGTTGCCGGACGTGCCGTCGATCGTCGAGGCCGGCATGCCCGACTTCCTGGCCTACAACTGGGTAGCCGCGGCGATATCCGCCAAGACCCCGCCCGCGGTGGTGAAGCGCCTGCAGGACCTGTTCATGCAAGCCGGCAACGCGCCCGACGTACGCGACTACTACACGCGCCAGTCGACCAAGCTGATCCTGTCTTCGCCGGCGGAAATGCTGCAGTACCAGAAAGACGAGATCGTGCGCTGGAAGCGGCTGGCGGCTGTGGCCAAGATCCCCCTGCAATAACCTTCAGTTGCTCAGCGGCTGTGCTCGCGCAGCAGCGCCGTCAGGCGCTGCGCCAGCGGCGACAGGTACGCGCCGGCGCGGGTCAGCACGCCGATGCGCCGGCGCAGGTCCAGCTCTTCGACTTCCAGCGGCAACGCGCGCAGGCCGTGCTGCATGGCATCGCCGCCGGCATTGGCGATGCTCAGCATCTGCGTGCCCTGCATCAGCGCGAACAGCGAGGGGCTGCCGAAATCGATCTCGACACGCGGCTGCGGCACCGGCAGGCCGCGCTGGCGGAAGGCGGCATCGACCTGCTGCCGCAGCGTGATATGCGCTTCCGGCAGCAGCCATTCCTGTTCTGCCAGGTCCGCCAGCCGCAGCTTGCGCCGGCGCAATAGCGCGTTGCCCTGGTCGGCTACCACCACCAGCCGGTCGTCGAACAGCGGCTCCACCGCAAAATCCGTCGAAGCCGGCACCGGCGCCACCGCGAGGTCGAGTTCGCCAGCGGCGAGCAGGTCCAGCACGTCGCGCGCCAGCCGGCGCCGCAAGCGCAGCCGCGCCACCGGGCGCTCGCGCATCAGTTGCTGGCACGCGCCCAGGATCACGTCCCCGGGTATTGACGGCGAATAGCCCACGCGCAGCACGCCCTGCTCGCCAGTGCGGATGCCGATCATCTCCTTGATGCCGTCGTCGTACTCCAGCCGGATGCGCCGTGCCCGCTCCAGGAAGCGGGTGCCGGCGTAAGTGGCGGTCATGCCGTTGGCGGTACGTTCGAACAGCGGCAGGCCAGTCTGCGCCTCTACCCGCTGCACCGCCTTGGTCAGTGCCGGCTGGCTGATGCCCAGCGCCTCCGCCGCCCTGCCGATGCCCCCGTGCGTTGCCACGGCGAGGATGTACTCCAGGTCCCGCGTCTCCATTTCCTCACATTCCCGATAGTTATGGATTTATAGCCAACACCGCATTGTGGTGATGCCTTCCATCTTACAGACTTAGCCCCAACGCCGTAGCACAACATCGTTCGCATCACGGAGACAGCATGAGTTTCGCGTATTTCCTGCGCCGCGCCGCGCGCTACTGGGGTGACCAGCCCGCCATCCTCTACCAGGACCAGGTGGTGACCTACCGCCAGCTGGAAGAGCGCTCCACCCGCCTGGCCAACGCGCTGCTGGCGCTGGGGCTGCAGCGCGGCGACCGCGTGGCGGTGCAGGCCCGCAACCGCCCAGAACTGGTCGAGCTGGAGTGCGCGCTGTACAAGGCTGGCCTGGTCAAGGCGGCGCTGAATCCGCGCTTTACCGCCACGGAAGCCAGCGACGTGGTCGAGAACTGCACCCCGCGCGTGCTCATCGCCGGGCCGGGCTACACCGCATACTCGCGCGCCACGCCGGGCTTCCGCAGCATCGAGACCTTTATCGCCATCGGGGATGCGCCGGCGGGCTATGTCGGTTACGAATCGCTGCTGGCCAATGCCGGCACCACGACCCCGGACATCACGCCTGCCGCCAGTGACCTGGCCGTGCTGCACTTTTCTTCCGGCTCCACCGGCAAGATCAAGGCGGCCATGCAGACCTACGGCAACCGCATGGCGGCGCTGCGCAAGATGGTGGCCGGCATGGATCGCCCCGCACGGCCCGGCGACCGGCTGGCGCTGATCGGCCCGGTCACCCACGCGTCCGGCATGCTGATGCAGCCCTACCTGTACCTGGGCGCGACACTGGTGCTGTTCGACAAGTTCGAGCCCGCGCACTTCCTGGCCGAGGTGGCGCGGCTGCGCATCACGCACGTGTTCATGGTGCCGGCGATGATCAATATGCTGATGGCCGAGCCCACGCTGGCGCAGGCCGACCTGTCCAGCCTGAAGACGCTGGCCTATGGCGCCGCGCCCATGGCGCCGGCGCGTATCCGCGAGGCGTGGCAGCGCATCGGCCCGATCCTGTCGCAAGGCTATGGCGCCAGCGAATCCACCTCCGGCGTCACGCGCCTGTCGACCGCCGACCACGCCGACGCGATCGCCAGCCACCCGGAGCGCCTGGCCTCTTGCGGCCGCGCGCTGGGCGAGACCGAAGTGCGCGTGGTCGATGAGCAAGGCCGCGAGGTGGCAGTGGGCGGGATCGGTGAACTGGTGATCCGCGGCGAAGACGTGTTCCAGGGCTACTGGGGCGAGCCCGCGCTGACCGCCGAGACCATCGTCGACGGCTGGCTGCATACCGGCGACATGGCGCGCGTGGACGACGCCGGCTACCTGTACCTGGTCGACCGCAAGAAGGACATGATCATCTCCGGCGGCTTCAACGTGTACCCGACCGAGGTGGAAGCCACGCTGTACCAGCACCCCGACGTGCTCGAAGCCTGCGTCATCAGCGTGCCCGACGACACCTGGGGCGAAAGCGTCAAGGCCGTGGTGACGCTGCGCCCGGGCCGCGAAGCCAGCGCGCAGCAGCTGATCGCGCACTGCCGCGAGCGCATCGCCGACTACAAGTCGCCGCGTTCGGTCGACTTTGTCGCCGAGCTGCCCAAGAACGCCAGCGGCAAGCTGGCCCGCAAGATCGTGCGCGAACGCTACTGGCAAGGCGTGGCGCGCCGCGTCAACTGACTAGCCGAGGATCCCGCCATGTTCGATCACCTGACCAACCCCGTGCTGGTGGAAACCCGCGCCGGCATCCGCCGCTTTATCGACGAAGAGCTGCGCCCGCTGGAGCACGAACTCGGCCTCGGCTCCGAAGACCCGTGGCCGCGCGATGTGCTGCGCAAGGTCTGGCGCCGCTCGTACGAACTGGGCTTCTATGCGGCCTGCCTGCCGGAGTCGCTCGGCGGCAAGGGCCTGAACATCCAGGAGCAATGCGCGCTCAAGGCCGACCTGGCCGCCAGCGGCTCGACGCTGGCCGCGCATGTGCTGGGCGACCTGGGCGGCCCGCCGCGCGTGGGCAACATGCTCAAGTACGCCACGCCGGTGCAACTGAAGCAGTATTTCGAACCCGTCATCCGCGGCGAGAAGTCGACCTGCTTCGCACTGACCGAAACGCACTCCGGGTCGGACGCGCAAAGCATCAAGACCACCGCGGTCGCCGACGGCGACGAGCTGGTGATCAATGGTGGCAAGCACTACATCAGCGGCGCGCCGTTCGCGGACTTCGCCATCGTCATGTGCGTAACGGATGCCACGGCCACGCCGCCGGCGATCAGCGCGGTGCTGGTCGACCTGAACCTGCCGGGCGTGACCGTGACCAACGAGTACGTGCCGATGTCGGGCCAGCATATCGACGGCGATATCCGCTTCGACAACGTGCGCGTGCCGCGCGCCAATATCTTTGGCGGCGAGGGCAACGGCTTCAAGCTTGGCATGTCGCGCATCAACGTGAACCGCTTGCTGCACTGCCCCTCGATGCTGGGGCTGGCCATGCGCGCCTACGAGTCGTCAGTGGAATACGCCGGCAAGCGGCGCCAGTTCGGCGGCCCGATTGCGCGTTTTCAGGCGATCCAGCACATGCTGGCCGACATGGCCGCCGCGCTGTGGGCCTGCGAAAGCATGATCGCGCACACTGCGGCGCTGGCTGACAGCGGCGCCGACCTGCGCATGAAGGCCGCGGCATGCAAGCTCTTTGTCTCGGAACGCTGCTTCGAAGTGGCCGACAAGGCGGTGCAGATCCACGGCAACGTGGGCGTCACGCGCGGGCATCCGGTCGAGCAGACCTTCCGCAAGCTGCGCATGTTCCGCATCTTCACCGGCACCAGCGAGATCCAGCGCAACACCATCGCCCGCGCGATACTGGAGCCGCTGCAGCAAAACGCATGACCGTGCCGGCGGCACGGTCGCCGCCGGCATCAGGACAATACAACGAGACCACGGAGACCACGCATGAACCGCCGAGAATGGCTCGCCACCGCTGGCGCCGCCGCCCTGGGAAGCGTCTTGCTGCCCGCCCGCGCCGCGGCGCCTGCCAACTACCCCAACCGGCCGATCCGGCTGATCGTCCCGTTCATCGCCGGCAGCACGCCGGACAGTACCGCCCGCACGCTGTCGGCGGAGTTGGGCCAGAAGCTCGGCCAGCCCGTGGTGGTCGAGAACATGCCCGGCGCCGGCGGCATCATCGGCGCCACCGCGCTGCGGCGCGCGGCCCCCGACGGCTACACGCTGGGCATCCTCGCCAATACGCACGTGATCAACGTGCATATGTACCGCAAGATGCCGTACGACCCGACGCGCGATTTCACGCCGATTACGGCGCTGTCCGGCGGGCCGACTGCGCTGGTCGTGCCCGCATCGTCGCCGTACAAGACCGCGGCCGAGCTGGTCGCTGCGATGAAGAAGGCGCCGGGCAAGTTCAACTACGGCTCTGGCGGCAAGGGCAGCATCGCCCACCTGGCGGTGGAGACCATGTTGCACCAGACCGGCTGCGACGCTGTGCATATCCCTTACAAGGGTGCGCCGGAAATCATCACCGCCATGCTGACGGGGCAGACCCAGTTCGGGATGCCGGTGCTTGGCACGGCGACCCAGTATGTGCGCAACCATCAGGTGCGCGTGCTGGCCGTGACCGCCGCCGCGCGCTCGCCGTTCTTTCCGAACGTGCCGACCATGGCCGAAGCGCTGCCGCCCGGCTTTGTCATCGACAACTGGAGCGGCCTGTTCGCGCCCGCAAACTTCCCGGCCGAGCTGACCCAGAAGCTGCATGCCGCGGTCGCCGCGCTGCAGAATGCCGGCGTATTCGACGCGCAGCTGAAGGCCAACGCAGGCGAGCTTCGGCGCAGCGCGACCCCGGCCCAGTTTGGCACGGTCGTGGCTTCGGACAACTCTCGCTATGGCGAGCTGATGAAGTCGATCGGCATGGTCGGCGACCTGGGCTGAGCGCCCTCTTTTGGAAACACGAGCCCATATGAAACCGGAATGGTCGTGCCTGAAAGACGTCACCATTATCGACGCCAGCCAGTTGCTTCCCGGGCCGCACGCCTGCAGCTTGCTGCGGCAACTGGGGGCCGATGTGATCAAGGTGGAGCAGCCCGGCAGCGGCGACTCCATCCGCCAGCTCAGTCCATCGGCGTATGCGCAGTTCAATCGCGGCAAACGCTCCGTGGCGCTCGACCTCAAGACCGACGCCGGCCGCGAGGCCTTCCTTGAACTGGCCCGGAATGCCGACGCCGTGGTGGAAGGCTTCCGCCCGGGGGTCATGAAACGGCTGGGACTCGACTATGCGGCATTGGCCGCCGTCAATCCGGCGATCGTGCTGTGCTCGGTCTCGGGCTTCGGCCAGACCGGACCTTATGCCAGCCATGCCGGACATGACCTCAACTACCTGGCGCTGGCGGGCTACTGGGCGACGCCGGTGCAGGTGCATGACAAGGTCTCGCGCCCGCGTGTGCGGGTGTCGGACTACGCTGCCTCGGGCTATGCCGCGTTGTCGCTCGCCGTGGCCATCATGAGTGCGCGGCAGCACGGATGCGGGCAGCATCTGGACGTGTCAATCCACGACGCCATCCTGTCATGGACCGCCCACGGCGCCTGGGCCGCGCGCGTGCACGAAGCCGCGCCGCAGGAATCGCCGACGGTGATGCCGGAAAACGACCTGTTCGAGACGCGCGACGGGCGGCATCTGGCGATGGGGATTCTGGAGAACAAGTTCTGGATCAACCTGGGCGAGGCGCTGGGGGACGAATCCCCTGCGCTGCGCGATCCGCGATTTGCCACGCGCGCCGGGCGCTACGGGCATAAGCTGGCAGTCAATGACCTGCTTGCGGCAGTGTTCCGGACCCGTGACCTGGCCGAGTGGGAGGCATTCTTCCGGCCGCTGGATATACCGTTTTCGCCCGTGCTTGGGGCGGGGGAATTGTTTGAGGATGCGCATGTGCGGGCGCGGGGGGTGGTGCGGCACCCAGCCGGAGAAGATGGGATTGCGGTGAACTTCCCGGTCAGGTTCTCTTTAGGATTGCCAGAGGGGCAGGACTTTGTGGCCGGCCTTGGAAAGGGAGAGGGTGCTAACGGCCTTAAATGGCATAAGTAACTCTTTTTTCACTTTCATGTGAGCAAAGAGCCACCTAACCCAACGGTTAGAAGAAATTATTCTCAGGCTATAATTATTGGAATCCGATAATTTCCAATAAGTGCGCCATGTCTAACATCTATCGTCGCCCGGACCTTGCGAGCCAAATGTCGCAGCAGTTGCTCCACCCCGGCGTACTGGACGAAGGGCTGCGGTCAGGTTTGTTCCTATCGGGGTTGCGGCGCACAGGAAAAACGACGTTTCTTATCAACGACCTCGTCCCTGCCCTGGAGGCCGAGGGGGCGATCGTCATCTACGTCGATCTCTGGAGCGATACGCAACGCAGCCCTGCGTCCCTCATCCTCGCAGCGGTAAAGAAGACGCTTGCCGAACTGGAGCAGCCGGGCTCCGCCGCCCTCAGGCAGCTCAAGCGAGTGTCGGGTGCCGACATTGGCGCCTTTGGCCTCAAGTTCGGGTTCAAGCTTGAAAGCGTTGGCGAGCCCGGCGGCGCAACGCTGGCCCACGCCCTTGCCGAAGTCGTCGACAAGGCCAGGACCAACGTGGTCCTGATCGTGGACGAGGTCCAGCATGCCATCACCTCCGACGAGGGCAATCGTATGCTGCTGGCGCTCAAGGCCGCCCGCGATGCCGTCAATCCACGCCCCAATACGCCTGGCTACTTCATCTTTGTAGGCACAGGCTCGCACCGGGCGCTGGTTGGCGAACTGACTGCGCGCCGCAACCAGGCCTTTGCAGGCGCCACCTCGATCTCCTATCCCGTACTTGGAGAAGACTACGTCGCCCATCTGCTGGAACGCTTGTCGGCAGAAGGATTCAGCGCGCGTCCATCGCTGGACGTTGCTGTCCAGTCCTTCCGCGCGCTGGGCAACCGGCCGGAAGAGATGATCAAAGCCTTGCGGCAACTGCATTTTCACTTGCCTTCCGGAAGCAACCCGGACGAGCACTTGCCAGTCATTGCCAACACGCTCCGCTCAACTGCTGCCGATCTTGAACTGATGAAGCTCGAACAGCTGGGCGGATTGGCTACCGCAATTTTCGATCGCATTGCGAGCGCCGAGGGTGACGCCCGCGGCCTGTTTTCAGGCGAGTCCGCTGCTGCCTACTCGGCTGCCCTGGGACGAGAAGTCCGTATCGAGGAAGCACAGCCTGTGGTCAACGAGATGATGGCGACGAACCTGATCATGCGCAAAGGGCACGGGGTTTATGGCGTGACGGACCCGTTCGTGCAGGAGATCTGGCTGGAGCGCAAGTCGCTTGAAGGCAAGCTGTAGCGGGAAATTACCTCGCGCTCCAACGCCTTCAGGCGTTCACGCCCCAACGTGGTCACGCCATCGCGCTCGCCGCTCTCGACTTGCTCTTGTTTGACCCACCCAACAGCGTCTAGCTCGTGCAACCGATCATCGGTGCGATGGATTCGACTGCCGCCCACAACGACGGATGCTCGCTGCGCTGCTCTTGAACCAGGCGTACGGCCCGCTCTCGGACCTCGGGGAAAACTTGGTTTGCTTGCCCATGGGCTCCATTCTCTCAAAAATTGGAGCCTCCACTAAACCCGGGGCGGTTCATTACAGGTGGATCCTTATCTCGTATTCGGGTCCCAACTCCGTCCTCAACTGGCCGGCAAGACGAAGGCCTTCCTGCTTGAACTCAGCCTCCGCCTCGGCACTTTCGAATCCCGAGTCCGGCGGATAGTCCATGTTTAAGGTTTCGTCGTACTGGCCTGCCCAACTAGCCAGCCTCGCCTTTAGCTCCTGCGAGATTGGCAATTCGTCAGGATCAATATTGCCGACCTCACCGGGCGAAGCCTCCCACAGCGGGAAGCATTGGTAGTCGGCCATCAGCTTGATCACTCTCATTTCACACGTCCAGCAGGGTTGGCGCCAACGATATAGCCATTACTCCCAACCGTAACTGCAATTCTTTGAGGCTGACCGTTGACAATAGTTTCGTAGATAGGACGACCTGTGCCAGCACCTTGGTACCCCACAATGTTCCCTTCCTGAACAGCTTTCATAATCACGCTCGGTATCTCAGCTTCCGCGACCCCGATGTTTGCGAAATCGCTCGCATGCTCTCCTACAATGTGCTGTAGACCGGCCTTTGCGTTGCCCGTCTCTAGGAAGACGATCTGGCCATTCGGAGTACGGGCGGTAGCAATGACATTCTCTGGCGTAAACTTGACGCCATTTGCGGCCAGCGCGCTCAAGGCTGCGGGGTCAACTGCGGTTGCGCCCTTGGCCGCTGCAAGCTCGCTGATCTTGCCATATGCCGCCGCCCCGACCGGGATAGCGCCCAAGATCGCCGACAGCCACCGATCTGCCGCACCCAGCGACTGACCGCTCAGAGTCTGACCCGTCACCGCCTGGTAGAGCATCGCCGCCGAACCATAGTACGGCAACAGGTTCGACAACGTGTCCGCCAGCTTCAGCGCTTGCTCCGGCGTCAGATTGTTCATCCGCGCCAGCGTCGCCGCCGCCTCAACCTGTCGTACCTGGGTATCGATGCGGTTGAAGTCCTCCTGCGTGCACGACGTGCCGCACTGCGCCATCAGCCGCGCATTTTCGCGTTTAGCAATGCCCCGCGCCGGCCCCTGCGATACCGCGTTGTTCAGCGCTTCGTTTTGCGCCGCCAGCGCGGCCGCCGTGGCATCCTGGCTCAGCGCAATCCCGGCCGCTCCACGGACCAGGGTCGCCAGCCCCACGGTAATGGCCTGACGCACCCTGTCTTCGCTGTAGTTCAGCACCGGGCTGTCCGCGTAGATCGCATCCCGGATCAACGGCGCTGCCAGCGCACTGGCCGCGCCCCCAATCGCCCCGCCCGCGCAATCTCCACCTGTCAGGCTCTGCGCGGCACACCCAAGCAGCGCATGGCTGGCGGCATTGGCCAGGATCGTGCCCGGCGTCGCGTCCAACGACCCAAAGCCCGGCAGCGTCGCGCCGATCGCATTCGCACCAACAGCGGCCACGTCGCGTACGATCCCGTTCGCAAAGGCCTGCCCGAAGCTGCCGCCGTAGGCCGCAGTGGTGATACCAGCGCTGATCACCGAGCGCACCACACTCGCCGCCAGGGCATTGGGCAAACTCGCCTGGACCGCCGCCCAGTTGCCCAAACTGATGTTCGTGCCAATGCTTGTTACGCCTGCATTGGCCAGCCCCATCGCACCCAGGGCACCTTGCGTCAACCCGGCAGTGGCCGCGGAAACCAAACCGGACTTGAGTGCCGCACCGAGGTCGAGCGACCCGGTCGTGATGATCTGGCTCACCATGCTCGACAGCGTGCCGGCAATCAGACCGGACACTGCCATCGACACTGCGGTACCAACCGCCGAGGCCGCAAAGGCCGAGCCCGCCACCGCGCCAACGACAGCAAGACCAGCCCCTGCGGTCACGATGGAAATCGCCACCGCCGCCGCAATGGCGATGATCTGGCCAAAGCCCTTCTTCTCCTTGATGAACTGCGTATGGATGTCGTCGCTGACGCTACCCTCGGTGTAATCCACCCCAAGACTGGCCTTCAGCTGCGCAATCAGCGCATAAGTCGCCTCAACATCCACCGTGCCATCAGCATGCGTGATGCGCAGCGCGTCGTTGACCGCGTGAATGGCATCGGCCTCGATGCTCATGTGCATCGCGCTCATGAACCCGCCCGGCTGCACCACTTTGCCGGTGATCACGTTCCAGCCGCCCTGCACCCGGTACGCCGAGGTGCCAATGTCCGCCACGTTCGGCGCCGCATCGATGCTGCCGGCTTTCACGTTCAACGTGTCGGCCGCCGAGATTACCCCGCTGTTGCGCAGCTGCCCCGCGATGTCCAGGCCGATGTTCTCGCCCGTGATGGTGCCGCCCGTCGGCTTGGTCAGCGCCTGCGCGTAACCCTCGGGCAAGTACACCTGCGGCACCAGCGCGTTGACGGTACCGCATGCCGTGCTGGCCACCGTGTTGCAGCTCGGGTCGGGCACCGCCTGCTGGACGTACCAGAGCATCTAGCGCATCTGACGTGCGCCGTCGCATCGCAGGCCCGCCAGCCCAGGCGCGGCGCGGCTTCGCGGGCGATTGCGCCCAGACGCCCCCCTGCCTGGGCCGCTTGGGCGCCCAGACGCGGTTTTTGGCCGTAAATCCGGTCTTGCTTAAAGAGCGCTGCACACGCGCGTCGCGCGCGGATGGCCCGATTCTAAGCGGCCATGTGACACATCAATTGCAAGATATTGTTAGGGCGCGCGCAGGGCTTGCCTGGAGGAGAGACGGCTGAGCCGGCCATGGCCCGCCGGCTTGAGAGCAGGGATGCCGAGCAGAGAGAGGCTTAGATCAATCGCGAACTCTTCCGCTACCATTACTATGGAAAATTGAAATCTGCATTAGCGAAGGATAGGAGGCGGCATTGAATAGGGAGCAACGAACCCGGGCGAGCAAGTTCCTGGCCTACGTCCTACGTCATGAACCACTATCGATTGGCTTACAGCTTGACACTGAAGGATGGGCCGAAATTGACCGACTGATTGCAGGTGCGGTTAACACAGGGCAATCTCTTGATCGATCTGATCTTCGCGGCATCGTCACGGAGAGCGCGAAGATGCGCTTCGAGATTTCTGATGACGGCAATCGGATTCGAGCAATTCAGGGGCATTCCACATCCCAGGTCAATCGGACCCATATCGAGAAGACACCGCCCGATACGCTTTACCATGGCACGGCGAAGCGTTGCCTCGACGCCATTCTCAAAGATGGACTATTCGCCGGATCGCGCCACCATGTGCATTTGGCAGGGGATGTGCAGAGCGCATTGGCAAACGGCCGCCGATACGGCGAAGCCGTCGTGCTAAGAATCGAATCATTGCGCATGCATCACGATAGGCTCCGATTCTTCCAGGCCGAGAATGGGGTGTGGCTTGTTGACTGTGTGCCGGCGCGATACCTCAAGCTGAACTGATCTCCGCTCTCAATACCACACTGCCTGCAAGTACCTCCAGGATTAGATTCTCTGAGAGGAAAACGATCCTGTAGTGATTAACCTTGCGACTGCCCCCATAGTGTTTTCGCCAGACAAGGGCTGCCTCCGAGTCCGGGTACTCCACCAAGGCTCCCAAGTGGGGGGGAGTTACTTTGCAATCGTGAACCACATCTAACATGTATGGCCCGGGCAACGAGGCCCTGTAGAAAAAACAAGTACCTTCAAACAGCAATTCCTTGTGCTGAACCGCGCCGTCGCTTCCGTCGTATTCAATGGTGACGACGAGATCGAGCCCGCTGTTGGTGAGTGAAACAGCGCTCTCCCCATAGGATGGCAGCCAATCATACGGGTTGAGAACATGGATCCAGCGACCTGCTTTCATCGCATTTTTCCCTTCGGGATATCGGTGCTTCCTGTCGGAGGCAGCTTATTGTTTTGCAATTGCTGCCTTGCCAAGTCGTCAAAAGTGCTTCCTTCCATCCCCGGCACCTTGACACCAGTCTGATTGTTACCGTACCAGCTTGACTTAGGAACGCCAGCTCGGTCAAGTGCGACTGAGGTCCGCGTGTTCAAGATCAGCTTTGTGCCGTTCATATCAACGAAGTCAAGAGGAATCTGACTCGGCGAAATACTCCCATTCCGAATTGCCGAAGCCAAGTCATCAACTGTCGCGATAGGGCGACCAGCGAGTTCCGTGTACCTGGCGGCGCCCTCCGCACTAAACATCTCGTTTGCACGAATAGCCGATTGCGCAAAATTTGCATCGGCTACCGCGCCAAGCGTTCCGGTAGACGACACTTCCATCGCTGCAGCACCAGCACGGACGGCGCGTGCAAGCAAGCCCACTCCGCCAGCAACCGTCATCGCGGCGTCTGCGGCTATCCCCAACATGGCGCGATTCAGATCCCGGCTCGACGAGTTGTCAACCATCGCGATCTGGCGGTCGTACTCAACCAAGCTCGCCTGAGCACTGTCCCGACAAACACCCTGGCAACCTGGGTTGTCCAGCAAGGCTTGCACCTCCGCGCGTTCGCTCTGGAGATTCAGCCCAAGGATGATGCGCTGGTTCGGATCCGAAACCTTCCGCACAAAGTCGCTCGACTGCGCGTTGCTCTTCAGGCGGTACTCCGCCGCAATTGCGGCCTCACACATCGGATTGCCACCGCACTCGGCCAGCCTCTTGCTCTTTTCCGAGATCAGCTTTGCCGACAGCGCATTGTTGAGCGATTCATTCTGCGCTGCGTATGCCGCGGAAGTCGCGTTCGTGCCCAGCAACGCACCGGCCGTCCCACCGATCAGCGTCGCCAGCGCTACCGTGGTGGCGTTGTAGCCGGTGTTCTCGTACTTAGTGGTCTGCGTACCGTCCGGGTTGTTCACCACCGTCTGGCTGCCATCGTAGAGGCCATCGCGGATCAGCGGCGCCGCCAGCGCGCTGGCCGCCCCACCAATCGCACCACCGGCACAATCCCCACCGGTCAGGCTCTGCGCCGCGCAGCCCAGTAGCGCATGCGCCGTAGCGTTGGCCACAATGGTTCCGGTATCCGCCCCGTAACTGCCGATGCCGGGCAGCCTCACGCCAATCGCATTGGCACCGAGCGCCGCCGCATCCCGCACCAGCCCGCCGGCAAAGGCCTTGCCGAAGCTGCCGCCATAGGCGACCGTGTTCACGCTGGCGCTGATCGCCGAGCGCACCACGCTCGCCTCAATAAACGGCCCAAGCTGGAGTTGCGCCCAGTTACCCTTGGCGATGTTGTCGCCAATGCTGCTGATACCGACCTTGTCCAGGCCCATTGCGCCAAGCGCACCTTGCGTCAAACCTGCTGTTACCCCGGACACGACGCCCGCCTTGAGCGCGGCGCCCATGTTCAGTGAGCCGGTCGTGATCAGCTGGCCCGCCATGCTCGACAGCGTGCCGGCGATTAGGCCAGACACCGCCATCGACATCGCCGCACCAATGCCTGCAGAGGCAAATGCTGCCCCGGCTGTAGCTGCAACGCCCATTGCCGCACTGTAGGCCGCACCAACAATCGCCGCCCCCGCTCCTGCCGTCACGATGGAGATCGCAATTGCGGCCACGATCGCCACGACCTGTCCCAGTGGCCCGAAGCCCTTCTTCTCCTTGATGAACTGCGTGTGGATGTCGTCGGCCACGGTCCCCGCGGTGTACTGCACCCCGAGGTTGTCCTTGAGCTGATTCACGAAGGCGAGCGTCGCCGCCTCGTCCACCATGCCGTCCGCGTTGCGGATCAGGAACGCATCGTTGACCGCATGGATGGCATCGGCCTCGATGTTCATGTGCATCGCGCTCATGAACCCGCCCGGCTGCACCACCGTGCCGGTGATCACGTTCCAGCCGCCCTGCACGCGGTACGCCGAGGTGCCAATGTCCACCACGTTCGGCGCCGCATCGATGCTGCCCGCCTTCACGTTGAGCGTATCGGCCGCCGAGACCACGCCGCTGTTGCGCAACTGCCCCGCGATGTCCAGGCTGATGTTCTCGCCCGTGATGGTGCCGCCCGTCGGCTTGGTCAGCGCCTGCGCGTAACCCTCGGGCAAGTACACCTGCGGCACCAGCGCGTTGACGCTCGGGCAAGCCGTGCTCGCCACCGTGTTGCAACTCGGGTCTGGTACCGCCTGCTGGACGTACCACAGCATCGGCGCGTCCAGCGCCTTCACCTGCTCCGGCGTCAGCGCCGTGCCCAGCGCAAGGTTGTTTTCCTTCGCGTAATCCGCCGCATTCCGGTACAGGATCAGCTTTTCCTGATCCGTGACCGAAAGCTGGTATTGGCTGTCGTAGGCCAGGCCATTGATAAAGCTGGCTTGCCCCGTCTGCTGGAGCGCGGCCTGCTGCAGCTTCTGCGATTCGGTGTACGGGTCGTAGTAGAACGTCACGCTGCCCGGGCGCAGGTCCGCCGGCAACTGCGACAGCAAGTCGTCCGGCGTCACGCCGGCCAGCACCGAGGTGGCCGTCGAACCCGTCAGGTATCGGGTGCGATCGTCGTTGGCGCTCGGGCCTGTCACGGGGGTGCCGCCCAGGTTGGCCGTGAAGTGCCAATCGACGCTCTGCCCGCCGCCTGCCGTTGGGGCGGACGGCGTCGCCACGATCACCGGACTGAACTGCCACGGCTGGGTCAGGTCGACGGCCGGCGTGGCGGGCGGCAGTGTGCCGCCCGGTGCCTGGGACGGGCCCAGCGGTATCACTTGCCGGGGTTCGGTTGCCGGCGGCGTGGGCTGATTCGGCCTGGTATAGCCGTTCACCAGCGCCGCGCCGGCGAGGTCCACCTGGCCGCCCATCAGGTTGCCGGTGTTGATGATCTGGCCGCCCGAGGTCACCGACAGCACATTGCCGACCTGGACGCCCGACTCCAGGCTGCCCAACACCGCCGTACCGGACGTGGTGTGCCGCTTGTCGGAACTGAACGACCCCGTCTTCTCCACCCACAGACCGGACCAGTCCGCGTTCAGCGCAAGACTGCTGTTGTCGACCGCCCCGGCCATGGCGACCGTCACGTTGCGCCCACCGGTGATCAGGGCGCCGTGATTGGTCAGCGTGGTCCCGGACAGGTTGACGTCGCGCGCCGCCAAAATCACGCCGGCTGGCCCCGCTGCCGTGGTCTCGTCCGCTGCGCACTGGCTTTCCTTGTAACTACCGCCCGGATTGCAGCCGCCGGCATAGCTCGGGTTCAGGCTGCCGTAGCTCTTGTGCAGCGTGACCGGGTCCATGGTCTTGTTGACCAGGGTCGGCGCGCCGATCGACACGTCGCCGTTCAGCGACTGGATGACCCCGGACTCGTTGGTGACACGGCTGGTCGCCGTCAGGCTCACATCGCCTTGCGCGGCGAGCGTGCCATTCAGGTTCTGGATGGTGGACGCCTGAACCGTCAGCGACTGGCCCGCCGCTACCGTGTTTGGCGTCTGTTGCCAGGAGAGTGAGTCCACGCGTGCGGTACCGCGCTCGTAACAGCTCTGGGAGCCCTCCACACAGCCCGCCGTGCTGGTGACCCCGGCGTCGTAGAACCCCTGGTTGGTGAAGGTGCCCGGCGTGGCGATGTGGATATGGCCGGCCGCCGCCAGATCCGATATCCCCCAGCTCGGCAAGACCGGCCAGATCACGGCCGACGGCAACCTGAAACTGACCGGCACTGGGGGGATTTCGGCGCCCTTCGTTGGGCAATTTCTGAGGTGCTGGCATGCGCGACTCCTGCACGCCTGCCGCGCTAAGACTGGCAGTACTTCTATCTTGCATCGCCTCCACTTTCAAGACTCAGCGATTTCCTAGGGAACCGCGTTCCTGCAAGCTTCGCTTTCCCAACAGGAGGAATGCGACAACTCTTATCGCCTTGATGGCTCATCCAGGAAATACTGGCTTCGTCATCGGATTACCGGTGACCGGGCTTGGAAACCCCGAGCAACAAAGGTGAACAGACGTTGTCCGTCCAACGGGCAACGTCTGTGTACTCGCACGAACCTGTTGGTTCCATGGCGGGTCGAGCGCGGCAGCCGCAAGGCTGGGCCGGTTTCTCACCTCTGACCGGCGTTTCCAACCTCGCTGTCTGACCCGCCGCCCTCACCTTGTAGACGAGTGGCGAGCATTCACTTAGTGAGGAGTGATTACATGTCGATCGAACCTACCCAAACCAATATCTGCCTGCATCAGATCCGCGCTGGCATTGAAGGTGTGCTCGCGCTATTGGAGCAACTGAGCGTACGTTCAGAGGAGTGCTTCAGCGCGCTGTGCCTGCTTGGCATGGTGCAGGCGAAGCTGGCCGAGTTGATGGACGCGGACCCGCTAGCAGCGTAGCGGCGCGTGCGTTGGCGGCGCTTCGGCATCCGCCAACGCCTAACCTCACGCTTGATGTCAACAACATGAACACGACGAGTGCAATCCCCGAAAGCCAGGCAAATACTGCAACAGATTCAACGGGGTATCGGCCAGCTTCAGCGCCTGCTCCGGTGCCAGATTGTTCATCCGCGCCAGCGTCGCCGCCGCCTCCCCTGTCGCACCTGGGTATCGATGCGGTTGAAGTCCTCCTGCGTGCACGACGTGCCGCACTGCGCCATCAGCCCCGCATTTTCGCGATTAGCAATACCCCGCGCCGGCCCCTGCGATACCGCGTTGTTCAATGCCTCGTCCTGCGCAGCCGCCGTAGCATCCTGGCCTAGCGCAATGCCAGCTGTACCGCCGACCAGCGTCGCCAGCCCCACCGTGATGGCCTGACACACCCTGTCGTCGCTGTAGTTCAGCACCGGCTGTCCGCGTAGATCGCCTCCCGGACCAGCGGCGCCGCCAGCGCACTGGCCGCTTCACCAATCGCACCGCCCGCGCAATTTCCACCTGTCAGGCTCTGCGACGCGCGGCCCAGTAGCGTTACCTGTCTGCTGCTGTGCGCGGCTTTACGTAGTTTGACGAACCTGCATAACGATCGTTAGGGGCGCACCACGGTCCCCCAGCGTCGTAAAACGGCATCTTCTTCTCCCGCTTCTCGAACGGATGCACAATTGGCTTCCCAGTGGTGATATCGAACACTGCAACGGAACAGCCATTCTCTTGGCCCATACTGACAAGGTACTGGCCATTCGGGATTGTCTTAAACGTGACCACAGAGCCACAGGTCTCGAGGTACTGACCATTGAGACGCGTGTAGGAATATCCAACGCTCTGGTATGCCTTCTGCGGGATGTGAAAAGTCTCGTGCTGAAAACCCGCGCGAGCTGGTACCAAGTCCGCCCAACCGAAGCAATCGAAATCGTCCTCGAACCGGAATGCGTTGAACTTCGTTGTGGGCGTTCGATTTTCAATGGACACCTTAGCAACTGCGGTATCTGCCGTCTTCAAATCTGGCTTGGTTGCGCATGCCGGAAGCATGATAGTCGCAACAGCAAGCGGTAAATAGAGTAGTTTCATATCGCGGGAACTAAGTAATCAAACCGTTGAGCAAGTTTTGCGTGGGCAACAAGACTCGTCGTTAGCTTCGGCGGCTTCAGGCCGCCGCGGCAATCGGTTAGTTGAGGGAAAGCCTGCTTCGTGGAAGTCTCTGAGGTTGATAACTACCTGAGCGAAGACCTTCTCGGCGTTAGACGCCACAAGGCTCACAGGTCATCAACGCTCCGACGCGGGCATGGCAAGCGGCTTTTTGCCCAAGAAGCGGCTTTCTGGTCGGCAACAATGTGGCTGATCAGGCTAACCCTAGGGTTTCTGACAGATCTCGAACAAACGCCTCTCTACCCCCGTAATCGCTCGCTATTTCGCCGAACCAGGTACTCAGAGCACGCCGTTCGTCCTCCGACATCGACTGGAGTTCGGCAGCAAGCTGCTCCATAGCTTGCATCGAAGCATCGGGATCCAGTACGTCCTCGTCAGCGAACTCGAGGAAAACGGCGAAATCGGCTATTGCCTTTGCAATGTGCCTATTGAACATTTGGCACCACCTTGACCTTGATATTGGTAATCCCTAAATCGGTGAACATCTTCTGCGCACGCGCTGCTTGCTGCTCTGTCGGGACTTCCCAGCGCCCTGTCATGCCGTTCTGAGCCAACACTTCGGATTGGCGCAAAGCCTGATCCTTCGCCTTGTCCGTCGTGACTACAGAGATTTTCCTATCCACCATCACATCACCGTCGACACCATCGAATTTCACCAGTCGAGTCGATCCATCTGGCATGGTCCGTTCGAGCGCAGGTGCTTGACCTGTTTGGGTTGAGGGATTTGAGCGCGCCCCGGTCGCAGAATCATTGTAATCGCGTGCCTTTTGACTCATGCCAGCATTCTCGTCCACCCAGTGAACCTTGTTTGCGGCAACGTTGCCTATGGAACCATCGCCGTTTGTCGGAGCGCGTGGTCCCCGCGAACTACCGCCCCCATCCGAATCGATCCCTGTCGCGCCCCTGATCGCCCCGAACAACGCAATGTTACCGACGATTGCCTTCGCCACGAATGCATCGACGGGGTTCGCAAGATCGCTCACGCCTTGCTGATACCGCTGCAGAGCACCATCGAGCTGGGTCGCCGTGTAGCCGTTGCCTTGGGACTGGCTGAGCCGTCCCAAGTAGTCCCGGGCCGCTACATTGGCATCCTGGTGTGCGATCGCCTGACCGTAGGCCTGCTGGTAAAGACCACGCTCCTGCTGCCGCGCCGACACGCAATCCGCGTTACCGCCGCACATCCCGGCAATCTTGTCATCGCTTAGCGCGCCGATTTGGCCTTCCAGGAATGCAGCATTGGAACGGCATGACACGGGATCAACACATTCTCCCAGTGCCTTCACGTTCGCCTGGAAGCGTGGATCCTTGACGTTCTGCCACCTGCCCGTTGTGTTGTTCAGCGCCTCGTTCTGCGCTGCCAGCGCCGCCGAGGTCGCGTCGTGGCCCAGCGCAATCCCGGCCGCTCCACCGACCAGTGTCGCCAGCCCCACGGTAATGGCCTGACGCACCCTGTCTTCGCTGTAGTTCAGCACCGGGCTGTCCGCGTAAATCGCATCCCGGATCAACGGCGCTGCCAGCGCACTGGCCGCGCCCCCAATCGCCCCGCCCGCGCAATCTCCACCTGTCAGGCTCTGCGCGGCACACCCAAGCAGCGCATGGCTGGCGGCATTGGCCAGAATCGTGCCCGGCGTCGCGTCCAACGACCCAAAGCCCGGCAGCGTCGCGCCGATCGCATTCGCGCCAACGGCGGCCACGTCTCGCACGATTCCGTTCGCAAAGGCCCGTCCGAAGCTGCCGCCGTAGGCGGCAGTGGTGATCCCGGCGCTGATCACCGAGCGCACCACGCTCGCCGCCAGGGCATTGGGCAAACTCGCCTGGACCGCCGCCCAGTTGCCCACACTGATGTTCGTGCCGATGCTCGATACGCCGGCATTGGCCAGGCCCATCGCACCCAGGGCACCCTGCGTCAAGCCGGCAGTGGCCGCCGAGACCAGCCCGGACTTGAGTGCCGCGCCGAGGTCGAGCGACCCGGTCGTGATGATCTGGCCCACCATGCTCGACAGCGTGCCGGCGATCAGTCCGGACACCGCCATCGACACCGCGGTACCAACCGCCGAGGCCGCAAAGGCCGAGCCCGCCACCGCGCCTACGACAGTGAGACCGGCTCCCGCGGTGACGATGGAAATCGCCACCGCCGCCGCAATGGCGATGATCTGGCCGATCGGGCCAAAGCCCTTCTTCTCCTTGATGAACTGCGTATGGATGTCGTCGCTGAGCGTGCCCTCGGTGTAGCTCTCCCCGAGACTGGCCTTCAGCTGCGCGATCAGCGCATTGGTCGCCTCAACATCCACCGTGCCATCGGCACGCGTGATGCGCAGCGCGTCGTTGACCGCGTGAACGGCATCGGCCTCGATGTTCATGTGCATTGCGCTCATGAACCCGCCTGGCTGCACCACCGTGCCGGTCACCTCGTTCCAGCCGCCGGACACGCGGTACGCCGACTTGCCGATGTCCACCACGTTCGGCGCCGCGTCGATGCTGTCCGCCTTCACGTTCAGCGTGTCGGCCGCTGAGATCACCCCGCTGTTGCGCAGCTGGCCCGCAATATCCAGGCTGATGTTCTCGCCCGTGATGGTGCCGCCCGTCCGGCAAGTAGACCTGCGGCACCAGCGCGCTCACGCTCGGGCAAGCCGTGCTCACTACCGTGTTGCAGCTCGGGTCGGGCACCGCCTGCTCGACGTACCAGAGCATCTAGCGCACCTGACGTGCGCCGTCGCATCGCAGGCCCGCCAGCCCAGGCGCGGCGCGGCTTCGCGGGCGATAGCGCCCAGACGCACCCCTGCCTGGGCCGCTTGGGCGCCCAGACGCGGCTTTTGGCTGTAAATCTGTAAATCCAGTTTTGCTTAAAGAGCGCTGCGCGCGCGACTCGCGCGCGGATGGCCTGACTCTAAGCGGCCATGTGACCCATCAATTGCAAGATATTGTCAGGGCTTTCCTGGAGGGACGGCTGAGAGGGAGAAGAGAGGGGGAAGGAAGGAGTGGCAGCGCCCACGGGGGCGCTTAGCGGTAGACCTCGCACCGGTTGCCCCTGGTGCAGCACCGTGACCGTGATGCGGGCATCTTCGATCTGGAAGATCAGGCGCCAGTCGCCCACGCGGTATTTCCAGAAGTCCTCCAGTCCACTGCCCTCGTGGGCTTCGCCGACGGCGCGCGGGTCCTCCAGCACCGCGATGTGCTCGCGCAGGAAGGCCACGATGCGCCGAGCCACCGCGCGATCCCGCTTGGCAAGCTGCTTTTGGCTTGAGCGACACATTGCTCTCTTGTGCGGCGCTGCTTTGCTTGTCCCACCGGAAAAGTTGTTATGAAGCGTAGACTGCGCCGGCGCCAAGGAAGGCTGCAGCGAAGCGCTGAACCCTTGGTTCCGAGTCGCATCAGATGAGCTATGCGCCTGGCGACGACCATGAACAGCCGCCAAAGCGCGCAAGGCGTTCGGCCGACGGCACCCCTGCGCGATTTCCTCCGCTATAAAATTTTCTCCACTTTCCCTCGACCAACTAGCCTATCAAGCTCAAGAACATCAAATGAATCACCTACATTTATCTTATTAGAAAAGTAATCCCAACTCGGAAATCCTATTCTTACTTCAACCGCCTCCCCCGGATAATGCAGGCCGCTATCGGAATAAGAATGAACACCGCTTACGAGGTAGTCAACCGACGCAAATTTGTGGTGAGGTGCGTATCCACTACGCACACCCATCACCTTGGGATTATCCACGTCATCCGCGAGGAAGAATGTTGCGAGTATATGATGCATAGCCTAGCTTAATATGCGTGATCAACACTTTTTACTACAGAATTAAATAAATCCAACCCTTTCTTACCGTTTACCGTAAGAACGCCACTCTTGAATATAAATGGATCAATATTCTTCGATACACTGAAATTATAAAGCGCATTGTTCGGGATCGTTGCCTTAACAATGGCAGCATAATCCGCAGAAAAATTCGCGTAAGTCAGCACCTCGTTCAAGTTGAAGCCAAATTGCTTCATTTCACTACCCGCCGGACCAAAGGTAAATTGTCCGGACTTCATGATCGAATGGTACTCCTCCGGACTCACAGCCCGATATAGTGTCGTAAGCGGCCCTTCGAGCCCCTTAACAGCATCGTTGCCCACCGCCCTCGTCATACCCAAGAGACCAGCGCCCTTCAGCGTACCTGTCACGAGCCCCTTAACCAGCCCAGTACCAATCAAGTCATCCGGCGAGAACATCGGCAACTCAAGACCCTGGGCCTTCGCCTGCGCAATCTGCCAACTCTTGTCCAGCACCTGGCAGTCTGCGGAGCCTCCGGCTGACCCACAACCCATGGAGGTCTTCTGATCCTGAATCCAGTTAGCCAGCGACTGACAACCGCTTCCCTCACACTTGGTCAGGCCATCGGCCAGGTTGTCGTTGGTCTTCTGATCCGTTGCGGCATAGATATTGGCGGCTGCACACGCCGACCAGACGCCGTTCGCGCATTCCCGCTTGGCTTTCTCGTATGCCAGCCGGTCCTTGGGGCTCAGGTAGTTATTAGCCGCCTCATTCTGCGCCGCGCCAGCCGCAGCAATGCCGTTCTGCCCCAGCGCATTGGCCAGGCCACCACCGGCCAGCATCGCCATGCCAACCACCACCGCCTGGTTGATCGGGTTGGCACGGTCGGCGTTGATCTCGATGCCCAACGCTCCACCCACCATTGGCGACACCACCGCTGCAGTGGCCCCACCAATCGCCCCCGACTGGCAGTCGGCGCCACTGGCCGCTCCTGCCGCACAGCCCAGTGCCGCGTGGCTGGCAATGTTCTCCCATGTGAGCGACTCGGTCTTCGCCCCGATCTCGTTGGCTCCCAGCGCCGCCGCTTGCGCCACTAAGCTGCCAACAAGCGCCTTCCCAAAGCTGCCGCCATAGGCCACCGTGCCCACCGTGGCATTGATCAGGCCCGTGCCCACCATACCAATCGCTTGTTGCGCGATCGTGCTGGTGGCGCCGTCCTTGGTGGCCTGCAGCACGCCTCCAAGCGTGTTGGTGCCAGCCAGGTTCGCCAGGCTGTTGGTGCCTTTCAATACGGTGTCGAAGCCGTTCACCCCGAAGCTGGTGCCATCGAAGGTGATGCCGTTGGTCAAGCCCGCCGTTGCGGCGCCAACCAGCCCAGCCACGGCGATCTTGCCGAAGTCCACTTGGCCGTTCACTAGCTGGCTGGCGAGGCTGCCCGCCATGCTGGAGAGGGCCGCCACCACCATCGCCTGCCCCAGCGTGAGCGAGGACATGGTCGCCAGCGTTGCGCCAAATGCGGCCGCGGCAGCACCCGCTGTCACGATGGAGGCCACGACCGCGGCCACCATGGCCACAATCTGTCCCAGCGGCCCGAAGCCCTTCTGCTCCTTGATGAAGTGCGTATGGATGTCATCGCTGAGCGTGCCCTCGGTGTAATCCACCCCAAGGTTCGCCTTCAGCTGCGCAATCAGCGCATTGGTCGCCTCAACATCCACCGTGCCATCCGCACGCGTGATGCGCAGCGCGTCGTTGACCGCGTGAATGGCATCGGCCTCGATGTTCATGTGCATTGCGCTCATGAACCCGCCCGGCTGCACCACCGTGCCGGTCATCTCGTTCCACCCCCCGGACACGCGGTAGGCCGACTTGCCGATGTCGACCACGTTCGGGCTGAGGTCGAGGCTGCCCGCCTTGACGCTCAATGTGTCACTGGCCGACACCACGCCGCTGTTGCGCAGCAGCCCGGCAATATCGAGGTTGACGTTGTCACCAGAGATCGTGCCGCCCGTCGGCGTGGTCAGCGCCTGCGCATAGCCCTCCGGCAGATAGACCTGCGGCACCAGCGCGTTGACGGTACCGCACGCCGTGCTGGCCACCGTGTTGCAACTCGGGTCCGGTACCGCCTGCTGCACGTACCACAGCATCGGCGCATCCAGCGCCTTCACCTGCTCCGGCGTCAGCGCCGTGCCCAGCGCAAGGTTGTTTTCCTTCGCGTAATCCGCCGCATTCCGGTACAGGATCAGCTTTTCCTGATCCGTGACCGAGAGCTGGTATTGGCTGTCGTAGGCCAGGCCATTGATAAAGCTGGCTTGGCCTGTCTGCTGCAGCGCGGCCTGCTGCAGCTTCTGCGATTCGGTGTAGGGGTCGTAGTAGAACGTCACGCTGCCCGGGCGCAGGTCCGCCGGCAGCTGCGACAGCAAGTCGTCCGGCGTCACGCCGGCCAGCACCGAGGTGGCCGTCGAACCCGTCAGGTATCGGGTGCGATCGTCGTTGGCGCTCGGGCCTGTCACGGGGGTGCCGCCCAGGTTGGCCGTGAAGTGCCAATCGACGCTCTGCCCACCGCCCGCCGTTGGGGCGGACGGCGTCGCCACGATCACCGGACTGAACTGCCACGGCTGGGTCGGGTCGACGGCCGGCGTGGCGGGCGGCAGTGTGCCGCCCGGTGCCTGGGACGGGCCCAGCGGAATCACTTGCCGGGGTTCGGTCGCCGGCGGCGTGGGCTGATTCGGGCTGGTATAGCCGTTCACCAGCGCCGCGCCGGCGAGGTCCACCTGGCCGCCCATCAGGTTGCCGGTGTTGAGGATCTGGCCCCCCGAGGTCACCGACAGCACATTGCCGGCCTGGATGCCCGACTCCAGGCTGCCCAACACCGCCGTACCGGACGTGGTGTGCCGCTTGTCGGAACTGAACGACCCCGTCTTTTCCACCCACAGACCGGACCAGTCCGCGTTCAGCGCAAGACTGCTGTTGTCAACCGCCCCGGCCATGGCGACTGTCACGTTGCGCCCACCGGTGATCAGGGCGCCGTGATTGGTCAGCGTGGTCCCGGACAGGTTGACGTCGCGCGCCGCCAAAATCACGCCGGCTGGCCCCGCTGCCGTGGTCTCGTCCGCTGCGCACTGGCTCTCCTTGTAACTACCGCCCGGATTGCAGCCGCCGGCATAGCTCGGGTTCAGGCTGCCGTAGCTCTTGTGCAGCGTGACCGGGTCCATGGTCTTGTTGACCAGGGTCGGCGCGCCGATCGACACGTCGCCGTTCAGCGACTGGATGACCCCGGACTCGTTGGTGACACGGCTGGTCGCCGTCAGGCTCACATCGCCTTGCGCGGCGAGCGTGCCATTCAGGTTCTGGATGTTGGCGGCAGTGATCGTCAGCGACTGGCCCGCCGCTACCGTATTCGGCGTCTGTTGCCAGGCGAGCGATTCCACACGTGCGGTACCGCGCTCGCAACAGCTCTGGGAGCCCTCCACGCAGCCCGCCGTGCTGGTGACCCCGGCGTCATAGAACCCCTGGTTGGTGAAGGTGCCCGGCGTGGCGATGTGGATATGGCCGGCCGCCGCCAGATCCCCCGCATTGGTCAGGTCACCGGTGCCGGTCAGATTCAGGTTGCCGCCGGCCGTGATCTGGCCGGCCTGGCCCAGGCGCTCGGTCACGCTCGATTGGCTCGGCGCGGTTGCAGCGCTGCCACTGGCCGTCTGTTTCGGTGTGAACGCCAGCCAGCCTGGCGGAGCGCCGCAGCTGTCGCCATAGCAAGTCTCCGGCGGCGTGCCCCACACGAGCGGTCCAGTGGTATTGGCCAGCGCCGCCAGTTGCGCCATAAAGGCGTCCAGGCTGGACTGGTTGACGGTATCCGTCACCCCATCGAGCAGCGACGCGGAGCGGCCATTGTCCAGCGACGCGACGTTAAGCGTCGCATCTCCGCCGGCCGAAATGACGCCGCCCTTGTTAGACAGCGACGCGGTACTGATGTCGAGGTTGCCGCCAGCGATGATCTGGCCGGCGGTGCCGTCGGCCTGCTTGACGATGGTGCGGCTGACGGTTGGCACCCCGCCGATCGCCAACATCTCGCGCTCGACGAGCACGCCGGGACCCATCTCATAGCGGCTGGTCGTCGCTGCGCCAAGATGCCACATCGGTACATCGACCGCGGATCCCTCTACGCCGGTATAGGTGCGCTCATTGGCACGCACCGCGAACACACTGCCATCGGGATTGCGTGTCAAGTCGCCGAATGTCACGTCGACGGGCGGGCCATCGTAGGTTGTGTTGCATCCCGCGTCGCCGGCGCAGATGGTAGCTGTCGTCGCATGGCTGCCGATCACCGTCGAGTTGAGCAGCGCATCGTTGGTGACCAGCGTGGTTGTGCTTCCGGCGTCGACCGGAGCCGTACGGTCGTTGATGATCGAGGCGGCAGCGATGTGCACGTCGTCGTTCGCGCCGATCACGCTGCCAATGTTATTGAGCGTGCCAGCAAGATCGATATTCAGGTTGCCGCCCGCCTGGGTGGTGCCTCCACGGTTGTCGTAGTCGCCCCCGGCAATGCTCACGTTACCCAGGGCCTCCACCATGCCCGGGTTCACGGTGTTCCCCGACAGGGCGAGGTCGCCGTTGGCATGCACCGTGCCGCTGTTCGTGAGCGTGCCGGCCGACAGGCTCAGGTTGCTGCCCCCGACGATCTGGCCACTGTTATCCAGCGTGCCGGCGGTAGCAAGCGTCAGATCCCCCGCCTTCTGGATCGTGCCCGTGTTGCTGATGCCCTGCGTGGCGTTCAGCACCACGTTGGCACCCGGGACGTCCCACGTCCCCGTGTTGCGGATCGCCAGCACCGAGAGCGTCAGCGTGCGGTTGGCGTTGAGGGTTCCGGTCGCGGAGCCGGACGGATCGAAGGTCTGGTTCGGCGCGTTGAGGGTCAGGTTGTTGCCTGCCAGCAGCTGGCCCGCCGCGTTGTTGAAGCTGCCCTCGCCGCCGGTGATGGTGAACGTCAGGTCGCCCGTGGCCGGGTTCAGGCGGCTCAGGTCGCCGGCGAAGATGGTGCCGCCTGCATTGCTGGTCAACGCGCCGGTGTTCACGCTCAGGCTTTGTGCGCCGACAAGCAGGCCCTGGGCATTGTCGAGCGTACTGGTGGCGCTCACGGCCACGGCTTGCCCGCCCAGCGTGCCCCGGTTGACCAGATCCGTCGCGTTGACGTTGACCTGGTCGCCCACCATTGCGCCGGTGTTCCTGACAGCGCCGCCCGAGACATCGAGCTGCCCGGTTGTCACGGTGACACCGCGGTTGGCAACCGTCTGGCCGGAGAGCACGGCCTGGGTCGCCTTGGTATCGCCGGCGAGGGTCAGCGTGCCCGCCGCGGCCGCATCGAGCTTGCCGTTGATGGCATTGGACTGCCCGGCTGCCGATCCGATCGTCACGTCGTGGCCGCCCAGCGTCGCATCGCCGCCGACCCAGGGCAGATCCGCCACCGTCAGGGTCTGGCCCGCGGCGGCAGTCAGATTGCCCCGGGTCATCACGCTGCCCGCGAGATCGACGTTCTGGCCGGCACTCACGCTCGCGTTGCCCATGCTCGCCAGCGCGCCGCTCACGGTTGCCGAGCCGCCCGATGCCTGGATCGCCGCATTGCCGCCACTGCTGACATTGCCCGCTACCGTGACGCCCTGCCCAGCGGTAATCGCCGTATCGCCATCGCTGGTCAGCGTGCCGTTGACGCTGGCGCTACCCCCCGTTGCCGTGATCGAGGTCCTGCCGGCGCTCTGGGCCTGGCCACCAATGGCGACGTCCTGCGCGGCGGCGAGCGTCAGGTCCGCGTTGCTGCCGATCTGGCCGGTGGAGCTGATGCTGCCGCCCTGCGCGGTCACCGATACCGCGCCGGTGGCCAGGACCTCGCCGCCCAGGTTCGCATCCGTGCCAGCCGTGACGGTCAGCGTGCCCGGCGAGACCACGCTGCCCGCCGTGGTGACGCTGCCGCTCACACCGGTGAGCGACACGTTGCCGCCCGTGCTGCCTGCCGCACCGTTGATGGCGAGATTGCGCTGCGTGGCCAGGTTCAGGTCGCTGGCCGAGACCACGCTGCCGTCCACGGTGGTGTCGCGCGCGGCGCTGAGCTGGATGGTCCCGGGCGACATGACATCGCCGCCAAGGCGAATGTCGCCCTGGCCGTCATTGCCGGCGGCGGAGACGGTGATCCGGGAACCGGACACTGCCCCATCGACGTCCACGCTGCCGCCGGCAGCCAGATTCACCGCGTCCTGCGCCTGGACGCCTCCGGCGCCGCGAATCGACCCACCGGCAACGACGCCAACGGCTTGATTCGCGTTGAGCGTGCCACCGAGCGTCGCATCCTGGCCCGCGCGCACGGTATAGCTGCCTTCGGCCTGGCCGTTGCCCGCGGCATGGACGCTGCCCGCAGCGGTCAGGCCGATATCGCCCTTGCCATACGTGTTGGCGACCTTGAGGTTGCCGGCAGAATCCAACGTCAGATTGCCAGCCGAGGCGGCCAGGTTCCCGTCGGTGCGCACCCCGACGCCCGCCGCAGTCGAAAGGATGGTGATCTGGCCGGCGGTCATGGCCCCAAAGGCGGTCGCGTCGATTGCCAGGCCGTTGGTTGCCGTGGTGTTGGTGGCGGCGTTGTTGGGACCGGTGGCAGTGGTGCTGAAGCCATTGCCGGCCGGTGTGACCAGTTGGCGGCCGGCCACCACATTGATTTGGTCGCCGGCGTAAAGCGCGGCATCGATCCCAATCGATTCCGCGATCAGGTTGATGTTGCCAACGGTGCCCTCGATACCGGCCCCATTGGGGTTGCCGGGCGCCGCGTTGCCAATCTGGATGCGTCCGCCCTCCACCAGGTAGCCCGCAGCCGCTGCGGCATCAAAGCTGGTCGACGCGTCCGTGGCAGACAGGAACTGTGGCACGCCGGTCGTGAGCGTCACCTGTGTGGTGTTCGTAAAGCCAGCGCCGCTGGTGTAGACGCCGCCGGGCGCCGCGATCACCAGTCCGGCCGGCGCGCCGAAGATCTCGACCGTGCCGTTGATCTGCGCGGGCGCGGAGCTTGTGACCTGGTTGATCACCAGGTTTGCCGGGCCGGACGTGGCGAGATTTGGGTTCGCCCCCACTTGCCCGCCGAGGAAGGTGCCGCCGCCCGTCGTGCTGTTGTTGAGAATCAGGCCGATGGGATCCACCACCAGCGACCGGTACTGGTTCAGCGAAATGCCCGCGGCATTGGGTGTCGTGATCCCCACGACGGGAACGCCGCCTTCCGGCGCTCCGGGTCCTGTCGTCGTTGTGATCGTCGGCTGGAAGCGCACGGGCGCTGTCGGGTCCACGATGGGCGCAGCGCTCGCTTCAGGCAGGCCGAAGCTGACCACCACCGGCAGAAGATCGAACGCCCAGCGCAGCAGGCCCTGGCGCACGGCGCCTGCATGCATCGCCGGGGCCTCGACAGCCACCGCCCCCGCGCCCAGCACGCCGGCAGCTTGTTTGGCCTGTTGCAACGACACCTGAAACGGAGCCAGCCACGTTGTCACAGCCACTGCGGCAGCCAGCGCGCGCGCGGCGAGACTGCGGCGGCCCCTGTCGGCCAACGACAGGTCCGGCATCTCGCCCTGTGGCGCCACGAGGCTGGCTTGCGTGACGGTGACCGTGTTGGCTGGCTGCTTGCGAGACATGGAAATCCTGACGATGTTTTGGCTGCTTGTTCTTGCGTCGAGGGAGGTGGCGTCGCGCTCTGGTTCGCGCGCCTGCGCGTGCTTACTGGCTGACCTTTGCCTTGCTCAGCAACTGCGTGACCAGAGCCGTAGTGGCGCGCTCCAGGGCCTGCGCCTGCAGCGCCTGCTGGATGCCGGCCTTCACCGCGTTGAACTCCGGAACCTGGGTCGGGCGAACCTCGTCGACCTTGATCAGGTAGAAGCGGTTGTCCACGGCGATCGGCGCGGCGCTGACCGCGCCAGCCGGAAGTGCCGCGATGGCCTGTGCGAGCGGCAGCGGCAGCGATTGCGTCTTGCCCTCCTGCACCGGCACCTTGAAGCTCACCCAGTCCATCGCGCCGCCGGCAACCTTGGACGGCGCCAGGCTCACCTGCTGGGCGACCCTGGCAAAGTCCTCGCCTCCCTTGATGCGGGCCAGCGCCGCGTTCGCACCGGCCTCGTCCGCCACCTGAATCACGCGCGCCTTGTATTCCTTGTCGCCGAGCGTGGCCACAATGGCGTCGTAGCGCGCCCTGACCTGCGCGTCGGTCACTGGCGCCGGCTTGATGCGGTCCTTGAGCCAGGCCTGGGTGAGGATCTGGTTCCTCGCTTCGCGCAGCGCTTGCTGCACGTCGGCCCGGCCTTCCAGCGACTTGTCCTTGGCGGCTTCCTGCCGGAACAATTCCCGCGCGATCAGCTGCTGGGTGATCACGCTGCGCGCCTGGGGGCTGTCGGGCAGGCCCGATTGCTGCAGCGCCGCTGTCACCTGCGCATCCGGGATCTGTACCCCGTTGACCGAGGCGGCGTGGGCCGGCGGCACGGTGGCCTGCAGGCCACCGGCAATCGTGGAAATGGCAATGAGACGCGCGATGGTATGCATGGTGGTTTCCTCAGTAGACCCAGTTGAGCGTGGCCAGCAGCAACGCCCGCTTCGGACCGAGATAGTTGGGTTGGGCAAGCGGCAGGCCGACCAGCAACTCGCTCGTGAAGGTCTGGCGCGCCCACTGCGCCGACAGGCGCACGCCAGCGCCGGTGCCGGCCACGGACTGCCAGCGCCGGGTGGCCACGTACTGCGTGTGGCCACCGTCGAGAAACAGGTACGGCTCCATGCGCACGCCGGCGAGCGCCGGCGCATTGGCCCAGGCGAGCTCGTTGCGCCAATAAGCGCCGCGGTCGCCGGCAATCACCCCCTCGCGAAATCCGCGCACCGTGCTCATGCCGCCGGCATAGATCTGCTCGGAGCCAAAGAGCGCGACATGGGTCCACTGTCCCACCAGCTGGCTGCGCCACGCGAACAGCGCCGTGTCGAAGGCCTTCGGCAGCGACAGCTGCCAGGTGACGTTGCCGTCCAGCTTGGTGAACTGCGCGTGCGCCTCGTCCGAGCGAATGTCGGATGGATCGCGGGTCGCGTTAACGGCGGACAAGCCCCGCGAGACGCCGATCTCGGCCGTGCCGTAGCCCGGCTGGCCGTTGGCCGTGAACCGGCGCAGCCCGCTCCAGGCCGCGCGCAGTACGGTCAGACGCTGCGGGTCGAGCGCGAAGTTGTTGATTTCCCGTTCGGTCTTGCGATGGGTAAGTGTCAGGTCGAAGGCCTGCCGGCCGCTCTGGCTGCGCGTCAGCACGCGGTTCCAGCCCACGGTGTGGCCGAAGGTGCGTCCAACCAGCAAGGCCGTGTCGCCGATGACGTTCTGGTACTCGGAGGCCGACCCCGTGTAGCTGAAGGTGTTGTAGCCCCAAGGCACTGCCGCCGACACGACGGCCGCATTGGTATCCAGCGTGCCGGTGTAGCCGGCTGAGAGCGATTCCTGGAATCCCAGCGCGTTGTCGACATCCATTCCCAGCCGCGTGCGCGAGATTCCCGTTGCCTTGCTGCCGTAGTTGTCCACCCCGGCACTGAAGCGGAAGCGGTCACCAGGCTGGTTGGTCAGCGCCACGATGGAGCTGCCTGGTGTCTGGCCCGGCTGGATCTGCAGCTCGGCCCGGTTGCGGCGCAGCCGGTTGAGCTGGTCCACGCCCTGTTCCAGATCCGGCAAGCGCAGCGTGTCGCCGGGTGCCGGAAACTGGGCCGCCGTACCAGCGTCGGTCAGCCAACCGCCGCCCACGGTATCGAACCATCCTCCCAAATTGGGGCGGATCGAGCGGCCGTTGAGCTGGATCGATTCCACTCGGCCCGGCACAACGGTGATCACCAGCACCCCGCTTGCCAGGTTCTGCTCCCCCAGGTATGCGCGCGTGGTAATGTACCCGCGGGCGACAAAGGCTTCAGTAAAGCGCCGCAGCAACAGGTTGATCCGGTTCGTACCCAGGGCATGCCCAACGAAGGGTGCGGTGATCGCCTGCGCCTCGCTGTCGGACAGGACGGTGTTGCCCTGCACGTCGATGCGCCGGATCTCAAACGTAGCCGAGGTCTCCGGCACCGACTCGACTGGCGCATCGGCGGGCGGTATGGTGGGCACCTCGATCCTGGCCGGAGGCTGGGTGGCCTCGCGCTCCAGTTCGCGCTGGCGCTGCTCCCGCAGCATGCGCTGGGCTGGGTCCTCGGGCGCGACCGGCGCGGGCAGCGGGCCGGATACTTGCGCCCATGCCGGGCCGCAGGCCAGGATGGCGGCCAGTGCGATACGACGCACGGAACGAACGTAGCGGGCAGAACGCACGGATCGCCTCATCGCCAGAACCAGGAAGTGAGACCGAGGTGGTTCTCGATGGTGACGGGATCGCGCTGGCGCGGGCGCGTCACGGTGGCGTTGCCTGCAATGGTCACGGCGCCGTCAAAGCTGCCACCATCCGCCACGGTGTCGCCATCGATCTGCGTGTGGCCCCGTGCCATCCAGCTGCCGCCGACATCCATGGCATACAGCCGCGCCCACGTATCGCCAAAGAACGCCTTGAAGCCCCGGCCCCGGGCAATGGCCGTATAACCCGTGATACCAGTCGCATAGGTCACGGGAGCGGTCACGGTCAGGTCGCCCATGGCCATGACCTGGCCTCCCGCATTGATGGCGGCTTTGCCGGCCTGGATCTCGATATCGCCGCCCGCGGACAGCAGCCCGCCGGTGACGGCCGTGGTGGAAGACGCCGAAGCGCGGCAGAAGATCAGGCAGGAGCGCTTGAAGTGCGCGGTGCCCGTGGCGACGCCCTCGGTACGGAATGTGTTCGTGGCGGAAATCCGGATCGGACCGTCGTTGGCATAGATTTCCCCACCGTAGTTGGTCACGTTGCGTCCGGAAATGGTGGTGCCCTTGTCCGAGAGCAGGTAGGCGATCTGATCGGGCCGGTCCGTGGAGCCGTAGTCCACGTCGAAACCGGCACCGCGTTTGGAGAGCACCAGCCAGCGACGCCCGCTGGCGCTGTAGAACGTCGGCTGCCCGGCGTTCGCGCCGGCCTGTTTGCCGATCTCATTCGACACGTCGCCATCGGCGTGAATGCGCAGGTAGCCGTTGGAGAGCATGCGCGCGTAGCGGTTGACGACGTTGCCGCCCGCGCTGACCTCCACGTCGTCGGCCGCCCCAAAAAGGATGCCCAGATAGGTCGGCGTCGACAGATTGGTGACATTGCCGCCGGCGAGCACGGTGACCGCGCCCCCAGATGCCGACTCGCCGGCAATGCGGGTCTGGCCCTGGATCAGGCCGCCCGTATTCGCCAAGTCCGCATCCGACTGGATCAGGACACCGCCTTCCTTGGCGACCAGCGTGGATTGCATGGCGGTGGAGTCGACCACCACGGAGCCGGCGTGCAGACGCACATCGGTGGCCGCCAGCACATGGCTGTCGTGCTGGGTGAATGACCCACGCGTCTCGATGGCGATGCCGCCGCCAGAGGACTGGACCGTGGCGTCCTGCAGCGTCAGGCTTTGCGCCCGGATGCCGGTACCGGCCACGCCGTCGAGATCGGTGCTCGCGAGCGTCGCATCACCCGTCTCGATTGTCACCGTGCCAGCGCTCGAGGTCAGCGCCGATCGGCGGCTTCCCGCCTGCGTCGTGAGCGTGGGCGCTGCGACCACGACGTTGCCGCCCGCGGTGCCCTCCGTGCCGCTCAGGATCACGCCGGCACCGGCATCAAAAATTCCGATGCCGCCGCTGGCCGCGAGCGTCGCATCCGTCAGGCGCACGGGCTGACTGTGGACTTGCCCTTTAGCACCGATCACCAGATCGCCAGGGGCACTGGTGCCAGCGGCGAGCGTTGCCTGCAACAGGTCGACGCGATCCGAGGCAACCTGGATATAGCGTCCCGCGCTGACGTCGCCGGTCCCGATGAAGCCGCCGCTGCCGATCAGCACATCCTGCTTTGCCGAGATTTTCCCTGAGGCGAGCAGCAGGTCGCCGGAGCCGGACACCACAAAGTCGCCCGCGGTCGCAAACGCCGATCCCGCGTGGCGCACCCCGGCGCCTTGATCGGTAACGAGAAGCTCGACGCGTCCCGAACTGAGGCTGCCTGCGGCGGTGATGTCGATCGCAACGCTTTGCCCCGCCGTGCCGGGCGCCGCCGAGTAGGTGATCCAGGGCGTCAGGTTATCGGTGGGCGAGACGCTGGTATCGATCTCTGCGCGACTGCTGCCCGCCACGGCGCGAACCCGGGCATTCGGGTTGCTATACAGGTTCGTGACCGGGCCGCCCACACGAATCTGCTTGGCAACCAGTTCAAGGTTCAGCAAGGTACCGGAAAGGCCATCGGCGCCGACCTCGATCGCGCCCTGCCCTGTCTGGATGACGAGGTTGCGCTGCAGTTGCCCGTTGGCTGTGTTGAAGTCGTTGAACGTGACCTGACCTGTCGTCAGCGCCAGATTGCCGACGCCGTGCACGGTCAGACCGTTCACGGAAATCCCGTTGGGATTCGCAACGATGACATGGGCATGAGTGGTGCCCAGTACGGACAGCGGCCCTTCCAGCACGGAAGGGCTGGTGCTCGTTACCTGGTTCAGGATCGTTCGGGCCTGCGCCGCACGGTTGTCCAGATCAACGCCGGCGCGCGGGACATTGAATTCGCGGTACGTGTTGGTGGACACGCCGCCAACAGGATTGGCGATACCAACGGTGGTACGCCCGCCAGCGCCGGTCGTGACGGTGGTCTCCGTCCCACCGTCCGGGACGACGCCGGCAGCGAGCGCGTCGATGGCAATGGCTGTTGCCGCCGCGGCAAACGCTACCGTAGCCAACCACAAGGCCACGGCGCGCCCGCGCCCCTTGTGGCTAGCCTCGCCCGAAAATACCCGTTGCTGCTGCACTTGCCGCGCTCCCTTTCTGGTTGAGCGCGGTCTGCTGGATGTGTGGCTACGGACAAGGGCCTGCCGGAGTCTCCTTTATACGTAGCGCGATTCGCCGCGCCAATTTGGGCGCGACATTATCGGAATGCGTTAATGCCGTATTTAGGAAAAATCCGATTTGAATTAGATTTAACACAAATTGACATTTCAGTCGCCAAAAAACAACGAAAGGCTAAATCTGTCATGTTGGCGATCAACTGGGCGTTGTTGCATAAATCTGGGGTCGGTTGGGCTGACGTTTACGCGCAACGGCTGGAACGCTGGCTCTGTTAACTTCTGACGAAGCGGCGTAGTG